>JABDLU010000199.1 GCA_013002865.1 Acidimicrobiia bacterium
GCCACCCACAGCCCGGCCCGCTCCATGAGCTGCTCGATACGGTCTGAAGCGGCGGCGTCGAGCACGGCAGACTCCGCCGGCGTGATGACGAGCTGCATGCGAGAAGAGTACCGGGATCAGGAATCAGCGATCAGCAATCGGCAGTCAGCAGTCAGCAATCGGCGATCAGCGATCAGCATCAGCGATCGGCGATCGGCGATCGGCAGAGAGTTGCACGTTTCACGTTGCAGGTTGCAAGCCAGAGGCATCGGGCATCGGGCATTCATGACGGATGGAGTTGCGAAGCAACTCCCAAGGAACCCGCAGGGTTCCCGGCATCGGGCATCAGGCATCAGGCATCAGCCAACGAGCGGGGGACTCACGCAAATTGGTAGGGGGTTCTGGCTTGACGGGGGACGGGCGACGGGGATCGGGGGACCACTGACCACTGTCCACTGACCACTGACCACTGACCCCTGACCACTGGATACCATCCCGACGTGGCACGCATGAACGTCTACCTCGCGCTGTTGCGGGGGATCAATGTCGGGGGCAAGAATGTGATCCCCATGGCGGACCTGCGCGATGCTTTTGCGGAGCTCGGGTTCGAGGACGTCAGGACCTACATCCAGAGCGGCAACGTCCTGTTCCGGGCGCCGTCGGCCGATGAGGGCCGGATAGAAACCGGGCTGCGCGAACGATTCGACTACCACGGCCGGCTGCTGGTCATGTCCCGTCGCCGGTACCTGGCGTCTGTGGCACAAGCCCCCGACTGGTGGGGCGACACCGACACCCACCGCCACAATGCGCTCTTCACCCTCGCCGGAACCACGCCGGCCCGCGTGCTCAGAGCGCTCCCACCGCCCAGCGAGTACGAGACGATCGCCACGGCACCGGGTGTGATCTTCTGGTCGGGCCTCAAGGAGCGCCTAACCAGGACCATGTTCGTGTCGAAGCTGGCCGGACATCCGGCATACCAAGAGCTGACCGTTCGCAACAGCCGGACCACCCACAAACTGGAGGCGTTGCTCGGAGAGATGTGACGACGACTAGCTGACTGAGATGGCCAGCACCATGGCCGTGACGTCGGTGTGGGTGATCGACACATGGACCTCAGTCACACCCAGTTGAGAGGCTCGCTCCAGCGCCGTGCCGAACAGCCGAACCGTCGGCTTGCCTCCCCCGGTGATCTCGATGTCTTTCCAGCGCAGCTGCCGCCAGCCCCGGCCGAGGCTCTTCATGACCGCTTCCTTCCCGGCAAACCGGGCGGCAAGGCGTCGTGAGGGATTGGCGAATCGGGCGGCATAGGCCTGCTCATGCTCGGTGAAGCACCGGGCCAGGAACTGGTCCGGGTATTTCGCAAACAGCTTCTCGACCCGCTCGATCTCCGCCAGGTCTATCCCGATGCCCACGATGTTCATGGCCGTCGAGCCTATCGGCACTTCCTTGGCTCCGGGGACGCCGAACGGGGGTATTCCTCCCGCGATCATCGCCCGCCGGGGCACCCCAACGCCGCAGAATCGGCTCTCGGCGGCTTCACGACAACTTGATGAAGGCGAACCTCGTGCGTTGATACGCGGTTGGTTCGATTGAAGTGACAGACCGAACGACATCAACGAAAGGAGCATGATGATGTTGAAGCGGACAAAGGTCTTGATGGCAGCCGGGGCACTGGTCCTGGCGGTCCCGACCGGAGCGGCTCTGGCCGATACTGGAGAGGTGGAAGACACCGCCGTCACCGCCGTCACCTGCGACGGAAGCCAGCAGCAGCTGCGGCTGGCCGACGGCACCGGCGCCGAGGCCGGCGAGCAGGCCAAAGCGATGGTCCAGAACCAGGTGCAGAATCGGGAGCAGGACCACAGCGGCGAATGTGACGGAACGGCAGCCGGCGAGCGGGCCCAGGCAATGGTCCAGAAGCAGGCTCAGGTGCAGCTTGGGGAATGCGACGGCGACGGGCCCGATGGTGATGGCCCCGGCGCAGGCAACGGGCCGCGGGCTGGTGATGGTGCCGGCAATTCCAACGGAGCTGCCTACCGCAACGGATCGACCAGCTAATCAGTAACCACCGGCAAGCGTGGCAGGCACCTTTCCTCCTGCCACGCTTGCCCATTCCCACGAGGTACCTCCAATGACAATCAAACACCTTCTCTTCGCCGCGGCCGCGCTCACCCTCGGGCTGGCCGGTTGCCGGTCAATCCAGCCAATAGCCGCACCGAACCCGGGAGCGGGCACGGTTGCAGCGATTGGTGAGGCTGGCCCCGAAGCCAACCCAACGGCAGCAGCTGCTCGGCTGAGTGCGGCCGATGCCGAAGCCCTCACCTTCCTGCGAGAGGAAGAGAAACTGGCACACGACGTGTACACAACGTTCGCCGAACTCTGGGATGCGCCACTATTCAGCAACATCGTTGAATCAGAATCCAGCCATACCACCGCCGTACAGCGCCTGCTCGAGCAATACGGCGTGCCTGATCCGGCTGCCGACAACCCGATCGGTGTCTTCAGTGACCCAACGTTGCAGGATCTGTATGACGAACTGGTGGAGCAAGGCAGCGCCTCCCTGATCGCTGCCCTCGAGGTTGGTGGGTACATCGAAGAGATGGACATCCTCGACTTGCGGGCCAAGGCCAGCGACGTCGCCGGTCTCGAGCGCCTATTCGACAATCTCGAGCGCGGCTCGACGAGCCACCTGAAGGCATTCGTGCGCAACCTGGAGAAGGCCGGCGAGCCGTACCAGCCGCAGCTGATGTCGGCGGACGTATACGAAACCATCGTCGCCGGCGAGACCGACACCGGTGGGGGCGCAGCCCCCGGGGCGAGTCGGCTCAGGCCGGCGGGCTGACTCCTAGCATTGCTGCGGTGCGCGACCAGACGATCCTCATAGTCGACGACGAGGAGAAGATCCGCTCGCTCGTCGCCTCCTATCTCCGGGATGACGGGTACGGGGTACGCGAGGCCGAGACCGGCGAAGCGGCCGTCGACGCTACCCGCCAGCTCGAGCCAGACCTCATCATCCTCGATGTTCGCATGCCCGGAATCGACGGGTTTGAAACGCTGCGGCGGATCAGGCAGTTCTCTGATGTGTACGTGATCATGCTCACGGCTCGTAGCGAAGAGACCGACAAGGTGATCGGACTCGAGGTTGGCGCGGATGACTACCTCACCAAGCCATTCAGTCCGCGAGAACTGGCGGCACGAGTGAAGGCGGTGATGCGTCGCGGTCGCAACACCGCCCGGGTAGATTCCACCCTCGTCTTCTCAGGACTGACGATCGACCCCGACCGCAGGCAGGTACTCATCGACTCTGCCCCTATCGAATTGACCGCACTGGAATTCGACCTGCTTGCCGCGCTGGCTTCCGCCCCCGGCCGCGTGTTCACTCGACGTCAGCTCATCGATCGAGTCTGGGGGTGGGACTTCTTCGGCGAGGAACGAATTGTCGATGTCCATATTCGCAACATCCGCAAAGCACTCGATGATCCGGCTGAGAAGCCTCAGTTCATCGGAACCGTGCGAGGTGTTGGCTACCGGTTCCTGGCCGAACAGCGATGAAGCTGGTCGGAACCCTCCGCGGCCGCCTCATCGCCTCTTACCTGGCGGTGGTCGCCGTGGGCTCGCTGGCCGTCTGGGTGGTGAGCCGCACCATTGCCCCGGAGCGGTTTGGGCGACAGATTCGGGCGGGGCGAGGAGCAGGCGCAGGCGGCGGGGCAGCCCAGGATCTCCAAGATACCGTGTTGGAGTCGGTGGACGTTGCGCTCGCCTTCGGTGTGATAGCCGGCCTGGCAGCCGCCGCCCTCGTCGGTGTTGTCGTCTCACGCCGCCTGCTCCGGTCTCTGGCGTCGGTCCGCCGGGCGACCCGGGAGATGGCCGCCGGCGACTATCAGAGCCGGATACCCATCCCACCCGAGAGGGAGCTTGCGGAGTTGGCAGCCGATGTCAACACGCTGGGCGAAGCGCTCGAGGAGACGGAGAGGCGCCGAACCCGGCTGATTGGGGAGCTCGCTCACGAGCTTCGAACGCCCCTGACCACGATCGGGGGGTACATGGAGGCATTCCTCGACGGCGTGCGGGAGCCCGATCCGGCTACGTTTGCTGCGGTGGCGGATGAGGCGCGCCGGCTTCACCGGCTCGCCGACGATCTCGCGTTGCTCTCGCGAGCCGAAGAGGGCACGTTGTCACTCCAGCTCGCCGAGACGGACCTGGCCGAGCTCGCCTCGAGAGCTGCCGAGTACCTCCGGCCGCAATTCGATGATCAATCGGTGAGCCTCACGGTGTTGGGCGGGGAGGCGCACTGTGTTGTCGACTCCGATCGGATCGTGCAAGTGTTCATCAACCTGCTCGGGAATGCCGTCGTCCACACTCCGGCCGGAGGGAGCGTGTCAATCCGCACGGGCGAAACCGGGAGCACGGTGTGGGCCGAGGTCACGGACACCGGCTCGGGAATCCCGCCGGACGAGATCGAGCAGGTATTCGAGAGGTTCTATCGGATCTCGGGTACCGACCGCCCACCCGGACGCGGCATCGGCCTCACTATCGCCCGGGGCATCGCTCAAGCCCACGGCGGCTCGTTGCGAGCTACCTCCCCCGGTCCGGGGCGAGGGGCGACGTTCACCCTGTCCCTTCCGGCGGCCTGAAGCGACCGTTTCTTATTCCACTGTCACGCTCTTGGCCAGGTTCCTGGGCTGATCGATGTCGAGGCCGCGGGCATCGGCGACGTGATAGGCCAGCAGCTGGAGCGGCACAATTGACAGCACCGGGCTGAGCAGGTCCATCGTCCGGGGGATGCGCAGCACATGATCGGTGTAATGCTCGATCTCAGTGTCATCGTCGTACGCCACGGCAATCACGCTCGCTCCCCGGGCCTTGACCTCCTGGAGGGCCGACACCGTCTTGTCGTATACGTGTTGCTGTGTGTTCACCACGATCACTGGGGTCCCCTCGGTGATGAGGGCAAGGGTGCCGTGCTTGAGCTCACCGGCCGGCATCGCCTCGGAGTGCAGGTAGCTGATCTCCTTGAGCTTGAGCGAGCCCTCGGTGGCGACAGCGTAATCCAGCCCGCGGCCGATGAAGTAGATGTCATCGGTCCCCGCCAGCTGGCGGCCGAGGAATCGGGCCATCTCGTCGATGCCTTCCTCGCGCTTGAGCAGCGACTCCACCTGGTCGGGCAGGGCTTCCAGAGCTGCTGCCACCTCGGCCGCCCGAGCGGTGTCGAGCGTGCCGCGAGTCTGGCCGAGACGGAGCGCGAGCAAATACTGAGCGACCAGCATCGCGGTATAGGCCTTGGTGGAGGCCACCGAGATCTCCAGACCCGCCCTCGTATAGATAACGTCATCGGAGTAGTGCGTGAGCGCTGAGCCGACGACGTTGGTGACGGCAACCAGACGCGACCCACGTTCCGACAGCAGCCGGGCACCGGCGAGCGTGTCGGCGGTCTCCCCCGACTGGCTGATCGCCAGGGTGAGCGAATGCGGTGCAACGATGGGATCCCGGTAGCGCAGCTCGTGGGCGTAGACCGCTTCGGTCGGAATCCGCAGCAGTCCCTCGAACATCTCTTTGCCGGCCAGCCCGGCGTGAAAAGCGGTCCCGCACGCGGTGATCCAGATCTTCTCGATGGATCGCTCGAAATCGGCGTCCCATCCCACGTCCTCGAGCACCACCTCGCCGTCGTGGAGGCGGCCGAGGAGGGAGTCGGCGACCACACGGGGCTGCTCGAAGATCTCCTTGAGCATGAAGTGCGGGTAGCCACCCTTTTCGGCCTGCTCGACGTCCCAATCCACTTCGAACGCCTCCCGGGCAACCGGGACCCCCGCAATCGTTTCCATCCGGAGCCCGTCGCGGGTGATCGTGGCCATCTCACCGTCCTCCATCACCAGCATGCGGCGGGTGTGGTCGAGCAGGGCCGGGATCCCGGAGGCGAGGAAGGTCTCCCCCTCCCCGAACCCGATGACGAGGGGACTGATCATGCGCACAGCGACCAGCGTGTCCGGCTCATCGGCCGTCATCGCCACCAGGGCGTACGCACCGGTGGCGCGTCCCACGGCCCGCCGGACGGCTTCGGTGAGATCCCCGTCGTATTCCTCGGCAATGAGGTGTGCCAGCACCTCAGTGTCGGTGTCCGACGTGAACACCGCCCCCGCCTCGACCAGCTCTTGTCGCAGCTCGAAGAAGTTCTCGATGATCCCGTTGTGGACGATCGCAAACCGGGTGGTCGGATCCGCATGCGGATGGGCATTGCTGTCGGTGGGGGGGCCGTGGGTGGCCCAGCGGGTATGTCCGATCCCGAGCCGTCCCGGTGGCTCGGACTCGTCGAGCAATGCCTCGAGACGGTCCAGTTTCCCGGCCGCTTTCCTGATCTGAATGGCGCCGGCGTCGGCGACGGCAACCCCGGCCGAGTCGTATCCGCGGTATTCGAGCCTCCGCAGGCCTTGCAGGATGATCGGGCTGGCCGGACGCGGCCCTACGTAGCCCATGATTCCGCACATCGGTGCATCTCCTCGTTCCGAATGCTGGAGGATGCGCGGGTGCGCGGCCACCGGAGTGGACCTCACGTCTGCCGGGCCTCTGTTCCCGGGATCACTCCCGGGGTTTCTTCCCGTCAGTCACGACCGTGAGCGGCCGAGAGGGCATCCGCCGAACAGTTCGATGACCCTCTTCCTCGTCGCCTCGCCGGAGCGAGGGCGGGCGCTGTAGCTGGACTCCAGCATTCAATTGTCGCCGTCAGCGTATCAGAGAATCGGCTGTCGGCTGTCGGCTGTCGACTGTCCGCAATCGGCAACCGCCGCCTAGCCCAGCGCTGTCCGGACGACGCCTGCCAACTCGTCGGCGACCTCGGCGGCATGGGCTTTGGTGTCGGCTTCGACCATCACCCGAACCAGCGGCTCGGTCCCCGACGGCCGGATCAGCACCCGGCCGCCGTCGCCTAGCTGCTCTTCGACATGCTTGACGGCAGTCCACACGGCTGGTGCGTCCTCCAGTCCGTCCCGGTCGGCGACGCGCACGTTGCGCAGCACCTGCGGGTACTCGGTCATCACGTTCCTCAGGTCGGTCAGCGGCCGGCCGGTGGCTGCGACCACTTCTAGCAATCGCAGCGCGGTCAACAGGCCGTCGCCGGTTGCAATGTGATCAAGGAAGATCACGTGCCCGGACTGCTCACCGCCCAGGTTGGCACCGTGCTGGCGCATCGCTTCCAGGACGTACCGGTCACCCACCGCCGTTTCGATCACCTGGATACCGAGTGAGGCCATAGCCCGTCGGAAGCCGAGGTTGGTCATCACCGTTACAACGACCCTGTCGTTCTTGAGTTTGCCGACCTCGTGGAGGTGCCGGGCGATGATGGCCATGATCACATCCCCGTTCAACGGGACGCCGGCTTCGTCGATTGCGATGAAGCGGTCGGCGTCCCCGTCGAACACCAGGCCAATCTGACCGTTGATCTGCCCGGCCAGGTACTCCGGGTGGGTAGCACCGCAGTTGTCGTTGATGTTCAGGCCATCCGGTTCGCATGCCACTGCCGTGACATTGAGCCCCAGTTCGGTGAACAGGCGCGGGGCGGCCAGGAAGGCGGCGCCGTTGGCGGCGTCGAGGGCGACGTCGATGCCGCGCAGCGTATAAGCGACGTCCCGCTTGAGCCAGTCGACATACAGGTCGAGAGCGTCGGTGCGCGGAATGCGGATCCCAACGCCCGCCCGGGGATGCCGCCACGGCGCCCCCCGCCGCAACCGGGCCTCGATGGCGTCTTCCAGCGCGTCGCTGAGCTTTCCGCCGTTACCACCGAAGAACTTGATGCCATTGTCTTCTGCCGGGTTGTGTGAAGCCGAAACGACGACGCCCATCGAGGCGCCGAGCACATCTGTCAGGTGGGCGATGGCGGCGGTCGGGATGACGCCGAGGTCCTCGGTGTCGACCCCAACGGAGTGAAAGCCGGCCTGGAGAGCCAGGCTGAGCATCTCACCGGAGCGCCTGGTGTCCCGCCCGATGACCACCGGGCCGGCGACATCGTCGGCAGCGGCGCGGGCCAGGTCCATTGCCAGGTCGACGGTGAGCTCTTCGTTGGCCTTGCCTCGAACTCCGTCGGTGCCGAACAGTCGCCGACCCTCGGTGAGCACTTAGCGCTTGGTGTACTGGGGTGCCCGCCTGGCCTTGCGGAGCCCGTACTTCTTGGGCTCGACGCGACGTGGATCGCGGGTCAGAAAGCCACCCTTCTTGAGTGGGTCCCGCAGGTCGGGGTCGAGGGCTTCGAGCGCCCGGGCGATGCCGAGCCGAAGCGCATCGATCTGGCCGGTGGTTCCGCCGCCCTCCAGCTTGGCGTGGATGGCGTAGCGGCCTTCCATTTCGACCGCCCGCAGCGGCCCAAGCACGCGCACCCGCATCGCCATCGTCGGGAAGTACTCCTCGAGGCGCTTGCCGTTCAGGTTGAACCCCGGCTCGCCTTCCATGATGCGAACCTGGGCCCGGGACCGCTTGCGGCGCCCTGTTGCGCGGGCGAGAACCTGGGCCATGGCTACTTCTCCACTTTCATGATGTTGAATTCGAGCGGCTGGGGCTTCTGCGAACTGTGCCGGTGTTCGGGCCCCGCGTAGACGCGCAGCTTCCGGAACATGGCACGCCCCAGCCGGTTCTTGGGGAGCATGCCGCGCACGGCCCGCTCGATGATGACCTCGGGGCGGCGGGCACGCAGTGCCTCGAACGACTCGGCCTTGATGCCACCCGGGAACCCGCTGTGGCGGTAGTAGATCTTCTGCTCGGATTTGCCGGAGGTGACCGCGACCTTGTCGGCGTTGATCACTATGACGTGGTCGCCGACGTCGAGGTGCGGGGTGTACTGAGGCTTGTGCTTGCCGCGCAGAACCGCTGCGATCTCAGAGGCAAGCCGCCCGAGCGGCAGGTCGGTGGCGTCGACGGTCCACCAGGCACGCTCGATGTCGCCGGCACGCGGGGTATAGGTCTTTTGCTGTTTCACGCGGTGAAAACTCCCGAAAGGGGATGCGGGGACGGAGGAATGATAGCGGCCCGGCGCCGGTCCGCAATGTGGAAGGGGACCCAAGGGTCGACGGTCAACTGTCAACTGTCAGGGGAGGCAAAGACCGCGGCACAGGAACACAGGAACGCGCTCTCACCCCCCTCCTTGCCTCCCCCACCTTCGGCGGGGGAGGTGCCAGAAACGCCGCTGCGGACGGCGGTGCCCCTCAGCAAGGTCCGTAAACGGGTTTGACCGGCGACCGGCGACCGGCGACTGGCGACTGGCGACCACTGACCACTGACCACTGACCACTGACCACCGACCACTTCTAATACTCCACCTTCCACAGGAACAGGCCGCGGGCGGGGGCGGCGCCGCGGGCGGCGTTGCGGTCTTGTCGCTCGAGGATGGCGGGGATGTCGTCTGGGTCTCCGTTGCCGCGACCGATTTCGGCGGAGAGGGCGACGATCGACCGCACCATCTGGTGGCAGAAGGAATCGGCGGCGATTTCGAAACGAACGATGTCGTCGGGCGCACCCTCCCAGTGGGCGGTTCGCACGGTGCGCCGGGTGCTCTTTCCCTCCCGCTTCCGGCACAGTGAGGCGTATTCGTGTTCGCCGATCAGGTGGGCAGCGGTGCTGTTGAGTCGATCAACATCGAGTGGATAGCGATAGTGCCAGGTGGTGCGATCGCGAAACGGATCGTGCCAGCGGCGGTTGAGGATGAAGTATCGGTAGGTCCGCCCGGTGGCATGGTGGCGGGCGTGAAATCCCGGGTCGGCAATCGTCACCGACTCGAAGGCCATCTCCGGGCCGAGCAGCCGATTGAGCGCCCGGAGCAGGGTCTCGGGTGGTACCTCCCGGTCGGCGCCCACGTTGACCACCTGGTGACGGGCGTGCACGCCGGCGTCGGTCCTGCCTGCCACGTGGGTCGTGAAGTCCCCGAGCACCAGCTGGAGCGCCCGCTGCAGCTCGCCTTGAATGGTCCGCAGGCCGGGCTGTACGGCATAGCCCGAGAAGCCGGTGCCGTCGTAGGAGAAGTCGAGGCGGTAATTCACCGGGGCACCGATCGCCGGTCGGCGCCTACCGGCCGGGGCGGGCCCACTAGAAGCCGGGGATGCCGACCAGGAGCAGCCAGACGAACATCGCGGCGAGAGCGGCGCCGATGGCGCGCTCCTGGGTCATGTCGAGGTTGGACTGAAAGCCCGTCACCATCATCGCCGCCGACCAGATCCCGATGAAGATCAGGGCGGCGCCGACGGGAAAGCCCAGCCGGGCTACCACCGGGACCAGGATGAGGGGTGCGTGGGCATACCCGGTGATGGGGACGATGGCGCCGAAATTGACACGGTTCTCGAAGATGAACGTGTTGATCGCATACACCGCACCCGATCCCAGCAGCCAGCCAAACGCACCACTGATGAAAAGGGAGATGAAGCCGCTGATGGCGAACTCTCCCTTGGCGAGGAATGGAAGGCCACCCAGGCTGAACACCACGGCGAACAAGATCCACACCGCGTAGACGGCGGCCACGATGAGCACGGCATCCCCGTTCGCAGCGCTGTTGAACTGCATCCACACGTAGGCATCGCGGCGCAGCTGCATAGCCTGCCAGAGACGTTGGGTTTCCACCTATCCGTCCTTCGTCGGTCCTAGAAAATCCAGCCCAGTATGCCGCGCGCAACGATGTAGACGATCCATCCGAAATGCCCTTCCCTTCCCGTGCGTGCCAGGTGAGCAGACTAGTTTTTCGCGGTTTCGGCCGCCAGTGGAGGTCGGCGGTCAGTGGTCAGTGTCGGTGGTCGGTGGTCAGTGGTCGCCGGTCGCCGGTCTAATCCGTCTACGACCTTGCTGCGGGCATCGCCGTCCGCAGCGGCGTTTCTGATACCTCCCCCGCGAGCGCAGCGAGTGGGGGAGGCAAGGAGGGGGGTGAAAGCGCGTTCCTGTGCTCCTGTTTGCGGCAGTGCTCAGCAAGTCTCGGCTTGACCGGCGACCGGTAACTGGCGACCGGCGACCGGCGACTGCGACGAGAGGAGCCCTCGGGCTACTCCACCAGCTCGATGATCGCCATTTCT
>JABDLU010000200.1 GCA_013002865.1 Acidimicrobiia bacterium
GACCGGGATCGGCGCCCGGCGAGAGTTTCGGATCGGCCCGATGCGAATCGCCGGGCGGCGCAGGCGGCCGTCGGGGGAGAAACCGCCGCTCCCGCGCGAGATCAGCGCCGGTGGCTGGATCTGGATCGTCATCGGGTTGTTCCTCGTCGTGATCTGGGTCTCGCTGTTCGCGTTTCCTGGGACGACCGTGTGGTGGACCGACCGCGACCTGACCGTGCTTCGCTGGCTGCAGGATCTGCGCAGCGATGGGCTCACCAGTGTCATGGAGTCGCTGCACGCGCTCGGCTCACCGTGGTTCATCCGACCGGTGCGGTGGGCGACCATCCTGATTCTGGTTTTCTACAAACGATGGCGCCATCTGTTCGGCATGCTTGGATCCCTGTTCTTCGTCGGGGCGGTGGTCAACGCCGTCGAGATCGCCGTTGCGCGGCCGCGCCCCTTCGTCGAGATCATCGGCTCGTGGGAGGGCTACAGCCACCCGTCGGCACCGGTGGCCGGCCTGGCCGTTACGTTCGGCGTGATGGCGATGGCGCTGTTTCCGCAGGGCCGGGCCCGCAACTTGTTTGCGACCGCCTCCCAGGTCGTGGTTCTGACGCTGATCGTGGCCCGGCTCTATCTGGGCGTCGATCACCCGACCGATGCGCTTGTGGCCGGTCTGTTCGGCTACGCCGTGGCGGTGGTTGCCTTCAAGGTATTTGTCCCCGAAACAGCATTCCCCGTCGTCAACCAGCGCGGCGTGACTGCCCACCTTGACGTCGAGGGAGCGCGCGGGGCGGCCATCAAGACGGCGGTGCGTGAGCAGCTCGGGTTGCAGGTCTTGTCCGTCGAGCCGTTTGGGCTGGAAGGCTCGGGGGGATCGACCCCGTTGCGCATCACGGTCGCCGGCCGGACCGCCCAGGAGCCCGAGGTGACCGTGTTCGCCAAGCTGTATTCCCAGATCCATCTTCGCTCGGACCGCTGGTACAAGGTGGGCCGAACCATCCTGTACGGGTCCTTGGAGGACGAGGTGAAGTTTTCGTCCGTCCGGCGGCTCGTCGAGTACGAGGACTACATCCTGTTGCGCATGCGGGAGGCCGGGTTGCCATCGGCCGAGCCCTACGGCATCGTCGAGATCACCCCGGAGCGGGAATACCTGATCGTCACCGAGTTCCTGTACGGCGCCGAAGAGCTGAGCGACGCCGAGGTCGACGACTCGATCATCCGGCAGGGCATGTTGATCATCCGGCGGATGTGGGATGCCGGTCTCGCCCATCGGGACATCAAGCCTGCCAACGTCATGGTGCACGACGGCGAGGTGAAGCTGATCGATGTCGCCTTTGCCACCGTCCGGCCCAGCCCGTGGCGCCAGGCGGTGGATCTGGCAAACATGATGATGATTCTCGGCCTCCGGCACGACCCGGCGCACGTGTATCAAATCGCTCTCGAATTCTTTACGCCCGACGACATCGCCGAGGCTTTTGCCGCCACGAGCGGAATCACCGTTCCGTCCCAGTCGCGCTCGGCGCACAAGCAGCACATCGCCGACGGTCGCCCTGATCTGATCGAGACCTTCCGGGCGATGGCGCCCCCGTGTGAGCCGATCTCCATCCAGCGCTGGAGCCGGCGTCGCCTGGCGCTGAGTGCCGGGGCTTTGCTGGCACTGCTGTGGGCGGTCGGGTTCGTGATCGACAACCTCACCGGGGCAGGTTTCGTATGAGCCGCCGACTGGCTTTTCTCCTGGCCACAGCCATCGTTGCCGCGGCCTGTGGGAACAGTGACCTTGGTCGCTCGATACCTGCCTGCCCGGCCGACGACGACTTCATCAGTGAGGTGTCCCCCTCGATGATTCTCCAGATGCAGGCGGTCGATTCCGCCGCGTACGTACCGTGCGTGACCGACCTCAAGGCCGGGTGGAGTTACGAGCATCTCGTCGCCGATCGGGGGAAGAGCCGGTTCGCGCTCGATTCGGATCGGCTGGGATCCGGCTTCCTGGAAGTCAGCCTGCTGGCGGCCTGCGAAACCGACGGCCTGGCGTCAATCCCGGCACCGAACGACGACGTTGCCGAATATCGCTCGATTGAGCTGGTTGGTACGACCGTCACGGTGGTAATCGTTCCCGAAACCGGCCGGGTGATCGAATACGCCCATCGGATCGAAGCGGAGCTCGAGGCCCGTCAAATCAATGGGCGGGAGGTGTTCGTCGTGTTCGACGACGCCGACGCACCGCTGGCGGACAAGGTGGCTCAGGCGTCCCGACAGGGCCGTCCGCTGGTGATTCTCGACGAAGAGGACGTGCTCGAAGGGACGGCCACGCTGCGGATGCCGGGCCGGGCAGCATCGGTGCGGGGCCTCGACTTCGAGGACCTGGTCGACGCCCTCGAGGACCGCCTGCCAAAACCCAGTTTGCGCGGCACGTGGGTGCAGGTGTTCGCGGGAGGCTGCATCCGGTTTGATTTCGACGCCACCGGACACGGCGTGGACGGCCTCGTCGGGGACGTCGAGGAAGCGATCGGCCTCTTCCCTGCTGAGGAGGTTCGTCAGATCATGCGAGACGCCGGCCTCCTCGGATGACTCATCGCCATCCGGCCCTGTTCGATGATCATCGCTGGGCGGTCGCCGGAGTGGTGGCCTTGTACGTGGCGGCGGCAGTGGTGATGGTCCTGGTAGCCGTCGACCGTTCTGCCGTGCAGCCACTGGACGACTGGTTTCATGATCGGATGGTGAGTGCCGAAACCGGCGGGATTACCGCACTTGCGCTGCTCTTCAACTTCCTGGGGAGCGTATGGGTGACGGCGCCCCTCCGCGTGGCCGTCGCTGCGCTGCTGTGGGTGCGGCGGCGCTGGGAATGGTTCGCCGTGTGGGTGATCTCCATCATCGTCGCAGAGTTGTCGGTCACGGTGTTCAAGGCTCTGTACGACCGGCCCCGCCCGCTCGACCCCCTCGTGGACACCACCGGGTCGGCGTTTCCGTCCGGGCATGCGGTTGCCGGGGCGGTAACGGTGGTGGCGCTCGTGATCGTGTTTCTTCCGGCGGGACCGCACCGGCGGATCTGGGAGGTCCTGGCCAGTGTGTTTGCCTTCTTCATGGGCCTAAGCCGTACCTACCTGCGCGCCCACTGGCTGACCGACGTCGTGGCCGGGACGCTGTTGGGTGCCGCCGCCGCCATCGGTGTAGCGACCCTGGTCCACGTGTGGTGGCTGCGACGACAGCCTGTCCAGCCCCGTGCCTGAGGCAACGCGACGCCGGTTGCGCCTGCTGGCCGCCGGTGTCGCGGTTTTCGTCGCCAGCACGATCCTGGTGTGGGGGGACCGGGTTCCGGCGGCCGAACGGGAGCTGTTCCGGATCATCAACGGCTGGCCAGACTGGCTGGCCGTGCCGCTCTATCCGGTCATGCAGTTCGGCATGGTCGTAGCGCCGTTTGTGGCCGCCGGAGTGCTGTGGATGCTCACCCGCAACCGGCCGCCGGCCGTGGCGCTGGCGGTGGCCGGGTTCGGCACGTGGCTACTCGCCAAGGGGGTCAAGGCCGTCGTCGACCGGCCCCGACCCGGTCAATTGCTGGAAGAGGTGCTGTACCGGCTCGATGGGGGTCCGGACGGTCTCGGCTACATCTCGGGCCATGCTGCAGTCGGCTTCGTGATTGCCGTCGTTGCCACGCCGTATGTGGGCAGGCGATGGGCGGTCCTGCTGTGGCTGCTGGCCGCCGGGGCGGCGACGTTACGCGTCTACGTCGGAGCGCATTTGCCGCTCGACAGTATCGGCGGTGCCGGCCTGGGCGTCGCCCTGGGCGCCGCCACCCTCCTCGTCATCGACCGGCGGTCGGCGCCATGAGCGGTTCGTTCTCCAGATGGCGTACGAGATCGCCCCGAGCGGCACCGGCAGCAGGAAGGTGATGGCCCGAAACACCAGCACGGCGGCGGCGATCCGGGCCTCGAACAGGCTCTCACTCACCCCCGTGAAGTCGGCGGCGACCTGCAGGCCGACCGTCAAGCCCAGCTCGACAACCCCTACTCCACCCGGAGTCACCGGCAAGGCCGATACCAACCGGATGAACGCAAAGACCGCCAGCACTTGAACCCAGGACAGCACGCTCTGTCCGATGCCGACGTGGCGCAAGGTGACGAGCAGCACGACATAGAGCGAGACGTGGCTCACGATGGTCGACACCGTCAGCCGCACCCAGCGTGATCGCAACAGCCCGAGCGCCTCGGCCCGGAAGGCGACCCCGGCCTCACCCCAGTCGGACACCGGCGGTTTTCGGACCAGCGCACGCAGCCGGCTGACCACCCGGCCGACGGCGGCACCGATTCTCCGGGCGAGGGCTTCGCGGGCCAGGAACAGAGCCCACAGGCTGATGGTGCCCGCCAGCACGCCGATTCCGGCCGCGGCGGCCACGGCCCGGGCGGTGGTGATCTCTCCCTCGAGTGCCAGCAGTGCGAGGGCGAGGACCGGCATCCCCAGCTTGGCGAAGTTGTTCCATACGCCGGACACCACTGCCGCAAGGGCAAACTCGCTCTTGCCGAATCCCCACGAGCGATACATGGCGTAGGTGACGCCGACGGCAATAGCCCCGCCCCCGGGCAGTGTGTTGGCCACGGCCGTCGATGCCTGGTTGGAGACGGCCGCCTGCGGATAAGTCAGTCCGGGCATGACGGCGGTCAGTACGAACCAGTAGGTCACCAGGTTCCAGAGCGCCACCCCGAGCAGCGTGGCGACCTCCAGCCACGTCATGGCAGTGATCTCGTTCCAGACATCGCTGTAGCTGGCGAACTGAGGGAAGGCGAAGACGAATATCCCCACCACCAGTGCCAGCGAGACCACGGTCTGAATGATCCGCTTGGCCGGGATCTCCCGGCGAGCCATGTCCGTACGCTACGGCGCGCGTCGAGACGATGGGATCAGACGGGTTCGTACCCCGGCTGGTTGGCCGCGATCCAGCTCTCCAGGGCGGCGTCGTTGCCGACGTCGAAGCCCGCCCGACGTGACATCACGAAGCGGTGATGCAGAAAGTCGCAGTACGCCTGCACGGGATCCCCGGCGTTCGGTTCGAGTTCCCTGATGCGCTCCAGCAGCGGTTCGAAGACACCGACCCGCCACCGCACCGCCCCGATGGCCTTGCCGGTCGGGGTCTCCGGTTCCTGTTCCTTGGCCAGGAAATACTGCAGGTCTCCCAGGATGATCCGGGCCTGCTTCTCGCTGGTCCAGATTCCGGTCAGCTCCTGCAGGCGGTTGCGATGGAACCGGCGGCTGCCTACCCGGACGTTGAAACGCAGCCGGTCGCCGTCGCCGGTGGTGTCGATTTCGAGGTCGTCTACTTCGTACCCCAGCGCGTTGAGCGCGTTGATCCGCTCGGTGATGCGCCACCGCTCGTTTGGTCCGATCACGTCCTCCCGCTGGAGCTCGGCCCACAGCGCGCGGTAGCGGTCGGCGATGTCCTCACCGAGGTCCAGATCGGCCTCGTCGATGTCCTGGCCGGCCCCGGCGGCGATGTCTGCCATCCCGCCGGCAACGTTGACAATCATGACGTCCAGGTCCATCTCGCGCTGGCCGTCGCTCAGGCCCGACTCGTGAACCTCAGCCGTCTCGGTATCTACCAGTGTCGCGGCAATGCCCTCAGCGTCGAACTGGTACAGCACGTTGGACAGCGAGCAGTCACCCCAGTACAGGCCGAGATTGTGGAGCTCGACCAGAAGGGCGGCGAACGCGTCCAGCATCTGATTGCGGCGCTTGCCGAAGCCCGGTCCCTCCAGCAGCTCTCGATAGGAAAACGAGTGGTCCAGATAGCGGGTGATCACCGCCGTTGACCATTCCTGAGTGGGGTCGGTGCCTTCCCGCACCACGTATCCGGCTGCCAGCACGGCCGGTCCACCGACCGACTCCAACCACCGGAGGTTCTCCCACTCGGCGGTGGCCGGACGGCGCGGCAGCTCCTTGATGGCGTAGATGCCCTGGTTGTATCCGACGAAACGGACTTCGTGCCGGGAGATCCCTTTGGGCAGATCCATGAGCCGATGGTGGTCCCATTTGGTGATGGACGATTCCCAGTCGAGGTCGAGAAAGTCGGGATGACCGGTGCGGACGTTGAGGGTGGGCTTGATCACGGGGCGGAATGCTAGGCGGTGCTGCTCCAGACAGGAGGAGGGCCACCGGTAGCCTGCCGGGATGGACGTACCCGACCGGATCGAGATAAGCGACGGCGTGTCGCTGCGGCTCACGTGGCCGGATGGCGCCGTGACCTCGGTGTCGGCTGCCGCACTGCGGGCGGCCTGCCAATGTGCCACGTGCCAGGGGCCGGATCGGACCGGCGCCGTGGTGGCCGACCCGGCCGCAGTGCGCATCATCGATGCCCGTATCGTCGGCGCCTACGCCGTCAACTTCACCTTCGCACCCGACCAGCACCACACCGGCATCTACCCGTTCGAGCGGCTGCGTCGGCTAGGCGAGGCGGCGTAGTGGATATCGGTGTCGAGCTGGTGGAGGCCTACCTCCGGCTCAACGGCTACTTCACCATCACCGAGTTCGAGGTGCTCCGGGAAACGACCCCCGGGATCTACCAGACGGTGACCGACGTAGACGTCATCGCGGTGCGCTTCCCGGGCCCGATCTACATCGCCGACTCACATGGCCAGGGGGAGTCGCCTGCCCTCCTGGTCGAGGACCCGGTGCTGGAGCTGCCCGACGACACCGTCGACGTGATCATCGCCGAGGTCAAGCAGGGCGAAGCAGTGTTCAACCCGGGTCTGACCAACCACCACACGCTTCATACCGTGCTCCAGCGGGTGGCCTGGCTGTATGGGCGGGATGTGCACGACGTTGCGCGGGAAGTCGAAAAACGTCTCGTCTGCCACGACTCAGGTCCGGGCGACCGCAGGGTTCGGACCCGGGTGGTGGCGTTCGGCCGCAGCACGGTCAGCAACGTCAACGTGATCAGCCTCACCCACGTGTTCGAGGCCATGATCGGCCAGTTCGAGCAGCACGGCGAAGCGCTGCGCGCCGCCCAGTTCAAGAACCCGGCTGCCGGCCTGATTCGCCTTCTGGTCAAGACCGGCTTCGACATCCGCAAGGGCCTCCCAGAGGAGTGAACATTCACCCGCCGTTTACCGGTGGGATGGAGTGCGGCCACGCCTCCCGCCTAACTTCGGCCTGCCACGTGCTCCTGTAGTGAAAGGCAGCCATGCCAACATCGAAAAGCCTGACCACTGAGGACAAGGCGCTGCTGCGACATGCGGCCGAACGCCTCCGGACTCACTTCGACGGACGGCTCAACACCGAGACCATTGAGCGGTATCTGAACGACTCGGTCGATGTCCTGCTACCCCGGGCGACCACCTCGCAGTGGATTCCGTTGCTGGCCGAGCGGTTCGCCCGGGATCGGTTGCGAGCCCTCGTTCGTCTCGATGCGAATGCAGAGGTCACCACACCGAGTGTGCTCTTCCTGTGTGTCCACAACGCCGGCCGGTCGCAGATGGCGGCAGGGTGGATGCGGAAGCTGGCCGGCGACGCCGTCGACGTCTTCTCCGGAGGATCCGAGCCGGCCGAAAGCGTAAACGCAGCAGCCGTGGCGGTCATGGCCGAGGTCGGAATCGATATCAGCCAGGAGCTGCCCCAGCCGTGGGCCGACGAGATCGTGCGGGCGGCCGACGTTGTGGTCACCATGGGTTGTGGGGATGCCTGCCCCATATTCCCCGGAAAGAAGTACGTGGACTGGGAGCTCACCGACCCGTCCGGTCTTCCCGTGGAAGAGGTGCGGCCCATCCGTGACGATCTGCGACAGCGGGTCGAAGGCCTTCTCGCTGAGCTCGGGGTAGAACCGGCCTCGGTGTAGGAGCCCGGCTGCTCCGTAGCTCTCAGGGGGTCGGAGCGGCTAGTCGATCTCCCAGATCGACAAGCCGGTGGTCTCGTCGAAGGTACGCATAGGCGCGGTTCCCGTGTACTCCTCGATCCGGGCCTCGATCACCCACGCTTCGCACCCGTAGTTGACGTGGCCGCCGAAGGCCTTGCCGGCGCTGTCGGCCAGCACGGCGTGGGTGTGAATGAATGGCGCGCCGTCTAGCAACGACACATTGCCGGTGCCCGAAACCACCTCGAGATGCTGGTGGATGTGGAAATCGCAGTATTCCTTGGCCACCTGGTCGTAGTACCGGAGCGAGGCGCTCTGGACCGCACCGAGATAGGAGATCCAGGCCGCGGTGATGTTGTTGGCGGTCACGAACTCCTCGAGCGACCCGAGCAGATCGTCGCCGGTCGGAATGCGCAGTAGGTGCACAGGCCCCGGCTCAACGGTGAGGGACGTCACCCGGCGGCTTTCACGAAGGCGGCCGCCCGGGCGGGATCGACCGGGTTGGTGGTGACCTGATCCTGCTTGATGGATGTGCCGACGATGACCCCGGCCGCCACCTCGAGCAGTTCGGCAACGTTGTCTTCGGTGGCGCCCGATCCGATCAGCACGGGCACCCCGCCCGCGGCGGTGGCCGCTCGTCGTACCAGATCCAGATCGGGGCGGTCGCCGGTGGCCTCTCCGCTCACAATCACTGCATCGGCCATGCCGCGTTTGACCGTGTCGGCGGTTGCCGACTCGATCGTCAGCCCGGGCGGGGGCACGGCGTGTTTCACGAGCACGTCGGCGTACACCTCGGTCTCGACTCCGAGGGCATGCCGGGCTCGCATCACCTCGGCGGCCCGTCCCGTGATGACTCCCTGGTCGGTGGTCATGGCACCGGTCAGGACGTTGACCCGGATGAAGGCGGCGCCGGTGGCGGCCGCAACCGCCAGGGCAGAGTGGGCATCGTTGCGCAGCACATTTACGCCTACCGGCAGGTCGACGGCGTTCCGAATGGTCGCAACGGCCCTGGTCATGGACGCCACCGTCACGGCGGGGACGTTGTCGGCGAAGAAGGGGGCGTCCCCAAAGTTCTCGACGATGACGGCATCGAATCCCGAATCACGCAGCCGTCTGGCGTCCTCGGCGGCAGCCCTGAGTGAATCCTCGAAGCCCCCGGCGTAGGCGGGCGCGCCGGGAAGGGCGGGCAGGTGCACCACGCCGATGAGTCGGTTCATATATACGCTTTGGCGAGTTCGAGGGCGCGAGCGGCGACATCGCCGGTGGCCACCAGCCCGGTGTCGGCGGCATCGGCGCGCCGAACCACCACCCGGCACCAATCGCCCGCCTCACCCCGCACCACGTTCTCACTGTCTTCGGGCCCGAACACCCATTTCTGGTACTCGGGGGCGCGCAACTCGACGCGGATCGGGCCGTCATACCCCTCCCCGGCGTTCTGGAACGCAAAGGGCAAGGTGGCCCACCCCAGCCACGCCACGTGGCGGAGCCTGGTCGTATCGACCGGTTCGGAATCGACCGCGGCGTGAATGTCGAGCCCGTGGGCCCAGGTCTCCATGAGCCGGACGGTCGCAAAGCTCTTGGACGACATGTCGCCCGCAAACCAGCCGAGCCGCTCCTTGCCGGTCATACGGGACAGGGCGTCGACGACATCGGCCCGGGCGTGCCGCCACCATTCGATGACCTGGCCGGGACGCATCTCCCGACCCCGCGCCACGCCCGCTTCGGTGAAGCTATCAACGGTCTTGTGCTCGGCGAGCACGGCGGCCACCGCCCCCGCCCCTTCGTCGATGGCCTGGAAGGCGAGTTCCTCGGTGCTGGCGAGGTGGCTTACTTGATCCTGGATCGTCCAGCCGGCCGCCGGAGTAGCGGTCGGCCACTTGCGGTAATCGATGCTCTGGAGGAATTGATCCAGGCCCTGTTGTTCGGCCACCAGGTCGGCCAGAATTTCGCGCATTGCACCCGTCAGGCTAGCCAGTCGCGGCCTCGTCAGCCGGGCCCGGCGGGGCAGCTAGAGGGTGTTGAGCTTGTTGATCAGCTGCCGGAGCCGCCCGAAGTGGCGCCGATTGAACTTGAAGCTGATCCGGGCCAGATCCACCCCGTCGCCGTCGAGGATTTCGGCCGGGCTGGGCGGCACGGCCATGATGGTGCCGGTCACCACGATGTCGGCGAATTCTTCGTTCAGCAGAGCCAGCGTGTCTTCGCCGGGGCCGCGTTGCATCCGCAGCACCAGCTGCCCATCTACATAGCGCTGGGAGTGGTAGTTGGCGTAGAAGTCACAGATGGCATCGGCGGCTTCGACGACGTCGTGGGCGTGGGTGAACAGGTTGAGGTCTTCGGGAGTGATCATGCCGTTGCCGAGCAAGTCGTCTCGCACGAACTTCTCCCACGTCTCCCAATAACCGGTGCCGTCCGACTCGAGCAGCACGATGGGAGCCAGCTCGCTCTTGCCGGTCTGAATCAGGGTGAGGGCTTCGAACGCTTCGTCCATGGTCCCGAAGCCCCCGGGAAACAGGGCGAAGGCATGGGATTCCTTGACGAAGATCAGCTTGCGGGTGAAGAAGTACTTGAAGTTGATGAGCCGATCGGGCAGCACGTGCTCGTTGGCGTCGGCTTCGAACGGGAGACGTATGTTGACCCCGAAGGAGCGTTCCCGCCCGGCGCCCTCATTGCCGGCCTCCATGATCCCCGGGCCCGCCCCGGTGATGACCATCCAGTTGCGGTCCTCGGTCATCAGGCGGGCAAAATCGGCGGCCATCTTGTAGTCGGGCGCCTCCGGTTTGGTCCGGGCCGACCCGAAAATGCTGACCTTGCGGACATCTTTGAACCGGGAGAAGATCCGGAAGGGGTACCGCATCTCTTTGAGAGCGGTGTTGGCCAGCTTGACGTCGCCCCGGTCGGCGTCATCTCGGAGCAGCTTCAGCGTCGTGACGATCATTTCCTCGATGAGGTCGGCGTTATCCCCGCCGCCGGCTGTGGCGACGAGCTCCTCGATCAGCTGGTCGATCTCAGGATCACCGATTGCATAGGGTCGCATGACGGCTCACACGGTAGTTGAGGTCGGCGGCAGGGCCGTCAATCCCAGGCGGGCAGGGGGTTCTCAGGAGTTGCCCAGGCGGGGTGGAATCCGCGGTCGGCGAACACCAGGAACGCCGCGTCGTGGTCGTCCAGCTTGAGCCAGATCCGGCTGGTGGGTCGCGTCGGCGAGGGCGGTGCGGACAGGTGCCACAGTCGCAGCAGCCGCCGCCGGGCCTGGTTCAGGTAAACCGGCTGGTTGAGGGCGATGACCGTGTTGGGAAGCTGCGGGAACCTTCCGAGCTGGGTTTCGTTGCCGACGGCGGACGTTGCATATACGCCGACCATCCAGCCGGCGACGTCGGGGCCGACGTGGACGGATTCGACCAAATCGAGTGGGATCGCTTGCGGTCCCTCCAGCGTCGTCGGGTCTTCTACCACGAGCCGTCCATCCTCGACGTACAGAGACGGCCGAGCGAAGGCGAACCGGGCGGTGCGGATGCCGACGGATCCCAGGCGCAGACCGGCATACAGGAAGACGGCGAGCACGGCGGCTCCGGTGAGACTCACGCCGTTGAAGGCGGCGCCGAACACCCACCAGGTGAGTCCGGCGGCGGCACCAAAGATCACGGCTCCGGCATAGCCGGCCATGATGCGATGGCGCACGTTGTGCCGAAGTTGCAGCTGCGCGGCATCCATACCAAGACTGTCGGCATGGGGGATCGACCGCTTGAGGGGCGGATGGGGGTCAGTCGAAGGCGGGCCCCTCCGGGCCCGTGCGAGCGACGGCACTCCAGACAGTCTCGTAGTGGTCCCGGTCGTACGCATCGACGTGGGGGAGCACGAACTCCTCCCAGGCCGCCCGCAGCGGGTCCTCGGATTCGGAGAACATCCGCAGCCCGGTGGGAATGCGGTCGAGCACGGTGCGCAGGCTCATCGGGGTCTCAACCCGGGTACGGCTATCGCTGGCCGTGAACGATTCGTTGACCTCGACGGCCAGCCGGGCGATCAACTCGACAAACTCGGGTTTCATCGTCGGATAGCGCCGGGTGAGCATGCCGGTGAGCTGCTCGGCGACCGGGAAGTTCTTCTCCCAGATCACCCACCGGTCGGCGAACGCTTTGTTGAGGGTCTGGGTGCCGGCGTAGTCCCGCAGGTCGGTGGGGTTCATCGTGCCGAACAGCCGGGTGTCCTGACGGAGGGGGACGTTGTCGCCGGTCGGCAAGTCGAGGGCGTGGTAGCGGTCGAGCAAGCCGTGCAGCGCGAACAGCGTCTCCGCACCGGCCGCATTGAGCTCCGAGAGGTTGATGAGGGCGGTGCCGCGCAGGGCGCGGGTGATGTCACCGTCTTCCCAGCGGCTTTCCGTTCCCCCTTTGCCGTCGCCGTGCAGCTTGACGGAGCCGATCAGCGTGATGTCCCGCACCTCACCGGTGAGCGGGATCCGGTAGTAGGGGAGGCGGAGCAGGGCGGCGAACTGTTCCAGGTCGTGGTCCTTGCCGGTCCCCATGTGGCCGCGCAGCGCCAGGTGGAGCGGTACCTGCTCGTCGGCGTGATCGCGCCGCACCTTCTCGAGCCGGGCCAGGCGATACAGCATGCCGAGGTCGACGTAGAACGGATCCGGCTCGGGAATCTTGGTGATTCGCTGTTTGCGATCGGCGAGGTCCTTGGGAACGTCGAACGTCTCCAGCTCGATCGGCTTTCCCTCGCCGGCCGGGTCTTCGAATATGACGGTGTCAGGCATGAATGTTCCAGTCCTGTTCGGTCCATTGGGTGCGAGCCCACCAGGCATCGGCCCCCCACAGCGCCAGGCTGCGCCGGAGGCTGGAGCGTACTCCATCCACCATTGCTCGCGTAAGTGCATCGGGGCGCTCAACCACTTCGTTGCGGCTGTAGGCGGCCTGCACCGTGCCGTCGCCGATACCGATGCCCAACACCGTGGTGCCGGCCACCTCGGCCTGTCGCACAGTTTCACCCAGTGTCTCGACCGAGCCGCGGGTCATCCCGTCCGCGAGCACCACCAGGATGCGCACGGTGGCCCGCCGGGCGAGAAGGCGCTCGGCGGCGTAGGAGACGTTGAACTCGTCGACGTTGGCGGCCTTTTCGAACATGGAAACCGGCGGGGATTCGTCCCGGTTGCGAGCCGCCAGCCCGGCCGAGGTGCGGGGCTCGGCGGCGGTCCAGAAGAGGCCGGCGACGACATCTTCCCTGGAGCGCCAGCGCTGGTCGAAGTTCTTGAGGACGTAGTGATTTACGGTGCGGGTGAGCCGCTCGGCATGGCTGCCCTGGGAGCGTCGCAACCCGGCGGCTGCGCCGTGCATGCGCTTGATGTAGCTGGCTTCGGTGTCGTCGACGGCGGCGGCGAATGAGCGATTGAACAGCGCCACCTCGAATTCAACTTGCAGCTCGTCGGCGAGGCGGGCGAGCGTCCAGGCTCCCAGCGTGGCGGCGGCCATGC
The DNA here is from genome assembly GCA_013002865.1 of Acidimicrobiia bacterium. Taxonomy (GTDB): domain Bacteria; phylum Actinomycetota; class Acidimicrobiia; order Spongiisociales; family SHLN01; genus SHLN01. The sequence goes on from JABDLU010000200.1 coordinate 13,284, forward strand.
CCCACGGTGCCCGCCCACCCCCCGGGAGGCGGCGGGCTTGCAGCATCGATGCGGACCCATCCACGAGCAGGCTGACGGCATACGAGCGGCGACTCGATATCGCTCGCCGCTCGAACATGCGCTGGTAGAGACCGCCTCCCAGGAACAAGGCTGCGTAGGGAGAGAGATCGCCGGCGTCGTAGCCGGAGCGCAGCCCGCGCCGCTGGTTGGCGATGAAGAGCGGCCACAACTCACCCGAAATGTGGCGCTGGGCAACGCCCCACGCCCGGGCGGCTCCCTCGAGTGACTCCCGGCCTTCGGCGGCGAACTGCCGGAACCGGTCGGGGAAGGCACCCACCATGAGTTTGCCGCCCTGCCCGATCGGTGGGTAGACCAGTGGCGCTTCAGACACGCGAATGAGCTGTTCGGTGGAGGGGTCGCCGCCCGCTTCGGAGTCGCCGGCTTCGTCTGAGTCGCCGGCGCTCGCCTCCATGGTCTCGTCGTAGCTTTCGACGTCTTGCAGGATCGGGGTGGTCAGCCGGACCCGGTCCACCCCCTCGGCGATGGCGTCCCGGTCGGCTTCCGAAGCGCTCTCCTTATCGCCGATCATCCGGGTGCCGGAGACCTCGTTGAGCAGTCCGTGGAGCCGGGCCACCTGCAGGAGCTGCAGCGCCCGTCCGGCAACTTCCCATACGTCGGTCGATTCCATCACCCCGTCGAGGAACGCCATGGCGTCATCCAGGGCGGCGGCGACGTGCGGCTCGACCTGCTTCTGGAGCCGGTTCCGCTCGGCATAGCCGCCGACGATGAGAAAGCAGGCCAGGGCGAATTGCCCGAGCGGACGCGCCTGGGCGAGTGCGTCCGGCGCCGCCGCCACGTACATGTCCTTCAGCACAGACCGGGCGCCCCGATAGGTCGTGAGGTGGGCGGTTTCCTGGCGAGCATCCTCCAGCGCCAGGAACAGTGCTTCGGCGGCCGGCCCACCGGCCTCTGAGAGGGCATCGAGCAGCGGAACCGGGTCCTCAGGAACCTCCTCGAGATCCTCCGGCAGCCACTCCCGTGGTATCGGACGCTGCTCCTCGAAGTCGGTAACGGCCAGGTGGACCACCTCATGGAGCGCGGAGGCGAGCGCCACCTCGGCCGGGGTCACGGGAGCACTGCGGCTGTAGGCGGCCTGAAACAAGCGGGGATCGAGCACCACCTCACCGGGCCGGCTGGCCGCCTCCGACCCGAGTCGAACCCGCAAGTCCTCGTTCTGGCTCAGCGTTCGGGCGAACCGGGTCACCGCCGGCGCCACCTTCTGATAGCGCGCCACCACCGCCTCGATCGCCCGATCCTCGGGCGGAAGAATGTCGGTGAGAACGGTCTGACTGCGATCGCGCATAACTGGGGCACTGTAGTGGGGGAGGGGGCACGCGCGAGTTGCCGGGTCGGCTATCGGC
>JABDLU010000204.1 GCA_013002865.1 Acidimicrobiia bacterium
GTCCGGTACGGGTCGGGCGCTTCTTCCCGTTCCCGTCCCCTCGATTCGGTCGAAAGGGTCGCGGCCGGGGCGAGGCGATCGCGTTCGTCTTGCTCCGCCACCTGGCGGGTACGGCGCTGAAACGAGGCCATCGCTAGACGATCCGCTCCCGGACCCGTGAGCTCAGGTAATCCATGCTGGCGACGACGATGGCGATGGCGAGCATGTTGACCGAGGCTGCCCGGTAGTTGAGCAGGCGAATGTTCTGCTGCAGCAGGAAGCCGATGCCGCCACCGCCGGCGAACCCGATGATGGTCGACATGCGCACGTTGATGTCCCACCGGTACAGCGTGAAGGAGATGTAGGGCGGGACGATCTGGGGAATCACCGCGTACACGATGGTTTGGATCCGGGTGGCGCCGGTGGCCTTGACCGCTTCGAGCGGTCCTTCCAGGATGCTCTCGACCTGCTCGGAGTACAGCTTGGCAAGTGCGGCGATGGTGTGCAGCGCCAGGGCAAGGGAGCCGGCGAATGGGCCCAGCCCCACCCACACCACGAACACGATCACCATGATGAGTGGTTCGATGGATCGAATGGCATTGAAGATGGTGCGGGCGATGTAGTAGATGGTCAATCCGATCCCCACCGATTCACGCTGGAAGGCCCGGGCGGCCAGGAACAGGCCGAAGGCGGCGCCGACCAGGCCGGGGACCCAGGTGATCTTGAGGGGATCGGTGATCTGATACAGCCATCCGATGCCGCGGGCCAGGAGGATCGCCAGGATGCCGCCCGCCAGCGCGGCGAGGGGGAGCGTGGCCAACCGGACCGTGGGGCGCGGCACCCGGGCCCGGATCCACGAGCCGAGCCGCCCGGCCAGGCTCATCAGGGTGCCGGCCGTCACCAGGGCGGTGATGACGGCGATGATCGCTTCGAGGATGTCACCGTTCGACGACAGGAACGACCCGATGAACCCGAACGGACCGCCGTTGTCGTCCAGCCAATCACCGAACGAGCCCAGGAGATCGGCTACGAGATAGAGCAACAGAATGCCGGCGACGGCGACCACGGCGGTGACGGCGCCGCGGCTGAGCCGCTCCTGGCTAGTCGGGGGCTCCTCTTCGAGCGGGGGGAAGGCCCAGCGCAGCGCAATGACCATGACGACGGGCAGCGCAATGACCGCGGCCACGACCAGAGCCGTGTTGCCGATGATCGATCCGGAAATGTCCCGGGCCACCCGGGCAGCCAGAATCCCCAGCCCGATCCCGATCGGCAGTGCCAGCAACTGCAGCGCCAGCTTGATAACGGGCGTGCTGATGTCTTTCATCAGGTTGCGGGCCGCCATGAAGCTGAGCGGCACGGCGATGAACACGCCGAGGGTGGTGGCGAGCAGCGCCAGGAACACGGTCTCGATGATGCGGGTCCAGGTGTTCTTGGCCGACTCGCTGATGCGGGGCGACTGCACCGTGATTTCCTCGCCGGTCGCCGGGTCTATCTCCCCGGTGGGGACCGATACCGGATCGAAGAACGAGCCGATGTTCTCGTTTGTCACCGCCCGGATGGTCTGGGGCAGATCGCTGGCGCGCTCGCGGGTGCCGACGGTGACGGTGAAGGTGCCGGACTCGTCGGTCTGGAACGTGTCGAGCCGCAGCTGCAGGGTGCTGTCGGGGGGAACCTGGAACAGGGTGCCGCGGGCATTGCCGGAGAAGTTGAAGCCGCTCACGACGATGTCGGCTCCGGGCTCACCACACGCCGGCGTGATGACGATGTGGCGGCTGTCGGTGTCGGGAGCGGCCGGCTGGAACCCGCTTTCGGGACAGGGGAGGTAGAGCTCGGTGTCGGTATTGGTGGGGATGCGTTCGAACGTGAACAGGTCGGGTCGGGCCAGGTCGCGGATGACCCGCACCAGCTGGGTGCGGCGGGTCTCGGATTTGATTTCGTCGAGGTTGACGTCGGTGACGTCGTAGCCGAAGGCGTAGATCACTACCCCGGCGATGACGGCCAGGCCGATGAGCAGCGAGCGGCGCCAGTTGCGCTTGGGGGGCTCCTCCGGCGGGGTCGGCGGGGCGATCTCGGGCCGGACCTGGGTGTCAGCCAACGCGCTCGGCCTCCTGTCCGTAGATGTCCTGGAATCTTCTGTCGTCGATCTCCGAGGGCGGTCCCTCGAATACCAGCTTGCCTTCGTTGAGGGCGATGGCCCGGTCGGCGTAGCGATGGACGAGGTCCAGGAAGTGGAGGCTGCATAGGACGGTGACCCCGTCCTCGTCGTTGATGAGCTCCAGGTAGCGCATGATGCTGTGGGCCAGCACCGGGTCGAGGCTGGCGACCGGCTCGTCGGCCAGCACCATCTCCGGGTTCTGCATGAGGGCGCGGGCGACGCCGACCCGCTGCTGCTGGCCGCCGCTCAGCTCGTCGGCCCGCTGGTTCGCCTTGGCGGCGAGTCCGACCCGCTCCAGCTGGGCGTGGGCGCGGGCGATCTCGTCCTTGGGGAAGCGGTTGATGATGGACAGAGCCGGATTTACGTACCCGAGCCTGCCCTGAAGAACGTTGGTGATGACCTTGGACCGCGATACCAGGTTGAAGTGCTGGAACACCATCCCGATCCGGCGCCGGATGCGGCGCATGTCCTCCTGGGAGGCGGTGGTGATGTCTTCGCCGTGCCAGGTGATGCGGCCTTCGGTCGGCTCGATGAGCCGGTTGATACACCGCAACAGGGTGGATTTGCCTGAGCCGCTCAGGCCGATGACGGCCAGGAACTGGCCGTCCGGTACCTCGAAGCTGACGTCCTCGAGTGCGAGTACGCCGCCCTCGTAGACCTTGGTGAGATGCTCAACCTTCAGCATCGATGCGCCAACCCTGATGCTCCTCGTCTGTGTCTGGAGACCGGGCCGGGCGTGGTGCCCGGCCCGGTCTGCTGGTCAATGGGTCAGTCTTCGATGGTGTAGCCGACCAGATCGACGATCGTGCGGAGGTTGTCGTACTCCGAGTCGGTCGCCGCATCGATGCCGGTCCAGCCGTAGAAGTCCTGGTTGCCGATGGACTGGTTCCAGGCGCAGTCCTCGTTGTCATCGCATTCACCTGCGAAGGCAACGAGTGCGTCCTCGATCTGGGCACGCACGTCGGCCGGGAACTCCGGTCCGAACGACAGCGTGTCGTTGGGGATCTCGGGTGAGATCTCGAGGATCTTCAGAGCCTGAACGATGTCCGGGGCGTCGGCACGGGCACTGGCCCGGGCGTCGAGCACCCGCCACTGCTCATCCTCGGTCCCACAGAACAACCGGCTGCCTTCCTCATTCGGGGCGCAGGTGTCGACGATGTCATCCGGGATGTCCGGGTTGTCGCCGATGTCCCAGTCGAAGTTGGGCGTCAGCGGCGGGCTGAAGAAGGTGGTGGCGAAGTCGGCTTCCCCGCGGTAGACGGCGAGTGCCGCCTGCGGATGGCCGCCTGCCTCGACCTGCTCACCCGGCGTGATGCCGGCGTCGGAGAACATCAGGGTCGGGACCATGAACCCGGACGTCGAGCCCGAGTCGGGATAGGCCCACGACAGTCCGTCGAGGTCCTCGAGGCTGGTGATGTCGCTGTCGCGGGGGACGAGGATCTGTGCCCAGTAGACCGGCCAGCCGAAGCGGACCGCCTTGAAGGACACGTCGACGCCGCACCGGTTGCTGGCCAACACGTATCCGAGACCCGGAATGAATCCCATCGTGTTGTCCGGCGATGCGCACATCTCCTCGATCGTCGAGGCGTACGACGTCGGGACGCTGACCTCGAAGCTGAGGCCGGTGGCCTCCTCGAGGGCTTCCTCCATGATGGCGCCGCCGGTCACGATCACGTCGGCTTCCACCGACGGGACGAACAGCACCTTGACCGGGTTCTCCGGGCTACCTACTGCAGCTTCGGCTTCGGTCGTCGTAGTTGTCGCCGGGGCTTCCGTCGTAGTCGTCGCCGCCGCAGCCGTTGTCGTCGTTGTGTCGTCGCTTCCACTGTCATCGCTGCCGCATGCGGCGGCAA
>JABDLU010000025.1 GCA_013002865.1 Acidimicrobiia bacterium
AAGTCGGTGTGGTGGAGCACCACGCACCGGATCATCTGAGTAAGGGGGTTTTCTTCGCATGGGCCAACGCGCTCATACCGGTCGTTCCAGGCAGCAAAGGCGTTCTGGAAATCCTGCTGCTCTTCGAGAAACTGCGGCGTGAGCAAGTGCAAGCCTTCGCTGCCGCCACCGGTGAGTCCCGCCTCGATGAATTTCTCCGCGACGGAAAGGGGAGTCCCGACATCGGATGGTTCGTCGCCGATCAGCCATGCGCTCACTCCCACGGCGGCAACGATGACGGCAGCACCGAGGGCAAGGGCACTGTTGCGCCTCCGGGTTCGTTTCTTGGGTGGTTTCTCAACAGGTCGTTCGATTCTTACCGACATGATTCTCCTCCTCGTTTCTATGGCTTCGAGGAAGGCGGTAGATGACGTTTCTGGCAAATCGATCGTGCGCTCATCGGTGATGGGATTGAGCGCTCGGAGGTGTTGTAGTACGCGGCGCTCGGTAGTCATTCGGTGCCTCCTTGTCGGGCCGCGCGCCGAGACGGTGCTCGAGTTGGTGTTCGTTTCACTTCAGCGGTGAGACGCTTGGTCGCCCGGCCCACTCGCTGGTTGACGGCGTTTTCGGAGATCCCCAGTACGTCTCCGATGGCTGCATGGGGAAGCTCCTCCCAGAGGTGGAGTCGGAGGATCTCCCGGTCACCGGGACGGAGCCTTTCCAGCGCGTGGGCGACCTCATCTAACTCCTGGCGGCGAATCACGTGGGCTTCAGGGCCGGGCTCCGATCGGGCGGCCAGCGAGCCCGTTTTGCTGATCAGCCGAGCGAACCGGCTGCTACTGCGCCGCTGGTTGCTCAACACTCCCCGGGCCGTGCTGTAGAGCCACGGGAGCGCTTCTGTCGGGTCGGGCGCCCGTGCGATGCGTCGCCACGCGACTGCGAAGGTTTCGTTCGTAGCCTCCAGGGCATCTTGTTCTCCGGACCGTCGCATGCAGTAGGCGAGGATTGCCCGGCGATGCTGGTCGTATATCAATCCAAACTTCGTGCGTGCAGCCGTGTCATCCACTTGCTCTCCGTGGTCTCTCACTATCTAAGAGTCCGGAAAAACGCAAACCTGACAGGAAAAACTACGCCAACGCGGTCAGGATGTCGCTTGGCCGGACTCATACAGTACGAACCGAAGGCGGTTCATGACGTAAGGCAGAATCGGGAGCGCTTGCCAGACCCCGCGGTCAAACAGTGAGCGCTCCTGATTCGCTCATCACCCGTCCGGCCCACACCCGCAAACATCCGGCAGGGAGGATGGGTTGGTGCAATATCTAGCGCCTTGTTGACGACACTCACAGCGCCTGTGCCACTTGAGCAATGGAATGTCACCCGAATAGCGGGGATGGTCGTGTGTCATACGAGAGAAGGAGAAGATTCCGGGAAAGGTCCGTCGAACGAAAGGGGAGAGTTCGAATATGAGACGACTAATTGCGACAATGGCTACTGCCGTCGTCATCGCGCTGGGGGTAGTTGGCCCAGCCGCGGCCAACCCCCCAAATCCGGCGTGCATTCGTCTGGATAGGGCCCACAACAATGTCCACGGGTCTGATTCAGTTGCTGAGCATGTCCTTCACGACCTCAGAGCGGCCAATCACTGCGGCCACTAGGACGTCGCGAATCGGACTGGAAGGGAGCCTCGCTTTCGGGCAAGGTTCCTTCAAGACGGACGAAGATGACGTCGGTGCGTGTCTGAACGCTCTCACCCGCACATAACACGGAAGCTGTGACAGGGACCCTCGCTCCGGCGGGGATCCCGCCACGTCCCGGCCGCACATATCGGCACTTCTCGAGCGCCCTCCGATCGAGTCGCCGCGCCAGATCAGGGTGCTTATCTGGTCGGGCGCGCTCTCGCGAACCTGGGACCAGCGTCCGGCTGCGAAGCCCCTGGTGGTTCGTTAGCAACCTCGCGACAGAGCCGCATTACTCGTCTACAAGAGCAGAGCCCCGAGACGGTGGAAAACGCACACAACCATGGGGTTATTGAGGGTGCGGGTGGAGGGACTCGAACCCCCAATGGGACGAACCCACCAGATCCTAAATCTGGCGCCTATACCAGTTCGGCTACACCCGCTGAGTTGGCAATTCGAGTCTGACGGAGCCAGGCTCGGAAGCAACCCCGAAGGGCTGCCGTGGGTCGCGTGGGAATCGAACCCACAACCTTGAGCTTAAGAGGCTCCTGCTCTGCCAATTGAGCTAGCGACCCGTGGGGAGGTTAGCAATGAAGGAGGGTTTGGCCGCGAAGTGTTTCGCAACGATGGCTATCCACTGCTCCACCCGGACGGCGGCATCAGCCGAGCGGCGCATCCGTACCTGGCAAACACCGTAGGGGAGATGATTCTTCCGGTGGCCAGTGCCGTCCGGTTTGATGAACGTTCGGTAGAACTCGGCATCGGGCATGCCCAGTGCTTCCTGCCAATACGCCTTGGCTTCATCGTCGTCGTTGTCGCTGTGGAGATTCAGTTTCAGCACAAAGACTGCGGCAGGGTTGACATACTCCAGCGTCCAATTAATGAACAGTCTCAGAGCCGCGGCATCTGCGTTCGCGAGGGCGTGAGCTCGTTGTGTCTTCGACCCCTCGCCCCAGTACAAAACCGTCCCGGCCACCCAGAACGGGTCGGTGAGGTGTCCACGAGCGAATTCTGCCGCTTCGGCCTTGATGCGGGTCACCTCCTCGCGCCGCTTCCATTGGGTGTTGCGGGGTCCGGCCGCCGGACCGCAGCGGTCTTTGATGGCAGCGATCTGAACGTCGGTGAGGGTGATGTCGCGGCACCAGCCTGCCAAGGTGCCCTTGGGGACCGGGATGAGGCGCTGGATCTCCCCGTAGCTCAGACCGAGCCGGCGCAGTGACCGGCCGAGCTCGGCTCGCTCCCACCGCCCGAGCTCGCCGAAGCGGCGGATCGAAGTGCGAAGCCCGGCCGGAACCTCCATGCAGTCACCGTATCGGCCGGGTATGACGCTAGGTGTTGGCGTGAAGCCAGGCCTGATGCAGCAAGAGGGTCGTCCGTCCGTGGATGGAGTCGCTTCGCCACAGCTCGGCGAGTGCCTCGACATCGACGATGTCGGAATCGACGCCTTCGCCGTTCCAGGTCCGGGCAAACTCACGGCTTGCCTCGCCGCGGAAGGCATCGGCGAACACAGCCTTGTCCTCGCGGGCAAGAACGGGATCCGGCAGGAGCTCGGTGAACAGGGCCCGCATCGCATCGGTCCGGGTGCCGAACCCCCGGGCCGAGCCGGCATCCCGCATGGCGGCCAGTAGGCCAGGATCGCTCAGAGGCTGAATGACCAGCGCGCCGGCTCCGCCGCCGATTGCCTGCATGCTCTGGTTGGAAACCGTCATCGAGCGCCGGCGGAAGTACCAGTCGATCCAGTCGGTCCACCGCACCGGGATCGACGCCTGAGCCTCGGCGATGGCCTGCTCGAACTCCCGGTGCGCCTCCGGGCGCAGCCACGGCATGTCCTGCACCCGGCGCCGGGCTACCTCGCGTCGCACAGCCCGGGGCGCAAACGCCAGTCCGACCCGCAGGACGTCCCGGGCTCCCGGACGGGCGCGCCCGGCGAGGACCTGGTTGGCGCGGCCCCACCGGCCTCCTCCGAACAGCGAGTCCCCGAACATGCCCGTCATCAGTGAGCCTCCGGTCGCCCGGTCGATGACCGCTTCATGCACGTAGCAATTCAGGGGCCACAGCACACCATGTCGCGTCAGGGCCCTGGTTGCGATAGGGCCAAGTCGGTCGAGCTCATTGGTGATCGGTCGGCGCTCCCACTCGGAAATCCCGAGGTGGTCGAGCACCAGGTGCTGCCATTTCGACTCTTCGGCGGATTCGATGCCAACGAAGTCGATCGTCACCGGCACGGGCAGGGGCAGGCCCTCGCGTCGGGCGACGGCTGCCGCGGCCGCCAGAACCAGTGATGAGTCGCGGCCGCCGGAGAAGGTGACGACGCACGGCGGCCGGGCAACGGCCGGTAGGACGGCATTCTCGAGGGCGGCCCGGGCGGTCATGCCGGCCGGGGTCGGCGGCAGTGATGGCCGGTCCTCGTCTCTTCCCGCCACGGTTGCGGTGGCGATCTCGAGCGGGGTGAGGGTCGGGCCCAATCCGGGCATGTCGGAAGTCATCGGTGGTCAGCGTAAGCGATTTCCGGGCCGTGTCGGTTTCCGCAATCAGACGTACACTGACTTGTGCCGGGCCACCTTCGAATACCGGCCCCGGACACCGCTTCATGCCACGAGACCAGCTATCACGACGCCTGCGAGCAGTCAGAGACCTCTCGATTACCGAGTGGATTGTTCTCGTACAGGCCGCGATCGGCATACCGATCGTGATCGCGTTGCTGCGCCTTCGGGGCCTGAAGGACACACAGCAGCTTCTCGCCCGGATCGCAAAGCCGGGCCCTCGCAACGATGTCGGAGCCGCCCGACCGATCGTGCGGATGATCACCATCGCGGGCTCCTTCGGCCTGCTTCGGCCGAACTGTCTCCAGCGGTCTCTGGTGGCGTGGACCATTCTGCGGCGGCGGTCGTTCGACCCGCAGCTGCGGATCGGTGTCGGGCCGCCCAAAGGCGGACCCGACTTGCGATTCCATGCGTGGGTCGAGCTGGGCGGCCAGGTGGTCAACGACCGGGCCGACATCGCTAGTGAGTTCAAGCCGTTCGATGCCGCCGTCGTTCCCGGCGCCGGAGCGTTCGACCGATGACCAGCCACCAGGGTGCGTACGGGCTGCGCTTCGCCGGTCCGGTCGGAGATCTGCTCATCGAGGCACCCGAGTCGTGGCCGCTGGTGTCCATCTCCCAGCAGGTGGGGGCCGTGAACGGTCGGACGGAGGAGTTCGCCGAGGACGAGGCTGAGCTCGCCCTGGTCGACGGCTGGGCGTCGCTCGTCCGCCAGCCGGCGGTGGTCGACTTCACCTTCCAGCGGACCATGACCGAGGGAGAGATCGCTCACCCGTTCCTGACCAGGGCGGCTGCGGCGCACACGTACTGGCTGCGCCGGGAGTCGTTTCACGCCGGGGCGTTCATTGCTAACGGAAAGGCCTGGGCCGTCGCCGCCGATCGAGAGGGTGGCAAGAGCTCGACCCTCGCCGGGCTGGCTCTTGCCGGACTGCCGGTGCTGGTTGACGATCTCGTTGTCACCCGAGACACGACCATGTTTGCGGGACCTCGCAGCATCGATCTCCGGGAGGGAGCAGCTCGCTTCCTCGAGGCGGGCGAGTCGATGGGTGTCCACGGCGGGCGGGCGCGGTTCCGGCTGCGCCTCGAGCCGGTCCCGGCCGAGATCGAGGTCGGGGGATGGATCTTCCTGGAGTGGGGCGACGCCGTGGAAGCGGTCGTGCTCGAGCCGTTTGACCGGCTACAGCATTTGATGGCCCACCGGATGGTCAAAGGGCCTGCCCAGTTGGCTCCGGAAGGCCTGCTCGGTTTGGCTGTTCTTCCTGGCTATGTGCTGCGCCGACCCAAATCCTTCGCTTCGTTCGAGGAGTCGCTCGCCGCCCTGCTCGCGGTGGCGGCTTAGTCGGTCGAGTCTTCGAGCAGATCGTTTTCGGCGAGGGATGCCAGATATACGTCGACGTCGGTGAAAGCCCGATCGGCGTCGATGCCGTATTCGTCTTGAAGAGCTTGCGCCAGCTGCGAGCGACTCGCCCCCTCCGCAATCGCCTTCCACAGCAGCGTTCCCGCCGGGTTCGTCCCCAGGTACCGGGACATGTCGGGGTGCATGGCGATGATCTGGCCCTCCACGTCCATCCAGTAGGATCCCGCCTCCCGGAGCCGGTATGTCTTCTCTTCCGTCATGGATACCTCCGTTAGACGATCGGCAGCGACCGTGCCTTTTCCCATCCTCGCCAGCTTGCAGGGTTCTTGCGAATGTGTTCTTCGAGGCGCCGCCCGTACTCAACGATCGCCTTCCGGGCCACGGCGTCGCGGCTGTCCGACTGCTCGACCGGGATGGGCGGGTCGATGATCACCCGATAGCGCTGCGCTCCCTCGAATACCGTGTACGAGGTCAGCAATACGCAGCCGCTCCGGCGAGCCAGCGACGGTGCGCCGGTAGCCAGGGCGCGGGTCTCCCCGAGGATGTCGACCGGCACGTTCTGGCGGCCCTCATTCGAGTCACCCATGATTGAGACAACCTGGTTCTCCGCCAGCCGGTCCAGGAGGACCCGTAGGTACTGGTAGTTGCCGCGCCTGGTGAGCTTGACCCGCTCGGCCAGGAATCGGTTCTCGGCCGTGGCGTACCACCGGGGAATGTGCTTGACCCAATACGTGCCCTGCCACCGGGAATGCCCGTGCCGAGGGTGTGAGAGATGAACAAGCGGATGGCCGGCCCTCGATAGGGCGATCTTGGCGATCGGGGACGATGCCGACGACATCCGCCACAGGATGACCCCGTTCTCAGCCTCGAGGGCGGCTTCCAGATGGTGCAGGCCCTCGATGGCGATGGTCGGTTTCCAGCCACCCGAGTGGAGCGCTCGGATCCGTCCCAGTCCCTCGTCGAGACTCATCGCCACATTGTCGGCGGCGGCTGCCCGCCAATCGCCGGGGCCAAGCCGATGGCGCATCTCGGCGGCGAGCTCGTCGATGCGTCGGCCGTGCAGCCGGGCATGGCGCCGGGCGTTGGCGCGACTCATCGCCCGATCAAAGCGGGACGGGACAACCCCGGTGAGGAGGTACCCGCCTCCCCACAGCGCGAGCCCTCGCGCCAGCACAAGCGTGCGGCGGAGCGGACGGAGTACTTTTCGGACCCGTGGAAGCCGCCGCTTCCTCTCTGACGCGATCGTTGCCATGGAGCATCAGCGTACCGGCAAAACCACACCCGTTTGGCCGGCTACTGCAAGCGCGCTTAGTGGTGTGCTAGGGTGCTCTCAGTGCTGGCAATCTAAGGGGAGGCCTAGTGGAATACCAACCACCCGAGCTTGTGGTGATCGGATCGCTCGTCGAGCAAACGCTCGTTCTTGTCGACGGTTCCAAACCCGACCCCCGGAATTAGGGAGGGTTTCATGACGGAGTACCAGGCACCGGCGATCACTGCGGTCGGGCTCGTTTCCGAGGTAACCCTCGACGACGGCTCGCAGTTCGATGCCGATCAGGTCATCAACTAGGGGCGAATTCGTGACCTACAGCCCACCACAGATCGAGATCGTCGGCGACGTGTCCGAACTCACGCTGGTCGATGGGTCATTCGGCGACAGAGAACAACCATAGGGAGAGTCGATGACAGACTACGAAGCACCACAGATAGAAGCGGTCGGCGTGGTAACCGACCTGACATTGCTTGCAGCGTCCCTCGGGGATACGACCGACGACGACAATTAGGGGCGCTGGCTGGCGTCAATCCGTTATCCGGGAGGTAGCGATGGAATACGAGGCACCCCAGGTCGAGCTGATCGGCGACGTCGCTGAGATCACCCTCGGCGATGGCTCGCTGAAGCAGGACGGGAACTGACGATGGGGTACGAGGCACCACAGGTTGAACTGATGGGCGAGGTCGCCGAGATCACGCTCGACGATGGCTCCGTGTTTGACGCCGACCCAACCAACTAGGAAGCTCGTCATTGTCTACGAGCCGCCCCAACTACGAGTGACGGGCACCGTTCTGGCGGCAACGCTGCAGCTCGACGACGGATCGGACAAACCGGCCTAGTCCGCTCCCCTGGAGCCGGCCACATCAACTACGTTGTAGTTGTGTGGAGTCCTGCACGCTCACCGAGCTTCATCGCGCACACGGCGCAGCAGAGGCCATCAGGTCGCTCGAAGGCCATCCGATCGGCTACGGCGATCTGAATGCGGTCGTTGACCGCATCGCAGGACAGCTGCGTGGTCTCGAGATTGCTCGCAGCGACCGGGTAGCGATCGTCCTCCCCAATGGGGCGGAAGCAGCCGCCGCAACCCTGGGAGTAGCCGCCGCGGCAACCGCTGCGCCCCTCAACCCCAACTACACCCAGCCCGAGTTCCGGTTCTACCTGCACGACCTCGATGCCCGGGCGGTCGTCACGCTCGCTGACGGGCCCGACCTCTCCGGGCTGGGACCCGACGGCATCATTCAGCTGCGGCTCGGCGGCTCTGCCCTCGGGGACCTCGCTCTGCACCACAACCGCTCGGCGATTCCGCAGGAACCTGCCGGCGCTCCCGAGGCCGCCGATATTGCGCTGGTGCTGCACACGTCGGGGACCACCGCCCGCCCGAAGCAGGTCCCCCTCACGCATCACAACCTCGCCCTGTCGGCCCGCAACATCGCCGCCACGCTCGACCTCACTCCCGAGGACCGCGCCCTCAATGTGATGCCCCTCTTCCACATTCACGGGCTGGTGGCCGGGTTGTTCGCATCGATGGCGGCCGGTGGCGCGGTCGTGTGCACCCCCGGATTCGATGCATTGCGCTTCAACCGGTGGCTTACCGAGGCGCAGCCAACGTGGTTTACCGCCGTGCCCACGATGTATCAGTTGTTGCTGGCGCGGGCGGGCCGGGCAGGCCGGGAGCGGTCGGCACTGCGCTTCACCCGGTCGTCCTCTGCTGCCATGCCGCCCGTCGTGCTGCGGGCAGCCGAGCAGCTCTTCCGGGCTCCATTCATCGAGTCCTATGGCATGACGGAAGCAGCCCATCAGATGACCACCAATCCGCTGCCTCCGGGGATGCGCAAGCCCGGTTCGGTCGGGATCGATGGCATCACGGAAGTGCGGGTCCTCGCAGAGAATGGCTCGCCGGCAAGCGCCGGGGTGGCCGGAGACATCGTGATCCGGGGCGAGTGTGTGACCCCCGGCTACGTGGCCAATCCGGAGGCCAACGCGGCGGCTTTCACCGACGGGTGGTTCCGAACTGGCGACATCGGCCACCTCGACGAGGATGGCTACCTCTTCATCACCGGGCGCAGCAAAGAGGTGATCAATCGCGGGGGAACCAAGATCAGCCCGCGAGAGATCGACGAGGTCTTGCTGGATCATCCTGATATCGAGCAGGCCGTGGCGTTTGCAGTTCCGCACCGCTGGCTCGGCGAAGAAGTAGGAGTCGCGATCATCGGGAGCGAGTCCCTCACCGAGGCTGAAATCAAGAGCTTCGCTGCCGAACGGCTGGTTGCCTCGCGCGTGCCCACCCGGGTGTTCTTCGTCGATGAGATCCCCAAGGGGCCCACCGGCAAGCTGCAGCGCGTCGGGCTCGCCGAGAAGCTGGGGATCACAGCGGCGGACTAGTCGCCTTCGGTCTCGTGGGTCTCGTGGGTCTCGTGGATTTCGTGGTCGGCGCGGGCGGCTTCCATGTCCACCCCGGCCCGCACGTCGGGCCGTTCGCCGGGCTCGAGGTACAGGTCGAGGCCGACCTGGGCCACGACGATGACCGCCAGGATGGCGGCGAACCAGTTGGCGGGGATGCCGCCCCCGACCAGCCCGAGCAGGAGCACGATGCCGGCCGAGGTGAAGCGGATGCGGGCCTTGGTCTCGTCCCGACGCTCCGGCCCGGCCTGGGTGGCGACGTGGATCATTCCCATGGCAAGCAGGGCACCCACCATCCCCAGCGTCACAACCATTCGCTCCTTCAGATCGAAGTGCTGGGTCACGATGAACTCCAGACCGATGCCGGCGGCCGTCAGTGAGAATGCCAGCGGAAGGTGGCTGTAGATCCATGCCGTCGGCTTCCATGCTTTGAGCTGCTCCTTCCGGCGCCGAACGACCGAGCCCTCGAGGTTGTCGAAGTAGATCCACCACAGCCCCGTGGCGATGATGATTCCCAGCACGGCCCCGATGAACGGCGCCATCTCCCAGCCTTCGTGCTCGAGGCCGGCGATCACGGCGGCGATCGATTCCCCGAGCACCAGGATCGTGAACAGGCCGAAGCGCTCGGGCAGGTGTGAGACGTCGAGTGGCACCTTGGCCTGGATCTTGCGGAGCCGGTACGGGGTGTAGAAGTCGATCAGGAGACCGATCGCCCACAGCACGATGCGGGCCTCGAGGGGAACGAGCAAGGAGACCGCCCACACCGCGAGGGCGAGCGACATTCCCCCGATGTAGCCGGTGGTCAGTTCCCGGGTCTCCGGCACATGGCGCCGTGCCCGGACATACATGATCACCAGGATTCCCCGGGCGGCGATGAACGACAGGGCGAACGCGAAGGTGCCGTCGGTCTCCTCGCCGCCGACGCTGGCCGCCATGAAGGCCACGGCCATGATCTGAGCGGCGGCCAGGTTGCGCTGGCCGATGTCGTCGGTGTCGTACCGGTCGGCGTAGAACGTGTACCCAACCCACGCCCACCACAGCGGGATGAAGAATCCGACGAACGCCAGTCCGCCCTTCCAGCTCGGGTCGACGAGTAGCCGGTGACCCAATCCGGCCACGGCAACAACGAACACCAGGTCGTAGAACAGCTCCAGCCAGGTAGCGGTCCGGTGTCCTTCTTCGTCGGCGGTGCGCAGCCGGGGTGGCCGCAGGCCAGCGAGTTTCATGCCCTCCCAGGTCGTTGCTTGGCGAGAGACTAATCAAGCCTGTGCAGCGGGTGGAAGCGCGAGTAGCGTGTCCAGGTGCCCGACGGTCTCACCTACATCTTTCACGGCGTACGCGGCTCGGTTGCCATCGACCGGGCCGATTCCGCCCGCTACGGGGGAGCGACGATCTGCATCACCGCCCAGGTGGCCGATGACCACATCCTGGTCCTCGACGCCGGGACCGGCCTGCGCGATCTACAACACCACGTGCCCGAGTCGGATATGCGCTACTCCTTCCTCGTCACCCACTTCCACTGGGACCATCTGCTGGGCCTGCCCTTTTTCCGGCCGCTCTACGACGCGGGCAACAGCTTTGACTTCTACGCCCACCCCTACGACGGTCAGACCGTCGAACAGGGCATCTCCGGCGTCATGGAGGCGCCGCTCTTTCCGGTGCCGTTGAGCAGTGCGGAGTCACAGCGCCGCTTCATCGAGGTGACCGACGAGACGTTTGCGATCGGCCCGGTGACCGTGCAGGCGGCCCGGCTCTATCACCCCCAGGGGGTGACGGCGTATCGCCTCGACTGCGCCGGCCGCAGTCTCGTGTTGGCCACCGACGTCGAATCGGGCAACGAAGCGTCTGACGCAGCCCTCGTTGAGCTGGCCCGGGGAGCCGATGTTCTCGTTCATGACGGCCAATACCTTCCCGGTGAGATCGACACCTACAAAGGGTGGGGCCATTCCACGTGGGAGGAGTCGGCCGAGATTGCCGAGCGGGCGGGCGTCGACCGACTGGTTCTGATCAGTCACGATCCCGAGCGAACCGACGACGGTGTCGACGCCCTGCTGGCCGCAGCCCGTGAGCGGTTCCCCAACACCGATGCTGCCTATGCCGGCATGGAACTGACTTTGCTCGATCGGTAGAGTGCCGCCGAGGAGGAAGGCTGTGGCCGACGTTCGGGTCGAGAAGTTGTTGACGAGCATCGAGCTCTTCTCCGCCCTGGACGACGTCGCCCTCGCCAAGTTGTCCGCCGGAGCTGAGAGCCTCCACTTGCGCGGCGGCGAGGTCTTGCTGCGGGAGGGTGATCCCTCGGACGCCCTCTACGTGGTGGCGAGCGGGCGCATGCAGGCCTTCGTCACCACCGACGGGACGGAGGCGCTCGTTGGAGAGATCGGACGAGGCGAGGTCATCGGCGAGATGGGCATCCTCGCCGACGAGGCCCGCTCGGCCACCGTCCGGGCGCTCCGGGATTCCAACCTCCTCCGTTTCCCCCGTGACATGTTTGTCGGCTTCCTGCACGACCATCCCGAAGAACTGTTCGCCATCACCCAGCTGATCATCCAGCGATTGCGCCGTTCCATCCGCTCCGGCCCGGCGGCGGCCTCGGTCCGGACCGTCGCGATCATTCCGCTGGGCAGGGAAGGCGAGACCTTCGCCCGGCACCTCACCTCGATGTTCAGTGAGCGCCTTGATGCCCGGCTGATCGGAGGGGACGACGTCGACGAATCGCTCGGTGACGGCGAGATGACCCGCTATCTCCACGAGCTGGAGGCTTCGACCGAGCTGCTGGTCTACCTGGCGGACCGCGGGGTCTCGGCCTGGACGGAGCGCTGTATCCGGCAGGCCGACCGCATCGTTCTGGTCGCCGAGGCGGAGTCGGATTCCGCCCTCACGGAGGTGGAGCACAGGCTGTTGGGACCCGATCGCGCGGGAGGGAGAGCCCGCATCGACCTCGTGCTGATTCACCCCGATCACACCGCGCAGCCCAGTCGCGCCCGCCAGTGGCTCAACCTGCGGACCGTCTACCGCCACCACCACGTGCGCCTGCACTCCCGGGATGATCTCCATCGAGTGGTTCGGGCGCTGACGGGTCGCGAGATCGGACTGGTGCTGAGCGGCGGCGGGGCCCGCGGCATCATCCACATTGGCATCCTGAAGGCCCTCAACGAGCTCAACATCCCCGTCGACGTGGTCGGCGGGTCATCCGCCGGGGCGCTCGGGGCCGGTTCGATCGCGACAGGTGGTAACTGGGAGCACATGCGGGACTCTCTGTGGGACAACCTCGCCTCGAAGGGATCGCCCGTCGACCTGACCGCACCGGCCATTTCCCTGGCCAAGGGTGAGCGCATCACCGAAGCCATCACGGGTGCATTCGGCGACACACTCATCGAGAATCTGTGGCTGCGGTTCTTTTGCGTCTCCAGCAACCTGTCCCAGGGTGAGGTAATGGTCCATCACAGCGGGCTGCTCTGGAAAGCACTCCGCGCCAGCGTTTCGATCCCCGGCTTATGGCCGCCGGTTCGCACCCCGGACGGCGATGTGCTGGTCGACGGAGCGGTGATGAACAACCTGCCGGTCGACGTGATGCAGAGCTTCCACGACGGAGGAGCCATCATCGCCGTCAACTTGAAAGGCACCGCCGCCCTCGGCGCGGTCGACCTGACCGAGTCCGGCGTGATGTCGGGCTGGGCGCCCCTGGCGCGCCGGGTCAACCCCTTCGCCGAGTCGGCCCGGCTGCCGGGCATCGTGGACATCCTTCTTCGTTCCACCGAGACCGGGAATGTGCTGGCCTCCAAGCGGCTGGAGCGGGAGGCCGACATCGTGCTGCACCCCGACGTGGCCAGCTTCGGCCTCCTCGACTTCGAAGGGTTCGATCGGCTGATCGAAGTGGGGTACGCCGCGGCGATGGACGAGTTCCCCCACCACGAGGCCTTGCTCAGCCACCTCTTGTAGGTCGTTAGAGCGGGATGTCGGGGAGCCGCACGACTCCCATACGCTGCAAGATTTCCTCAGCTTGTGAACGATGGTCGGCGTCGTCCAGCAAGCCGGCGAGCGCGCGATGGGTCAGCGCTTCTTCGTACGGGGCGCCGGCCGTCCCGGCCCGCGCCAGGCTGGTCTTGAACTCGCCGTGGGCTTGAGATGTGTGGCCGGCCTGCCAATGGGCGTAGCCGAGTATCCGGTACAACGTGGCTTCCAGCAACGCGGCGCCGAGGGTCTCCTGGGCGGTCTCGATGAGCTTCTCGGTCATCGTGCCCGTCTCTGGACTGCGTTGCATCAGCTGGTTTTCGGCGACCCGTACCCGGGTCTCGAGAACGAAGGCGGTGGCGCCGATGGTCTCGAACAGCTCGATGGCCCGTCGCAGCCATTCGGTTGCGTCGTCGTGGTTGCCGGAGCGGGCGTTGACCCGGCCGAGGTTGGATGAGGCGAGGGCAATCCCGACCCCGTAGTTGGCTCCCTCCCAGATGCGCAGCGCCTCCGTGAACGCTTTCTCGCCCTCCTCGAACCGCCCCTGGTCTGAGTAGATCTCCCCGAGGTTGTTGGTCGACATCGCCGAACCGAGGATGTCGCCGCACGCCTCATACGATGCTTTGCCGGATTCCCAGTACTTGAGGGCGCTGTTCCACTCGCCCCGGTAGTAGGCATTCATGCCCAGGTTGTTGAGCACGTTGGCCTTGCGGAACAAATCGCCGGTGCGTTCATAGATCTCGAGTGCCCGTTCGCCTTGCTCATGGCTGGCCGGGTCGGCCAGGTGGGCGTAGGCGAGCGCCAGCAGATAGCGAGCGTGACCCTCGGACGCCTCTGAGACCCCGAGGTCGAGGGCCTGCTGCGCCAGGTCGATGCAATCGTGGTAGCGACCCTGCCGGTAGCGCACTCCGGCGTAGCTGAGCAGGATGTTGACCCGCTCGGCCAGCACCTCCGGAGAATCGGAGCCTTGCAGCGCTTTGAGGCCGCGGGTTAGCCAGCGCAGTGCCACGCTGTAGTTGCCGGCACGTTCCCGAATGAGCCCCTGCTTGCCGAGGATTCGGGCGGTTGCCAGCCCGTCATCGGCCAGCACCTTGCGGGCCGAGGCGTAGGCAGCATCGGCCCTGTCGAACAGGCCGGCCTTGTCGGACACGTCACCGAGCGCCTCGGCGACCCCCGCAACCTCAGTGGCATCCACATGGTCCAGGTGACGGGCCGCCTCGAGTGCTCGCCCGTACAGCTCAACGGCGTCGAAGTAGGAGAACGTCTCGGCGGCGGCCGCTCCGGCTTGCTGGGAGTACGCCCAGGATCGCTCGTGGTCGTCGCCGAGGAAGAAATGCAGCGACAACAGCGCCGGGTTGCGGTCCTGGTCTCGAGTCGAAGCCTCCAGCGCTTCTCCCACCTGGATGTGCAGGTGGCGGCGCACCCGGAAGGGCAGCCCCGCATAGGCCACATCGCGAAAGAGGTTCTCTCGAAACCGGAGTTCACCGGACGGGTGGGATTCGACGTATTCGGCCAGCCGCGGCCAGATGCCGAAATCGGCGGCGGCCGGCACCTCGTCGCCGATGCTGGCGATCAGCAGCTCCGGGCGGAAGCTCCGGCCCAGTACCGAGGCGTAGCGCAGCACCTTGCGGGCGTCGGGGTCGAGCCGGTCGATTCGGGAATTGATGACGCCTTCCACGTCCGCTGGTAGCTCGCCTCCCTCGATCACGGCCCCAACCAGGCTGATGAGGAACAGCGGGCTTCCACCGGACCGCTCGACGGCTTCCACGAGGCGTTGATGCGGCACGGGATTGTCGGCCGCCACCGTCCGGGCGAGCTCGAGGCCTTCGTCGGGTGCGAGCGGCGGCACCTCGAGGCGCACCGTGTCCTCCGGAGAGCCGGCCGGCCGATCTCGACCCACGAAGCAGACCAGCCAGCGCAACGCATCGGACCGGGTGGCGGCTCGCAGCATCAACTCTCGCGAGTTGTCGTCCATCCACTGGACGTTGTCAAAAACGAGCACGGTTGGATCCGGCAGGAGGTGAGACAGCAGATCGAGGGTCACGTCCTGCGTCCGCTCCTTGCGAAACTCCTCTGCCAGCGCAGTCGATTCTGGAGTCGATTCGGCGTCGGCGCCGAGCGGAACGGCCATCAGCGGAATCCAGGGCGCCAGGGAGGGATCAACGTCTGCGATCGTTCGCTTCAGCGCTGGGCCAGCTTCTCCGGGATCGGCGTTCTCGTCCATGTCGAGCACGGACCGCAGCAGGGTTCGAACCGCGAAGTACGGCGTGGCTTCCTCGTATCGCTCACACCCCACCTGAAACCAGGCCTCCGGGTTGCTGCGCGCCCGTGCTTCCCCGATGAGCCGGGACTTGCCGATTCCGGCGCCGCCGACGACCTCGAGGATCCGGCCACCCGAGGTTGCGATGGCCTCAACCTGTTCGATGACGGTTTCCAGACTCTCCCGGCGTCCCACGAAGAGGAACTCGGTCGATCCAATTTCCCGTGTCCCTTCCACCGCACCAATCTCGACGGCATGGACGGGCGCCTTTTTGCCCTTGACCTGGAAGGGAGCAACCGGGCGGGTAGCGAACACCGTTTCGGAGCGATCCAGCATGCCGGATTCGGCTAGTACCCGGCCCGGGGCGGCGTGTCCCATGATGCGGGCTGCCAGGTTCACGGCGTCCCCGATGACCGTATAGGCGGCGCGCGAGGAACTCCCGACGTCGCCGGCGAACAAGGTGCCCAGGTTGACTCCGATCTTGAGGGGTAGTGGCGGCGATGCATCCTGGATGGTTCGGACACACCGGAGGAGACGCTCTGGATCGTTGTCCGACGTCGCCGGCGCGCCGGCGATGAGGATGATCTTGCCGCCGTCGGCGTCGACGTCGCTCGAGAGAAAGGTCACGCCGAACTCGTCCGCAGCCTCCTGGACGGCTCGGACGGTGCCGTCCAGTTCATTCCACACGGCCTCCGGGCCGCGCTCGGCGAGGGCGGCGTCGAGGCCCGTGAACTTCAGAAAGGCGACGGCGGCTCGCCGGTGCTCTCCCTCGGTGGCGGGCGTTCCGATGACGGGCCGCAGCGCCGTCGGCAGGAAGAGGTCGATGCCCGGTCGTGTCGAGGGCGCGGCCTGTGCGGCATCCGGCGCCCCGGGGGAGCGCGTGAGCAGGTGTCGGCCGTCGTTCGATGCCCGAATCAACGATTCGTCGAGAAGGGCATCGGCGGCATCCGACAGCACGATCTCGCCCCTCTCGGCGCTGCCCTCCGCTGCGACAGTGGCAGAGGTGTCGGGTCCGGCCACGATCAACTCCCGGTGGCGGTCGCCCACGAGGAAGAAGTCGAACTCGCCTGCGTGGACGCCGACGGTCATATCGAGGACGACCCGACCTGATCCCGTGTCGATCCGGCCAACCTGGCTGAGGCGGCGCTTCATCTCGAAGGCGGCGGTGGCGCCTCGGACACCGTGGTCTTCGCCCGTGAAGAGCAGGAGCAGAGCGTCGCCACCGAACTTGAGGAGGTCGCCGCCCCGGCCGATTGCGACGTCGAGCATCTCGGAGAACACCAGGTTGAGGGCGGCCGCCACCTCCTCGGATCCCACTCGCCCTTTCTTGGCGAGCCGCTCGGACAGCGCCGTGAAGCCCGAGATGTCACTGAAGACCATCGTGCCCGGCAGCGATTGGTGACGTGTTTCGTCGGGCCACGACGTCAACAGACGCGGCGTATACCGCTCAAACGCTTGATCTACCGGCATCCTGGGCATCAGGCTAACTCTGCAGGGGTTCACACGGAGCGCGTCGTCGACCACGGAGCGTGCTGGACAGCAGTACGGACCGTGCGGTAGTGTCTTTAGGCCTCTGCGCCAGCCGGGGCTTTGCTAACGGGTTAACGGGGAGGCCGTAAGTGGTGTGGATCGGTACGAAGCACCGGGGGGTTTCGATTGCGAGCGTTGTGGCCCTCGTCGTCTCGTTGTTGGTTGCGCCTCCGTCGCCGCTCTCGGATACCCCTGCGACTGCCGCCGTGGTCACGGATCCGATTGGGCATTGGACCTTTGACGAAGCGACTGCCGGCACGGGCACAGGCACGGTGGTCGATTCGTCGGGTGGAGGCAATGACGGGACGATTAATGGCGGGGCCCTCTACGTGCCCGGCGTTGTAGGGACCGGGGCTCTGAGCTTCGACGGCATCGATGACTACGTCGATGTTGGTGTTATCCCGGATCTTGACTTAACGGGCGGCAGCTACACGATTGCCTTCTGGGTCAAACAAGACGCCTCCCAGCTCGGCCGAATCGTCAACATGGACGACGGTGACAGCACGCCCTACGCTGGCTACTCGGTGTTCGCAAGCGGCAACATGCGGGTCACTCACAGCAACGGGGGACCTAATGACTTCAACGTACCGAGTCCGTTCGGCGTGTGGTCCCACACGGCGGTCACATACGATTCGGCGGCTCTGCCTGACCCGGAGCTGACCCTCTGGATCGACGGCGTGAATTCAGGCTCGATTTCGGTCCCGGGCGGGGACCTCACCACCGACGGTGATGATCCGCTGTGGTTCGGCGGCATCCCCTGCTGCGCCAGCCAGCTCTTCGAGGGTCTAGTCGATGACATCCGTATCTACGACGTTGCGTTGAGCGCCGGAGACATCAATGAGTTGGCCACGGCACCGGGGCTCAATGCGTGGACGTCCGAGGGCTACGCGGCGGCCCAGAACCTCGCCGGCGACTGGCGGGTCTCGGCAGATGGAACCCGTGTTTCCCAAGTCAGCGAGGCCTCCGCCGCTGTTTTCTTTGGCGCAGTCGACGCCGTCGGTTCGCATCGGGTATCCATCCGTGGCCTGGGAGACAACGACTTCCTCGGCTTTGTGCTCGGCTACCAACCCGGGGACGTGACCAATTCGAGCAGCGACGCGACGTACTCCGACGGAGCCGATTACCTGCAGCTCGACTGGCGGCGCGGGACTCAGCAAAATCCAAGCTTCAGCGACACATGCAATCCCGGAGGGACTACGCCGACGCAGCAGCCGGGTTTGACGCTCTCACATATCAGGGGAACACCGACGCTCGACGAGCTGATTGGTCGGGTCGAATTGGCCGATTGTCCAGGTGAGTACGGGACCGTCGACGTGCTGGCCACCGGCAACACGCTTGGCGCGGCCGGGTGGGTCAGCAACCAGTTCTACGACTTCGAGTTCGAGTTCGATGGCACCCACCTCAAGGTGTGGGTCGACGGAACCCTCGAGTTCGGCCTTGATGTCCCTGGTCCAATTACCGGGGAGCTTGGCTTTCTAAGCCGCTCGCAAGCGGTCGAGTTCGTTGTCCACCGGGAGATTCTTCCCGACAGCTACGACATGCCGGGCGGCGACGGGACCGACCAAGGCGGCACGTACGACTACCTGGACGACACGTACCCACAACTGAGCGAAGCGGTCCCGCTGTCCGGCGGCCTGGGTGACCTGAGCGACGGTTTCATTGCCTCGGAGAATTTCAATGTCGACCTTCTTGGCGCCCCGCCGAGCTACGAGCCCTATGTCGGGTGGTGGACACAAAGCCCGACGATCTCGTTCAACTTCGCTAGCCCGGTCGACATCGGAACCATTCGGGTGTGGGTCGACGACACCAACGGCGACGGTCAGGTCAGGACGCCGGCTGCGATCGACGTGACCGCGGGGGGAGAGACGCGATCGTTCTCGGTGATTGATCCACCAGGTGATGCGCCGTTCCCGGTGGATCTTCCGGTCGGTGGCCTACCCGCGAGTTCGACTGTCGATGTGACGATCACTCCCCAACTGGTCGGTGGCGGCGGCTGGCTCTTTGTCAGCGAGGTCGAGTTCTTCGCTCCGCACTCGATACAGGCACTCGTCAACGCTGCCAGTCCCGGTGACACGATCGTTCTGGAGTCGCTGCCGCTCTTTCCGCCACCGCCCGGCTCCGACCCGGAGATCTACAACGAGACGGTGTACATCAACAAGAACCTGACGATCGAGGGCTCCGGGGTCACCATCGATGGGACGGGTCTCGGAGCCGACCTGGTTGACGGCGCCTCGGTGATCACGGTGGCACCAGGCGCGGCTGTCACACTCCGTGATCTCACTATCACCGGTGGCTCCGCAGTAGAGGGCGGTGGCGTCTTCAACGCTGGAAACCTGACTCTCGATGGTGTGGTCGTGGACGGCAACTCTGCCACCTCCGGCGGCGGTATCTACAACGACTTCGGCTCGATCACCCTCAGCAACAGCTCCTCTGTCACCGGCAACGACGCCCAGACCGGGGCAGGGATCTACAGCGAGAACAACGTGTGTTCCTTCCAGGTATGCACCGTCATTGTCACGGGGTCAACGATCTCCGGGAACATCGCTAGCGGCGATGGCGGCGGGATCTACGTCGTGACCGACGAGTTGCAGCTCACCAACTCGACGGTGTCCGGCAACGCAGCCGGCGGCGACGGCGGCGGGATCTACGGCACCGGCGATTCCTACGTCTTCATCACCGGATCCTCTGTCACCGATAACACCGCCGCCCGAGGTGGAGGTGCCTACCTAGACGTAGATCTGGTGGACCTCGACGATGCGACATTCCGGGATAACGAGGCGACGGCCGGCGGTGGGGGCGGTCTCTACCTGGCCAGTGTCACTGACACAGTGAATATCGCCGACTCCACGTTCGGCGGATCGGATTTCGGCAACAGCGCAACCGGCGTTGGAGGTGGCCTGTATGCGCTCAGCGGCACGACGGTGATCACCGACACTGATTTCGTCGAGAATGACAGCGCCAACGGAGGCGGGATCTACGCACAAAACGGCGCCATCACTCTCCAGGGCGTCCATTTGCTCGACAACACGGCGACCGCACTCGGCGGGGGGATGTGGGCTGACGGCGCAGATGCCGTGATCGAGAGCTCCGTTGGCCGCCAAGGTCTCATCTCCCAGAACCAAGCGGCGCAGGGCGGCGGGGTCTTCGTGCGCAATGCCGATCTCACGCTTACGGATGCCACGGTCAGCCAGAACTCAGCGGGATCGGGCGGCGGGATCAACGTTGCGTGCATCTCGTGCACCGCCGCCGCCACCATCACCAACGCCAATGTCCTCAACAACAACGGAAATATCGGCGGAGGACTCCGTATACAGGACAACGTTGCCCTAGCTCTCGATTCGACGGTGGTCTCCGGCAACACGGCTTCCAGCGGAGGCGCCGGACTGTATTTCACGGGTCCGGGCGGTCTTGTCGACAGCTCAACCTTCACGTCAAACGTCACGACTGGCGCTCTGGGCACAGGCGGTGGGGTCTACGCAGGTGGCGACTTGATCATTGATAGCACGACGATCGGCCCGGGCAATCAGGCCAACGACGGTGCCGGTCTGTACGTTGCCGCCGGCGGATCCGTTGATATTGCCAACTCAACCGTCACGGGGAATACTGCGACCGCATCCGGCGGCGGTATCTACACCGACTCCACCCTCGTCCTCAACTTCGTCACGATTGCGGAGAACTCGGCCGACACCGGCGGCGGTGTGTATGGCACCGGTGCGCCCGTCTCGATCTTCAACACAATTGCCGCGGGCAACTCAGCCACCACCAGCCCGGATTGTTTCAACACTGCCAATCCCGCCACCACGGCCGGATTCAACTTCCTGGGCGACCCTTCGGGTTGCGGCAACTACACCCCGGGCAACAACGGTAACCTCCCGCCCGGCTCGACGGTCGATCTCCAACCCCTGGCCGACAACGGAGGGCCGACGCTCACCCACGCCCTCGGAGCCGGCAGCGACGCGATCGACGCCGCCAACGACGCCGGGACCGCCGTCTCCTTCAACGGGTTCAGTGCGCCGCTTCCAGCGCCGCTGACCTTCAACGGGGGAGCAAACGGTGCTGCCATCATCAACGAAGCTGGCCAGGACGTGCTGCGCACCCACGTCCCGAACTTCGTCAGTGGCAGTGCGTTCCTGAGCGACCCGCTGC
Source organism: Acidimicrobiia bacterium (assembly GCA_013002865.1). GTDB lineage: Bacteria > Actinomycetota > Acidimicrobiia > Spongiisociales > SHLN01 > SHLN01. Next base: position 21,110 of record JABDLU010000025.1, read on the forward strand.
CAATCACTCGCAGCTTCTCGAGCGCCTTTGAGTTCCAGATCGAGCCGCTCACGCTGTTCCCGGCTGGGACAGGCCAGCCAGGCGATGGCTTTACTTTCATAGTCGCAGACTCACCGACCTTCCTCGGTGGACCGGCGGGTCGGATGGGCATCGGTGCCGGAATCGGTGACTCATCGAACCAGGAGCTTGTCGCTGTCGAATTCGACATCTTTGGAGCCGACCGGGTGGGTATCCACGAGGGTGCAGACATGGTCGTGGATCAGACGTCGCCGGATGTCTCGCGGGCCGTCACCGAGGTGTTCCCCGGTCAACAACTGCAGGACAACACCAGCTGGTACGCCTGGGTCGATTACGACGCCGAAACCAACCTCCTCGAGGTCCGGCTCGCCCAGGTGAACACCCGGCCGGTCGACGCCTTCCTCAGTTATACCGTCGATATCGCGGATCAGGTCGGCTCGCCGTATGGCTATTTCGGATTCACGGGTGCCTCGGGTGCCGCGACGGCCAACTTCGACATACTGAACTGGAGCCTTGCGACGGGTCTCTGTCCGTCGGTAGATCAGCGCGGTGTGGTCCGTCCGCAGGGTTCGGGCTGTGATATCGGAGCGTACGAGGCGGATGCCGTTCCGCCCGATGTCGCCAACTTCACCTACGACGTGACACCGAGCACCTCTGAGGTCGGCGTCGCTGAGGTGCCGATCATCGACATCCCGATCGAAGCCATCGTCGGCGGTGGCGGGACCGGGGAGTACGAAGCCTCACCGCTCGGGGCCATCCCACTGGGGGCCATCCCGCTCGGTGCGATCGATCTGGACGCGTCCCCTCTCGGGGCCATCCCGCTCGGGGCGATTCCGCTGGGTGCGATCAACGTCGAGGCCAACCCGCTCGGTGCTATCACACTCTCGAGTGTGCCGCTGGGTGCGATCGGCGGATGGGAAGCGATCCTGCAGGGGACCGTCTACGAGGGTGTGCCGCTCCAGAACGTCACCCTGGGCGATGTTCTATCTCTGAGCCCCGCGCCGGCTGGACTGTCGGACATCGACCTCAACGACATCGGCCTCGAAGCCTCCCCGCTCGGTGCAATCAGCCTGCCCAGTGTGGCGCTTGGTGACGAGCCGCTGATCGGAATCGATCCGACGCTGTGTGACGATCCGGCTGTCACCGGCTGTGACGTGGCGCCGGCCGGCGCAGGTCCCGAAGATCCGTCGCTGTTCGAGCTGGAGATCGCCGGTGCACCCTTGGGGGCGATTCCGCTGGGGGCGATCCCGCTGGGTGCGATTGATCTGGCGTCGACGCCGTTGGGTGCGATTCCGCTCGGGGCGATCCCGCTTGCGGCCATCCCCCTCGGAGCTATTCCCCTTGGTGCGATTCCGCTCGGTGCGATCGACCTTCTCGGGGCGCCGCTCGGTGCTATTCCCCTTGGTGCGATTCCGCTGGGTGCCATTCCGCTGGGTGCCATCCCCCTCGGCGCTATCCCACTCGGTGCGATCCCGCTTGACGATCCGGGCGGTGTGGGCGATTGGGCATGCTCACAGTTGGTTGCTCCCCTGGACTGTGGAACTCTGTTGGTCCCCCTGTCGGGCTCGCTCGCGGACCTCGTCACCGCTATCGAGGCGGCCGGCGGAACGGTGGCGACTACGCCGCTCGGGGCTATCCCGCTAGGGGCGATTCCGCTGGGGGCGATTCCGCTGGGGGCGATTCCGCTTGGTGCGATTCCTCTCGGCGCCATCGGCCTGAACTCGACTGACCTGGCCGCTTCGCCGCTCGGTGCGATTCCGCTCGGGGCCATCGACGTGGACGGAACCAGTGGGTGCGCTCTGCTAGCGAGCCCGTATGCCTGCGGCGATGCCGGATTTGGCACAATCACCGATTCGAGTTCGCTCGCCGACTACCTGGCCGCCTTAGAAACGGCAGTGGCGCCCGACGGCCTGGATAGCACGCCACTCGGGGCTATCCCGCTCGGGGCCATCGACTTCAGCGCCGCTCCATTAGGGGCCATCGACCTGACCACGGTCAGCGTCAACGGCACCCCCTTGGGCGCGATTCCGCTCGGGGCCATCGCGATTGCCCAGACGCCGCTCGGGGCGATTCCGCTCGGTGCCATCACCCCGGATCTCGGCGCGGTCGTCGAAGACTGCTCGCTCGTTGACTGTCTGACCGGCACCTTGGGCGAAGCTGCGCTGGCAGGGGCCCTCGAGGAAGGCGCCACCCTCATCGACCTCGGTGAGTACGGCACGGCGTCGCTGGCCGACCTCGACGAAGTTCTAACGCTCGAGGCATTGTATGGGCCGGGAACACTGGGCGACGCCGGGCTCGACTTTGGCAACCTGACGCTCGGCCAGATTCTCATCTCGATGCTGCTCGACTCGGACATCCCGTGGGAAACCCTCCCGCTGGCCGATCTCGGCCTGCAGGATGTGGCGCCCAACAGCGTGGTGACCTACTCGGCAGACTTCGACCTGACGGGCGACGGCGCGGACCTGCCCGGGACGCTGGTGGCCACGATGCCGCCGGGCTTCTTCTACCGGCCCGGTACCGCCACGGTGACAGGATCCGTGAGCGGCGCGGCGGCCCTGGATGACCCCGTCGTGACCACCGTCGGAACCGATGAAATCCAGCTGACGTTTGCGCTCGCCTTGGACGCGGGCGAATCCTATGCCGTGTCCTGGGATGCCGTCCCCGGCTTTGAGATCGGTTCGTTCACGACCACCGCCAACGTCGACTTCTCGTTGCCGGCCGGACTACTCAACGACGATGCGGCTATCACGGTGACGGAGGCCTTCACGGCCAACAACGAGTTCGGGGACGCTCAGTCGATCGACGAAGACACGCTGGTGTTCTCCCATATCGCCACGCCCAACGTGCCGGACTACTTCAGCTTCGTGGCGGGTGAGGTGGGGACCCGTCATGCGGTGTTCCTGTCGCAGTTCGATGCGGACACCGACCTGGTGCTGTACCAGCCGGAGACTGAGGCCGTGTCCGAGATCCTTCCGCGGTCGGTGCCGCTGGGTGCGATCCCGATCGAGGACGACGGGGTCGACTACGCCGGGAACGACACCGAGGAGCCCGAACTCGAGCCGGACATTCCGATCGCGGCGGCTCCGCTGGGTGCGATTTCGATCAACCGTGGAACCACTGCCGAATCGGCCGAGTCGACCCTGGCCAGCACGCCGCTCACCCCGGGGGAGCCGTTCACCATCCAGGTCAGCGGCTATCAGGGGAACGCCTCGACCAGCCCGTATGTGGTTCGGATCAAGAAAGAGCTCGACGTGGCCGTGCCGGCTTGTACGGCGGCGCTGTTCCCGCACGGGGCCGCCGCCGGCCTCAACCTGGGGTCTCTCCCCGTCGGGTTGAACACCGTCTTTCTGGTCAATGAGGAGCGCCTGGCTCACCAGTACGGAGCGGCGGCCGCAGCAGACATCGTCGCTTCGGTCAACGCGCTGATCGCCGACGGGGCCAACGGCGTCGTCGGGGCCATCATCAACGTCGAAGATGACGCACTGGTGCAGGCCGCTTACACCGACTGGGATGCCAATCCGTGCGACCCAGAGGAAGCCAATGGCGTGGTCGGTGCGATCACCTCGATCATCGACGCCGCCCAATCGGCGCGCCCGACGCTGGCGTATGTGAGCATCATCGGGAATGACGACATTATTCCGTTCGCCCGGTTGCGCGACCTCACGTCGATCGCCAACGAGTCCACCTACACCGAGCAGTTCACCGACGGGGCCCTCTACGGCGCTTTGGTGACCCGCCATTACCTGTCCGATGACCCGTACGGCGACCTGGACCCGATCCCGTGGCTCGATCGGTATCTGCATGTTCCGGAGCTGGCTGTTGGCCGATTGGTGGAGGCTCCGGCCGACATCACCAGCGCCCTCGACAACTTCGTGACGTTCAACGGCCTGCTGGATCCGCAGACGGCGGCCGTCGCCGGCTACGACTTCCTCGACGACGGTTCCACCGTCGTCGCAGATCGCCTTGCCAACATCTACGGCGTCGCCAACGTCGACAGCCTGATCGATGCGGCCGGGACGCTGGCGGTCGACACGTGGGACCTGGCTGACCTGCTCGCCTTCCTGGACCTGTCGGACGGGAACCCCGGGAGCACGACGGCGGACATCATCAGCGTCAACGCCCACTCCGATCACTACCGCCAGCTGCCATCCTTTGGCGACGCCACAGGTAATGAGAATGACCTCTTCGAGGTCAGCGACCTCGGGCCGCTGCCCCCGGACTCCCTGCTCGGCGACATCATCTTCACGATGGGCTGCCACGCCGGCCTCAGCGTGTCCGACGTTGGGGTCGCCACTGCCAACCCGCAGGACTTTGCCCAGACCTACCTGGCGCAGGGCGGGACCTACATCGGCAATAGTGGTTACGGCTACGGCGACACGGCCGGCATCGCCCTGACCGAGCGCCTGCTCGCCGAGTTCGCCGAGAACCTCGATGGAACCATGTCCATCGGGCAGGCGATGACCTTCGCCAAGCAGGAGTACTTTGCCCAGCTCGGCCAGTACCCGGTGTACGACGAGAAGGCGATGCAGCAGGTCATCTTCTACGGCCTGCCGATGTATGCGCTCGGTGCCACACCACCGGAGGCTCCGCCGGCTCCGTTGCCGACGGCGATCGATCCCGGGACCGGCCTGGAGGCGGCCTCGATCAGCATTGCTCCGACCTATGAGACCACCACCACGCCGGAGGGCACGTTCCTGTCCATCGACGGGCAAACCCAGCACACCCATTACCGGCCGATCCAGCCACTCGACACCTTCGACGTGACCCAGCCGGGGTTGCTGGCGCATGGGGCGATCATTACGTCGGCGACAACAAGGGATACCGGTGGATTTGATCCGGTGTTCTTCCGGCCCAACATCACCGGCAGCGTCCAGGACGAGCCGGAGGCATCCACTGACGAAATCGCCACCCCGGCGTTCGGTCTGAACATCGCCACTTACAACCGGCCCGCCACGGTGCCGGGGAGCACGCCGTTCGAGCAGGCCCAGCAAGGCACCATCATTGCGGGAAGCTTCCTGTCGCCTGCCGATGGGTTGCCGGTTGGCGTGCAGCGTCAGATCGAGACCGCCGAAATCACCGTGCTGTATGCGGACCCGCTGTTGACCACCGACTTCCTGGCGCCGCCGATCCTCAATGTTGAATCGGTGCTGATCGGCAATCAGGTGAGCTTCACCGTCGTCACCAATGCCACCGACATTGCTCAGGCGCTGGTCCTGTATCGCAGGCAGGTCGACGCCGGCGTCTCCACGTGGGTCTCCACCACGCTGGTTCAGGACGGCACCACGGGTGTGTATACCGGCGGCGGGCCGGTCCTGAACTCCGGCATCATCGGTGACTCGGTCGACTACAAGGTGTGGCTGGTCGACACCAGCGGCAACGTGTCCACCACCGACTTCAAGAACGTCTTCTGGCAGGCCAGGGTTGTCCCGCCGCCACCCCCGCCGGCCCAGTTCAACGTTGCGATCGATGGTGATGTGATCGGCGGCTTAACAGACCCGCTCGCCGAGATCTATGGCGCACCAGTCACCGTCGAGGTGATCGCCACCAACCCATCGATCCAATACTCCTACTCCATCGATGGTGGGCCATTTATCCCGCTTGCGACGGTGGGCACTGGCAGCTTCTCAGTCGCCGAAGACGGCGTGAACGAAGTCGTCATCCAGGGGGGCGGCGTCACCTTCGGACCCATCCTGATAGCCATCGACCTCACGGGCCCGTCGACGCCGATCATCGACGTGCCGGCGGCCGGTCAGGTGTTTGTCCTCGGTGCCACAGTCGATTTCGACTTCCATTGTCCGGACGCAGGGACCGGCGCCCTCGTCTGTGACGGTTCGGTCGATGGCGGCCCGTCCTTTGAAAGCGGAACTCCGATCGACACCTCGCAGCCTGGCTCGTTCCAGCTTGCGGTGCAGGGCCAGGACATCTTCGGGCGCTTTTCGCCGATAACCGTCGCGCCGTTCGAGGTGGTTGTTCCTGCCGAGAATGCCTGTGCGTTCTACTGGGCGAATCAGCCGGCGGCAGCGGCGTTGGGCTTCAACATCATCATCGGTACCGGTGACAACGACGAGCTGACCGGCACCGGTGGTCCCGATCTCATCTTCGGGCGAGGTGGGGACGACAAGCTGTATGGCCTGGGTGGGGATGACATTCTGTGTGGCGGGGACAAGAACGACAAGCTCTACGGAGGCACCGGAAGCGATGTGCTGGACGGTGATGCGGGTGATGATGAGTTGTTCGCCAGTGCGGGAGCTGATTTCCTATTCGGCGGGGACAAGAACGACAAGTTGTTCGGTGGATCGGGCAATGACTTCCTGTCCGGAGGAGCCGGAGAGGACAAACTTGAAGGCCAGGCCGGAGACGATGTACTCGACGGTGGGGCCGATAAGGACGAGCTGAAGGGTCAGAACGGCAACGACACCCTCCGGGGTGATGATGGTGATGACAAGCTCGACGGCGGAAACGGCGACGATGTACTCGACGGTGGGGCCGGCAAGGATGAGTTGAAGGGTGAGGACGGCAACGACATCCTGCGGGGTGGTGACGGCGACGACAACCTCGAGGGCAAAGAGGGCAACGACATCCTCGAGGGTGGCGCCGGCGAGGACGACCTCAAGGGCGAAGACGGCGACGACATCCTTCGAGGTGGCGACGGCGACGACAAGCTCGAAGGTAAAGAGGGCAAAGACATTCTCGAGGGTGGCGCCGGAGACGACGAGCTCAAGGGCGGCAAGCAGGACGACATCCTTCGTGGCGGGTCGGGAGCCGACAAGCTCGACGGCGAAGACGGTGCTGACCACCTGGACGGCGGATCTGGAAACGACGAGCTCAAGGGCGGTGACGGGGATGACATCCTGTCCGGCGGGATCGGCGACGACAAGCTCGACGGCGAGGACGACGACGATACGCTCAAGGGTGGAGTCGGCAACGACGAGCTCGACGGCGGGTCGGACGACGACAATGGAGACGGTGGTCCCGGCTTCGACAAGTGCAAGGACCTCGAACTAGCTGTGAGCTGCGAGGACTGACGCCGACCGGGTGACGTCCCCGCGACATCGTCGACTCCCGTAGTGTGGGCCCCAGCAAGGGGCCCGCATGGCAATAGAGACACCGGACAAATTGAGCCTGGCGCGGTACGTACCGCGCGTCAGCGCGGAGTGGGGTCTGCGCACCTCCGAGCTGTGGCGCGAGATCGATGGGACGCTGTGCTACATCGATATCTCCGGGTTCACGGCCCTGTCGGAGAAGCTCGCCCGCCGGGGGAGGATCGGGGCCGAGGAGCTCACCGAAGTCCTGAACCACGTCTTCGGGAACATGCTCAGCGTTGCCTACGACCGTGGCGGCAGCCTGCTCAAGTTCGGCGGTGACGCCCTGCTGCTCATGTTCACGGGCAGCCACCACGCCACCCAGGCCGCCAGCGCCGCCGTCGAAATGCAGGGGGTGCTTCGAGAAGCCCGCAGCTACGAAACATCGGCGGGCCGCCTGTCCCTCAAGATGTCGGTCGGGCTCCACAGCGGCACCGTCCATCTGTTCCGGGTGGGCGAATCTCACAAAGAGCTGATCCTGACCGGCCCGGCTGCCTCGATGACCACCGAGATGGAGGAAACCGCCGTGGCGGGGGAGATCCTCATCAGCTCCGCGACCCGCGCCGCCGCGTCCGCCAACGGCTTGAAGCCCAAGGAACACGGCTGGCTCCTCAACTGGCGCAAGGGGCGCATCGAGTGTTGCGGGTGGAGCCCGCGCGCCAGTCTGGCTCCGGAGGCGATCGCCGAGGGCATGCCGGTTGCGCTGCGCTCGTTCTTGTCCCACGGCGCCGCCGAGCCAGAGCACCACATCGCCACCGTCGGGTTCATCAAGTTCACCGGGGTCGATGCCCTGATGGATGACGGGGGGCCGGATGCGGTGGCGGCGGCCCTCGACGAACTGGTTCGCACCGTCCAACAGGCCGCCGACGAAGAAGGTGTCACGTTCCTTGCGAGCGACATCGACGAAGATGGCGGCAAAATCATCCTCGTCGCCGGCGTTCCGAGCGTTCAGGAGGACGATGAGGGACGGATGCTGCGAGCCGCCCGGCGCATCATCGACGCGGCCGGTACGTTGCCGGTGCGCATCGGAATCAACCAGGGGCACGTCTTCGTCGGTGAGATCGGCACAGATTTCCGGGCGACCTACACGATCATGGGTGACACGGTGAACCTGGCCGCCCGGCTCATGGCGGCGGCATCTCCCGGGCAGATCTACGCCAGCCCGACCGCCCTCGACAAGTCGCTGACGCTGTTCGAAACCACGCCGCTCGAGCCGTTCCACGTGAAAGGGAAGGAACACCCGGTCCAGGCCTACGCCGTCGGTGCCGAGACGGGCAGCCGACCCTCCCGCACAGGCGGCGACCTGCCATTTGCGGGGCGGAGCGACGAGCTGGCCGCCGTCCGCCGGTTGATCGACGACCTGTTCGCAGGGAAGGGCGCGGCCGTCGCCGTCGTCGGCGAGCGCGGTATCGGCAAGAGCCGGTTCGTCGACGAGATCTTGCCGGCTCTCCAGGAAGCCGAACACGTCGATATCCGTGCCGAGCCGTACGGGATCGGCACCCCCTACCGGGCGTTGCGCGATCCGGTCCGGCGCCTGCTGAACATCGACCGAGGAGCGCCGCCGGCGATGGCGCAGGCATTGCAGGACGCGCTTGCGCGGGTGGCTCCCGAGCATGCCCCCTTAGCTCCGCTCGTGGCCGACGTCGCCATGATCGAGATGGCGGCCACTCCCGAAGTCGAACAGATCGACCCGCGATTTCGCCAGGACCGCACCGCCGATCTGCTCATCGAGCTGATCGAAGCCCTTCACCCCGGGCCGGTGTTCTTCGAAGTTGAGGACGGCCACTACATGGACGAGGCCTCATCGCACATCATGGAGCGGATCTCCCAGGCCACCGCCGACCATCCGTGGCTGGTGCTGACGACCCGGCGCAACACGCCCGATGGATTCGATCCCGGCATGGAGCAGGTTTCGCTTGGTCCGCTGAGCGACGCCGAGTCCCGCCAGCTGGTGATCGCCGCCACCGAGGGGGCACCGCTGCGGCCGCACGACATCGACGTCATCGTGCAGCGGGGCGGCGGCTTGCCCCTCTTTCTGGAGGAGATCATCGGCGCCGTGCGCAAGGCGGGCGGCGTCGACTCGCTGCCCGACTCGCTCGATGCCGTTGTGAGCGCCCAGATCGACGCCCTGCCCCCGCTCGCCAGGCGCTTGCTACGGTTCTCGAGCGTCCTCGGCCGGAGCTTTCGCATCTCGGTTCTCAACCGACTCCTGGAGAATGAAGGCATCCGCCTCGACGCCGCCACCCGCCGCGAACTGAGCGGCCTCCTCGACTCCGACGGGCGGGACCGCCTCCGCTTCCGCCACGCGTTGATCCGAGACGTGGCCTACCGAGGGCTGTCGTTCAAGCGTCGGAGGGACCTGCATCTCCAGGCCGGCGAGATCGCCGAGCAGGCCGCCGGCGACCATCCGGAGGGGGCCGCCGACGTGCTGGCCCTGCATTTCTCGCTGGGACAGGACTACGAGCGGGCCTGGCGCTACTCGCTGATGGCTGCAGACCAGGCCCGGGACGCCTACGCCAACGTCGATGCGGCCGCCCACTACCAGCGGGCCTTGGAAGCCGCCCGCCGCTTGCCCGACGTGACCGATCGGGGGCGGGCAGATGCCTGGATCGCCCTGGGGGATGTGCGCGAACGGGCTGGGCTGTTCGACGAGGCGCTCACCGCCTATCGGAAGGCGACGAAACTCATCGGAACCGACCCGGTCGACCGTGCCGCCCTCTCCGAGAAGCGAGCCCGGGTACGGGAGCGAGCCGGCCAGTACGGGCTGGCGTTGCGGGAGATCACCAGCGGCTACCGCGCCACCAAGGCGGTCGACACCGGCGAAGCCGCCCGCGTGCGCAGCCGCCTACTGGCGTTTGCGGCCTCGGTGCGGCAGGGCCAGCAGAAGCCGCTTCTGGCCATCAAGGCCGCCCTCGACGCCGTCGATGAGGCGACGGCGGCCGGTGAAAAGGCCGCGCTAGCCCGCGCCTACTCGGTTCTCGACCTGTGCTACCGCTGGTCCGGCCAGCCCGACAAGGCCGTGTTCGCGCCGAAAGCGCTCGCCATCTACGAGGAGCTCGGCAACCTCGATGGGCAGGGCATCGTCCACGGCAACATGGGCATCGAGGCCTACTTCGACGGCCGGTGGGACGACGCCATCGAGCACTATCGCAAGAGCCGCGATGCCTTCCGCAAGACCGGAAACGAAATCCACGCTGCCAACGCCGAGGCCAACATGGGCGAAGTACTCGTCAATCAGGGCCGGATCGAGGAGGCCCGGCCGTTGCTCGAGGACGCCCATCGAATTCTGTGGGCGTCCAACTGGGTGGACGGTGCCAGCTTCGTCGAGGTCCAGCTCGCCCGGATCCTGGCCGCCGGGGGGCGGCTGGAGGAGGCCGTGGAGCTCTACGACAAGGCCCGCCGCCAGTTCCTGGAGCTCGGCGAGACCACCAGCATCGCCGACCTGGTGGTCTATCTCGCCACCTGCCACCTGGAGGCCGGGCGACCCGACGAAGCGATCGCCGCCCTCGAAGAGGCCGAGGCCGTCGTCGGGAGAGAATCAGCCGTCCACTCGGCGGGGATGCTGCGTGTCCGCGCCCTGGCACTGGCTGAACTGGGAGACCGGGAGGGAGCCCGCGCGGCCCTCGAGTCAGGGCTGGCGGCCGCCGAGGAGCAGGGATTGCCGTATGAGACGGCGCTGCTCCTGGTGGCAGAAGCCGAACTCGGGCTCGCCGACGGCGGCCCGGACCGCGGCCTCGAGATCCTCATTGACCTCGGGGTGGAGGTCCACCCCGAGGTCAAGTCGGTTTCTTAACGGAAGTTCGACGGATCGCCGGCGTAGATGAACGCTTCGGAAAGCTGAATCATCCCGGCCGGGACCGTACCCCCCTGGTTGATCACCAGAGAAGTCTCGCAGTGAACGACATTCGACCCAGTGTTTGGTTTGCCATCCAAATCGAGCGGACCGACCTCGTTGCAGAACTCGACCGGCACCTTGTTACCAGTGTTCGGGTCCAGAATCACTAGCGTCTGCGGCACCTGGAGGACCGGTGGGTCTCCTTCATACATCGCCGGTTCGGGATTCCAATCGACGGTGTAACTCTGCTGGATTTTTCCCCCCGTGAATCCTCCGATCAGCACAAACTGGCTGACCGGGTCGGCGGGGTTCGGGTCGGGACTCACGCCTGCGTCGAACAGGAACGTCTGCGTGGCCTGCTTGTCTGGATCGCACGTGAAGAAGAGATCCACACCCGGCTGGTTCGCCCCTTGCTCGAGCGTCCCTTGCTGGGCTTGGTTATCGCACGTCGCTGTGAACTGTTTCACGTTGCCAAAATCAACGGCTACCACCGACGTCGGGAAGGAGTCGTCATAGCCGTCGGCAAGCGTGTCACCACCGACACTGCTGCACGCTCCAATGCTCCAATCCTTAGACGTCGGATTGAGGAACGTGAGATCCGATTGGGTCCACGAAATGTTGTCTCCCAAGGGAGGCTCATTGGCTGGCGGAGCTTCGCACACTATGTAATCACCGGGTGGGACGGTAAGCAGATACTCACCATTCGCATCGGTCGTCGTCATGAAGGGGCCCGCATCTCCGTAGGCGGTGATCCGCCACCCCTCCAGCGCTTCTTCGGCGTTAAAGATTTCGTCGCGCTCACCATCAAAGTCCCGATCGTGCCACTTGGTTCCCTCGATGGTGATCTCGGGGAGCACCAGGTGGATGTGGGTGCCGACGAGGTCGTCGACCAGCGACACGGCACCATCGGACGTGATCACGATCGTGTCGAAGATGGCGCCCTCTGGAACGTCCACTATGCCCACATCGTTAGCCCCCGAGTCGGGTCCGCAGTCGCTGCCGCCTACGCAGGCAAACGAGACATTGCGCACGAACGATCCGTCGCGGTACATGTCGAGTTGGGCTGTAGCGTCGAACTTGAAGCTGAGCGCGATCTGGGCGGCGTTGGCGACGAGGCCCTGGCTCGTGATGTCGGATCCCAGCGCCAGGGTCAGGCTCTGGCCCGGGTCGACTCGAGAGCACGGCTCACCGTTGCCTTCATTGTTGTCCTTGACGCCTATGGCGCCTTTGAAAAGGCCGGCATACGGGTTGGACCCGACCGTCGAGTCGCCGGTCACGCTGACCAGGTCGTCCCCACTCGTCGTGAGTCGACAACCCTGGCGGCCGTGGCTCTGGGTGAGCCCATCGTACGTCCACGAAGCCGAATTACTCGATAGCGAGAAGTCGATCTGACCCACCGCTTCCGACGCCGAGTTGGCGCCCACCGAACCCGTGGTCGCTACCAACAGGAGCCCGATCATTCCGACTAACAATCCGAGAACCGACAACCTTTTGCGTACCGACATGGTCCATCCTCCCTCAGTGCCCGAACCGATCGGGCGGTAATTGCACATAGCGCGGCGGTGCCGCGACAGGTCAGGAATCAGCGTTGCCACACGTAGGGCCTACCTACTCCCCGTGGCCGCTACTGCCTCCCGATGGCTGTTGAGCCGACACTACCCGCGCGAATATGGCGATGGTGGGTGTGTTGGCAGTTCGCGAAAATATCCTCGCTGGGTCCCCGACCCATGGGCGGACTAGGTTGGGATCGTGAAGCACGTCGAAGTTGCCGAGTTCCTGGTAACGCAGGGCGAGATGCAGTCGTTCACGTCGGCCATGCAGACGTGGGAGCGGCTGGCGATGCGGGATGAGAACGGCCCCGAGGAGCACATGGTGTTGGTCAGCGAGGACGATGCCTGCAAGGTGACGGCGGTCTCGCAGTTCGCCAGCTCGGAACGGGCCGCCGCCTTCAAGGAAAAGGGACTGACCGACGAGCTGCTCGCCCGGGTCAGCTCCCATTGCGACATGAGCCCGACGGTGCACAGCTACTCGCTCTACTACACCGCCACCCCGGACGGCCCCAGCGTCGTCTTCGGCGAAGACGTCCGCTAAGCAAGCGCGATAGCCGCCCGCCACCGAATTCTTACCGGCGACCGGCGACCGGCGACCGGCGACCGGCGACCGGCGACCGGCGACCGGCGACCGGCGACCGGCGACCGGCGACCGG
>JABDLU010000035.1 GCA_013002865.1 Acidimicrobiia bacterium
CCACTGCCGGGATGTCCACGACGGTGCCGATGGCATTGGATGCGGCAGTAACGGCGACGAGTCGAGTGCGCGCCCCGATGGCAGCGCCGATGGCAGCGGGGTCCAGCATCGACTCGGAGACGTCGACGAACCGGACGGTCACTCCGCGCTCTTCAGCCGCCCGCATCCACGGGGTGATGTTGGCGTCGTGATCGAGCCGGGTCAGGACGATGTCGTCGCCGGAGCTCCAGGTCTGCGCCAGGGCCCGGCTGAGTGCAAACGTGTGGCTCGTCATGTTCTGGCCGAAGACGATCTCGGACGGCTCGGCGTTGTAGAGGTCTGCCATGGCGGAGCGGGCGTCATCGACCAGCTGTTCGCTCAGCGCCGACGCCGGGTAGGGACCACCGAGGTTGCTGATGCCGGCCCGCAGCGGAGTGGTGATGGCGTTGATGACCGCAGTGGGCACCTGCGTGCCGGCCGGCCCGTCGAGATAGGCGACCGGCTTGCCGAGGTGCCGGCGGCTCAGAGCGGGAAACTGATCCCGGATGGCCTGCAAATCCATGACCGGGCAGGCTAGTTGGGTGGCCCACCGGGCGCGCTCGTACCAGAATGCCCGCATGGACACTCTGGCCGGCCGGTTACTAGTGGCCGGAGCCAATCTGCTGGATCCGAACTTCTACCGGACCGTCGTGCTCATCCTGGAGCATGACGCCGGTGGGGCGGTCGGCGTGGTGCTCAACCGCCCGAGCACGAGCGGACCCGGTGATGAGCTGCCCGACTGGGTGCCACTTCTGGCGGAACCGTGTGTGGTGTTCGTCGGGGGGCCGGTCGAGCCCCAGGCGGCGGTTGGGCTGGCGGAAGGGACCGACGGCCCGGTGCTTCCCGGCGTTGGAATCGTCGATCTGTCGGCGCCGCCCGGTGAGCTGCGCGGTCCTGTTCGGGTCTACGCCGGATACGCCGGGTGGGCACCCGGCCAGCTCGAGCTGGAGCTGGCCGCCGACGGCTGGATCGTCGCCGATGCATTACCGGACGACGTGTTCGCGGCCGAGCCCGACCGGCTGTGGAGCACGGTGCTGCGCCGTCAGCCGGGCCGAACGGCCTGGTTGGCGACCCTCCCGGTGGATCCGCGCCTCAATTAGGCGCCGCCCGGGTGCGGAGGGGAGCGGTGTCCCGCACTTCGGGGGCGAGGGCGGCCGCCCACCCGGCCAGCGTGTGAGCCAACGCCAGCCGGACCCGTCGGGTGGCCGGTGACGGGCGGGCACTGCGGCTGAGCTGATCGCGACGAGCGGCGTCGAGGTGTTCGATTCCGTGATCGTTGACATACATCATGAGTGCTTACTCCCTGTTTATGCGCTCGTGGAGATACGCCTCGAGCAGTGGTCCGCCCTGCGCCACCGCGTCGGTTCGCAGGCTGTACGTGTGTTCGTCTCCGATGGTGACCCGCACCAGGCCGGCGGTTCTCAGCAGGCGCAGGTGGTGGTGCACGGTGGATTTCGACAGATCGAGGCGCTCGACGAGGGCGCCGAGCGTCGTGGCGCCCTCGGTGAGGATCGTCAGGATCCGGAGGCGCTTGTCGTCGCCGACCGCCTTGTAAAAGTCGACCAGCCAGGACGGGGGAGCGTCCTCATCGGCAGTGAGGTTCTCCTCCGCCACCGGATAGCCGAAGATCCGGAGAGGCCCGTGATCGGTTATCACCACGAAGGGCCGTATCACGATGCTTGGGACGAGAATGACCGCATCGACGCCGTCGAGGTTGGTGAAAGTGATGCCGTTGGTGGCTCGTTCGACGAGCTCGGCGGGGGGCAGGGTGGCCGCCAGCACTCGCTTGGCCCGGGCATCCCGGTCGAGCAGCTTGGAGACGTCGCCCTCGAAGGCCTTGTCGGCAAAGCGCCGGATGATGTCGACCAGGATGCGCTTGATCTCGGCGGCCGGGTGAGACAGCAGCTCGAACCAGCCGGGCCCGCATGCGCACTCTTCGGCGGCCGCGCAGATCGTCTCGTAGGCCGCGACGTCCCCTCCGGCGGCATCGTCGATCAGCTGCTGGGGAATGCCCCGCTCCTTGGTGAACCAGGCCTGGGAGATGAGGTGGGACTGCAGTTCGGCGGGGTCCATGCTCTCGAGGTAGTCGAGAAACGCGTCGATCGTCTTGGGCGCCGGTGTGTCGTACACCAGGCCGAGTAGGACGAGCCAGATCTCGCCGCCGGTATTGAGTGCGGCCAGCTCGTCGAGGAACTCGGCAGGGAGGCGTCCGCGAGTCTGGTCGAGCCAGTCCGGCCCACCCGCGTACTCGGTGGCGTCATCTGGATTGTCCAGTGCGAATAACTGGAAGAGCAGCTCGTAGGCCGGGGAGGGGTCGACTTCGACGCGCAGCGATGGGGTGGTTGCGGTCTCGGTGAAGTCTCGTACCCGGGGATCCACGGTCATCTCGATGCCTTCCGTATGCGTTCGATATCTATCGAACAGTACCATATATCCAGAACAACATCAATATGTTTCGGTTATTCCCGTCGCCCGTCGCCCGTCGCCCGTCCCCCGCATAGTCGTTG
>JABDLU010000028.1 GCA_013002865.1 Acidimicrobiia bacterium
TGACTGATCCCGCCACCCTGGCCCTCGTGCCGGCCCTGATCGGTCTCGGCGTCATCCTCGGCTTCGTGCGCGAGCGCGGCACCGGAGCCCTGAGCCGCCCCATCCTCATGCACATGGGCTTCAACGCAGTTACGGCGGTTGCGCTGGTGTTTGCTCTGTAAAGAAGGTCGACGGTCAACGGTCAACTGTCGCCGGTCGCCGGTCGCCAGTCGCCTGTTAACCGGGAACGCCTCTGACTTGGAACTGGCAACTGGCAACGTGCAACTCCAATTAAGAGCACAGGAACGCGCTCTCACCCCCTCCTTGCCTCCCCCGCTCGCTGCGCTAGCGGGGGAGGTACTTCCTCTTCGAACTGGCGACTCAAACGTGCCCTCTGACGTGCAACCTGCAACCTGCAACTTGCAACTTGATGCCTCAATCAATAACCACCCCGCTCAGGTCCTCGGTCTGCTCGGGGAAGGACATGTTGAGGCCCTCGAGGGTGTCTACGAGGATGCGGGAGATGGCGAGGTTGCGGTACCACTTGCGGTTGGCGGGTATGACGTACCAGGGAGCGGCCTCGGTGCTTGTGCGGGAGATCGCCGTCTCGTAGGCCGCCATGTAGTCGTCCCACAGCTTGCGCTGCGCCAGGTCGCCGACATCGAACTTCCAATGCTTGTCCGGGTTATCGAGGCGCGCCTGGAGTCGCTCCTTCTGCTCGGCCTTGTCGATGTGGAGGTAGAACTTCCGGATGGTCGTCCCCTCATCAGCCAGGAGCTGTTCGAAGTCGCGGATGTGGTCATAGCGGCGCGACCAGCGCTCCTCGGGGACGAGGCCGAGGACGCGCACGATCAGGACGTCCTCGTAGTGGCTCCGATTGAAGATGGTGATTTCTCCGGTGCCGGGAGTGTGCGCGTGCACCCGCCAGAGGTAGTCGTGGGCGAGCTCACGGTCGGTCGGCTTCTTGAACGACGCCACTTTGACGCCCTGCGGATTGACGCGGTCGAAGACATGGCGGATCGTGCCGTCTTTGCCGGCGGCGTCCATCGCCTGGAGCACGATCAGCAGCTTGTGCTTGCCCTCGGCATACAGCAGCTCCTGCAGCGCCTCGAGCCGCCGGTTCAGTTGCTTGGTCTCGGCGCGGGCCTGCTGCTTGTTGAGGCCGCCCGTCTCATGTGGGTCGATGCTCGACAGGTCGACCGCCGTTCCCGGTTCTACGCGATGTGTGTTCAAAGATCCTCCTCGCTCTCGCCTGATTATGGCCCGCCGTCAACAGGGTTCTCATCGGTGGCGGCTCCTGATATACGTTGCCGCGGCTCGTCGATAGGGGATACATGGACCGCCTGCAATGGGTGGTTGCCGGTCTGGTGCTGCTCGTTGCCGGCATCTCGGGATGGTGGTTCGGTGGCGAGCCTGCCGAACCACCACCCGTCGAGATCAGCCGGGCAGGTGGCTCGGCTTCGTTGACCGTGCACGTCGCAGGAGCCGTGGCCGGCCCGGGCCTGGTGGTGGTTTCGCCGGGAAGCCGCGTCGCCGATGCCGTGGCGGCGGCCGGTGGCCTGCTCGAATCGGCCGATCCGGCGGGTCTCAACCTGGCTGCTCCGGTAGTGGACGGCCAGCAGATTGTGGTGCAGACCATCGGAGCGGCGGGTACTCCGCCGGTTGACGATGGGCGGGTGCGCCTCAACTCGGCGACTGCCTCCGATCTCGAGGCCATCGCCGGCGTCGGACCGGTGCTGGCCGCCCGGATCGTCGCGTACCGGGAGAGCAACGGCCCGTTCACCGAGGTGGAGGACCTGCTGGATGTGGCGGGGATAGGTGAATCCAAGCTGGAGGCGATGCGCGACCAGGTGATCGTCCCCTGACGGGTCTCGAGCGGGTCGCCCTTGCCGCGGCCGCCGTGGTGTGGGTGTCGGTGGGCGCTGCCCGCAGCTTCGGTATGGCGGCGATCCTGCTCGTCGTGCCGGCCGTGGCGGCTCGCCGGACGTGGGTGATCGGGCTCGTGGTGGCCGGCCTCATCGCCGGGTTGGGCTCGACTGCCCGCGAGGCGGCAACGCTGGATGCGCCGGTGCCGGTCGGAGCAATCACGGTTGCCGGCCGCCTGGTTGACGATCCGCGACCGTACGGGTCGGAGCTGCGGATGCGCCTCGAGCCGAGCCATCTGCTGCGGGGGGAGTTCTGGGTGCCCTGGAGCGGACCACGGCTGGCGGTGCTGACCGGTGATGCAGGCAGCGTTGCGGCGGGGGAGCGCATCCGGGTTGCCGGCCGACTTCGTCCGGTGGCCGGCCGGATCCGGGGTGATCCGGTGGCGGGAACGCTGCGGGCGGACTCCGTCTCCCGCCTGGAGCCGGCCTCTGACCCGGTCTTCTCGGTTGGCAACATGGTTCGCCGCCGGGTGCTCCGGGTTCTCGAGCCGGAGGGTCGGGCCGGGGCATTGCTGGCCGGGTTTTTGGTCGGGCACACTGAAGCGCTCCCGGAGCGTGACCAGGAGAACCTCCGCCGGGCCGGGCTGACCCACTTCGTGGCCGTCAGCGGAAGCAACGTTGCGCTCTTTCTTGGAGCCTGGTTCGTGGCGGCTGGACCGCTTGGATGGAATCCGCGGCGCCGTCTCGTAGTCGGCCTACTCGGCATAGTCCTGTTCGTGGTGATCACCCGGTGGGAGCCATCGGTGGTGCGAGCGTCGCTGATGGCAGCACTGGTTCTGGCCGGGCGAGTGCTGGGACTCGCGCTCTCCACTTGGGCTGCCCTGGGGAGCGCCGTCGTGTTGTCGCTGCTGGTCGCCGGGCACCTCGCCGGCGATGTCGGGTTCCAGCTATCGGTGGCCGCCACCGCCGGGGTGCTGGCGGGGAGCCGGTTGGCCAGGGCGCAACCGCCGCTGGTGGCCGCGCTCTCGATCACGCTCGGCGCCCAGGGCGCAGTGGCGCCGCTGCTGCTGTGGCACTTCGGGTCGGTTCCGCTGCTGTCACCCCTCACCAACGTGCTGGCGGCTCCGATCGTTACCCTGGCAACAGGCACCGCCGGTCTGGCGGTGGTGACCGGGCACGGTGCGGTGCTCGACGTCGCAACTGCCCTCGCCGACATCGTCCTCGGGATCAGCAGCCTGGCGGCCGCCTGGCCGCAGTTGGGCGCCGGGGGAGTGGCAGCCGTTTTCGGTGCGCTGGCCGCGCTCCGTTTGCCGTCGCTGCGGCCGCTCGTGGCGGTGGGCGCAGCCCTCGTGTTCGTTGTGCTGGTGCTGCCGCCGGCCCGGGTGGCCGTGCCGACGGTGGTCTTCCTCGACATCGGTCAGGGAGACGCCACCTTGTTGCTTGGGCCGGCGGGCGAGACGGTCCTGGTCGATGGCGGACCGGATCCCGGCGTGTTGCTCGATCGCCTCCGGGATTACGGCGTTACCCGGTTCGACCTGGTGGTCGCAACCCACGGCGACCTGGACCACATCGGCGGCCTGTTGACGGCGCTCGACTCCTTCCCGGCCGACCGGCTGTGGCATCCGGGCCACCGCGCCGGATCCGATCGGTACGAGGAGCTGCTGGCCGGTGCCCAGCTGGCCGGTGTGAAGGTTGAAACGGTGGAGCAGGGCTGGGCTGCTCGCGTCGGCAGCTTTGAGATCGGGGTGCTCGGCCCGGCCCGGCGCTATGCCGACCTGAATGACGAGTCGGTGGTGTTGCAGGTCGACGTCAACGATCGTTCGGTGTTATTGGCGGGGGATATCGAAGTGACCGCCCAGCGAGCGCTCGGTGTGGTCGAGACCGACATCCTCAAAGTGCCGCATCACGGTGCCAACACATCCGACCTCGCATGGCTGGAGCAGTCGGCCGCCCCGCTTGCCATCATCAGCGTGGGGCCAAACGATTTCGGCCACCCCCATCCCGCGGTGGTGGATGCCCTGGTGCGGGGAGGGTCAGTGGTACGACGCACCGACCAGGAGGGCGACATCGTTGTGCCTCTCGGGCCGTAGCTGGTTTCCCGAAGGTACGACCCCCGCGGTGGCTCAGCCGCCGAGAAACGACGTGATCTGCTCGGCCACCGCGTGCGGTGCGAGCCGGGGCGCCATGTGGTCGACACCTTCGAGCACGCAGAGCCGTGCGCCCTCGATTGCCGCGACCGCGGCCCGGGCGATGGTGGCGAGCTCCTCGGTTGTTTCTTGACCGGTCATCACGAGCGTCGGGCAGTCGACCTTCCAGTGGCTCGACTCGAATGTCAGCTCCTCCTCGACGCGGCATTCGCGAGGAATCGTGTGGGCGACCCGAAGCCGGGTGGACCACGTCGGGCTCAGTCGGTACTTGTCTATCTCTTCGGCCGTCATATCGAGGACGGTCGAGAACACCGTGGCGAGGGCGCCATCGCGGTCGTCCTGGGCGAGGGCCTCTTCGATCGACTCGATGGCCCCCGCCGGGTAGTGGAGCCCCAGACTCGGCTCGAAGATCACGAGATGAGACACGAACTCCGAGGCGACGGCCCCGCCGAGGGCGCAATTTGCACCATACGAGTGGCCGAACAGCGCGACGGGCTCCCCGGTTCGTCGAGCCACCTCGGCGACGACTGCGGCGACATCCCCATACTCGTGCTCGATCGTGTAGGCGGGACCATCGCCACTCTCTCCGAAGCCGCGACGGTCCAAGCGGTACGCGGTCATCGACGGTGTCGCTGCCACGAGGGCCTCGAAGGCCAGGTGGTCGGTCATGGACCCATGAACCATCACCAGGGGCGGGCCGCTGCCGTGAACGAAGACTGCGATCGGGGTGCCGCCAGAGTCAACGATGAAATCTGCCATGGCTCGGCCTCCCATCGTCCCAATTTGAGCACAACGGCGCATTCGGTGACCGGCAACCGGCGAGTACCCTGCTCCCATGCCGATCCTCGCAGTCGTTGGTCCCCGTGATGCCGGTCCTGGAGAGCGCCAGGAGATGCTCGATCGGGCGCACACGCATCTCGAAGGGGCCGAGTCGCTTGTCCGGGTCGACGTGCCGGCCAAAGGCACTGCTTCCGATGACGGCGCAGCCGGGGCGATGCGCACAGAGCTCGAGGCGGTGGTGCCTGCGCTGCAGTCCGGCTCGCTCTTTGGGGGGAGTGAGGGGGTGCTGATCGTCGATGCGCAGGGTGTGCTGAAGGCCGAGGCCGAGGTGATCGGCGAGTTGTTGATCGGTGCCCCGGACAGTCTGCTGGTCGCACTCACGTGCACCGGCTCTCTTCCGGCGCCCATCGCCAGGGCGGTCAAAGAGCGTGGGGAGATCTCGACCGTCAAGAAGATCCGGGAGCGTGATGCCGGTCAGTGGCTGGGTGCCGAGCTGCGGCGCCGCAAGCTGAAGCTTCCCTCCGAAGCACAGGCGGCCCTCATCCAGCGCTTCGGGTCGGATCTCGCCGCCATGGCCGGAGCGCTCGATCAGCTGGAGATGGCCGATGAGATGCCGTCGGCGGACGCCCTCATCGAGCGATTCCGCACCCGACCCGACGAACCGGTCTGGCTGTACGCCGACGCCGTCTCGGCCGGCAATGTCGGGGAAGCGCTGCGCCGCCTCACCGACTTTCTGACCCATAGCCACCCGCTGGTGCTCCTCGCCTATCTGGAGAACGACCTCAAGCGGCGCGCGATGGCGGCGGCTGCGCCGGATCTGGCGACGTTTGCCGAGTGGAGCGGCACCAAACCCGATCACTATCCGACGAAGAAGGCATGGAACGTACGCAACCGGACCTCTGACAGCGAGTTGCGTCGTGCACTGGATGCGATCAGCCGGGCCGATCAGCACCTGAAGAGTGCCCCTGAGGACACCCACCGCCTCACGATGGAACGCCTCACCGTTGCCCTGTGCCGCTGGTACTCAGGCAACGCCGCTCGGCGGACGGCGTAGGCAGCGCCTCCGGCGCTGCCGGTCAGTGGTCGGTGGTCAGTGGTCAATGGTCGGGCTGAAAGCCGATTGCCGATTGCCGAGGCGCCCGTCTTGCTTGTAACTTGGAACTTGCAACTTGGCACTCGAGAACCCCAATCGAGAACACAGGAACGCGCTTTCACCCCCCTCCTTGCCTCCCCCACTCGCTGCGCTCGCGGGGGAGGTAATGCCTGCGCTTTCACCCCCCTCCTTGCCTCCCCCACTCGCTGCGCTCGCGGGGGAGGTATCAAATCAACCCTCGAAGGGCCTGATGCTCTCCACCGTGTAGCTGAAGGTGCCGCCGGGGGCTTCGTAGGTGACCTGGTCGCCGACTTCGGAGCCCAGCAGCGCAGTGCCGAGCGGGCCTTCGGGGGCGGCGGTTTGGACGCCGGAGACGCGATTCTCGGAGGTGGCGACGAGGACCTCCAGGGTCATGTCACCGTTGGTCACGGTGACGATTGAACCCACCTCGACCTTGCCGGTGTCGGCGGCGTCGCGAACCTCGGCGCTCTCGAGAAGGTGTTTGAGCTGCCGGATGCGGGCTTCCATCATGCCCTGCTCGTTCTTGGCGGCGTCGTAGTCGGCGTTCTCGCGCAGGTCGCCGTGGGAGCGGGCCTCGGCGATGCGCTCTTCGATGTGGCGTCGCCCGGTAGTCGTCAGCTCATCGAACTCGGCCTGCAGCTTCTTGTGGGCGGCTGGGGTCAGCCAGGTCGTTTGGTCCGTCATCAGGAACCGAGAAGGGCGTGAACCTGCTTGGTGAGGTTGGACTTGCGACGCGCCGCGGTGTTGGCGTGCAGGACGCCGCTCGTTGTCGCTGCGTCGATGCGAGCCTGGGCGATCCTGAGCGCTTCTTCGGCGGCGGCGGAGTCGCCGCTGCGGGCGGCGTCGACGGCGGCTTTGGCCCGGGTCTTGATCTCCGAGCGAACCGTCTTGTTGCGCAGGCGGGCTTTCTCGTTCTGCCGGTTGCGCTTCATTTGGGATTTTATATTGGCCATAGCCGTCCTTCGTGAAGGCGAAAGCATAGCAATGGTGGGATTGCTGGGAAGTCCCGGCTAGCGGTTTTCCCCGCAGCGGCCTCCGGACCGGTGACCGGAGCCGGCCGACCGGTAATACAATCCCGCCACCCCGAAAGAACCGGCCACCGTGACCACGCGCATTCGCAACTTCAGCATCATCGCCCACATCGACCACGGGAAGTCGACCCTGGCCGATCGGCTGCTGGAGCGCACCGGGGCAATCACTGCCCGCGACATGAAGGAGCAACTGCTCGATTCGATGGATCTGGAGCGCGAGCGCGGCATCACGATCAAGGCGCGGGCGGTGCGGATCCTGTATTCGGCCGCCGACGGCGAGACCTACGAGCTGAATCTGATCGATACCCCCGGCCATGTCGACTTCTCCTACGAGGTCGCTCGCTCGCTCGACGCCGTCGAGGGGGCGTTGCTGGTGGTGGACGCGACCCAGGGAGTCGAAGCCCAGACGCTGGCCAATACCTACCTCGCCATCGAAGCCGGGCTGGAGATCGTCCCGGTGATCAACAAGATCGACCTGCCGGCGGCGGAGCCGGAACGGGTTGCCGAGGAGGTTGCTTCGATCATCGGTGGGACGCCCGAGGAGGTGTTGCAGATCTCGGCGAAAACGGGAGAGGGCATCGACGAGCTGCTCGAAGCGATTGTCGCCCGCTTCCCGGCCCCCGGCGGCAACCCGACCGATCCATTGCGGGCGCTCATCTTCGACTCGTACTTCGATCAATACCGTGGCGTCGTCTGCTACATCCGGGTCATGGACGGCACCCTCGGCAAGGGCGACGCGGTGCGGTTCATGGCCACCGGGCTGCTGGAGCACGCAGACGAGGTTGGCATCCTCACGCCGGAAGCCGTGCAGGTCGCATCACTCGGACCCGGAGAATCCGGGTACTTGATCACCGGCGTCAAGGACATCGACCTCATCCGCGTCGGCGACACCGTCACCCGGACCGATCGGGCGGCCACCGAGCCGCTGCCCGGCTATCAGGAGCCCAAGCCGATGGTCTTCTCGGGACTGTTTCCGGTCGAGGGCGATGATTTTGAACGGCTGCGGGACGCCCTCGAAAAGCTGCGTCTCAACGATGCCTCGCTCAGCTACGAACCGGAGACGTCGGCAGCGCTTGGGTTCGGGTTCCGGTGTGGGTTTCTCGGCCTGCTCCACATGGAGATTGTCCGGGAACGGCTGGAACGCGAGTACGACCTCGATCTCGTCTCCACCGCCCCGAGCGTCGCCTACCTGGCCACCCAGGTGACCGGCGAGGTCCTCGAGGTGCGCAGCCCACAGGACCTCCCGCAGCCGAATGCCCTGGCGGGGATCGAGGAGCCGTACGTCAAGGTGATGATGCTGGCCCCGTCCGAGTACGTCGGCACCGTGATGGAACTGGCCCAGCAGCGCCGCGGCATTCTCGGCGAGCTCAACTACCTGAGCCCCGAGCGGGTCGAGATCGACTACGAGATCCCGCTGGCCGAAATCGTGTTCGACTTCTTCGATCAGCTCAAGTCGCGCACCCGGGGCTACGCATCACTGGACTACGAGCCGGTCGGCTACCGGCCCGCCGAGCTGGCCAAGGTCGACATCCTCCTCAACGGCCAGCCGGTCGATGCTTTCTCGACGATCATTCACAAGGACAAGGCCTACGTGTACGGCAGCGGCATGACCAAGCGGCTCCAGGAGCTCATTCCGCGCCAGATGTTCGACATTCCGATTCAGGCCGCCATCGGGAGCCGGGTGATCGCCCGCGAAACGGTCAAGGCCAAGCGCAAGGACGTCACGGCCAAGTGCTACGGCGGTGACATCAGCCGGAAACGCAAGCTGCTCGAGCGTCAGAAAGAGGGCAAGAAGCGCATGAAGATGGTCGGGTCGGTGGAGGTTCCCAACGATGCGTTCATCGATGCGCTGAAGATCGAGGATTCTTGACCGGCCAACCCGACCCGGCCGGCTGCTACGTCCACGTTCCCTTCTGCGCCCGGGTGTGCCCCTATTGCGACTTCGCCGTCGTTGCCGGCCGCGACGAGCTGATCGACCGGTATTTCGAAGCCCTGCTGGCCGAGATCACCATGGAGCCGGAGGCCGGCCCGCTCGGGTCGGTGTTCGTCGGGGGCGGCACTCCCAGCCGCGTCCGGCCGGATCTCCTCACGGCAGTGGTCGCCGGGTTGCGGGATCGGTTCGGGCTGGTCGACGGAGCCGAGGTGACCCTGGAAGCCAATCCGGAAGACTGGTCGCCCGAACGGGCCGCCCAGCTCGCCCGCGGCGGGTTCAGCCGGGTCTCGTTCGGAGCACAGTCGTTCGACGATGGCGTCCTGGCGGAACTGGGCCGCCTGCACCGGGCGGTCGAGCTCGAGCGCCTCGTCGACGATTCCCGGGCGGCAGGTTTTGCGTCCGTGAGCCTCGACCTGATCTTCGGGTCGTGGTCCGAGTCGCCCGAGTCGTGGCATGCCACGGTCGAGCGGGCCATCGCCGCCGGGCCCGACCACGTGTCGACGTACGCCCTGACGGTTGAGCGGGGCACGGAGCTTTCCCGGCAGGTCGCGGCAGGCGCGCCCGGCCCCGACGCAGACGACCAGGCCGACAAATACACCGTCGCGGTCGAGTTGCTGACCGGGGCCGGCTATGTGCACTACGAGGTGTCCAACTTCGCCCGCCCCGGCCACGAATGCGAATACAACCGGAACACCTGGGCGCAGGGCGACTATCTGGCCTTCGGTCTGGGCGCACACGGACACCGGAAGGGGGTACGGCGGCGCAACGTCCGCCGTATCGACGCCTACCTCGAAGTCATCGAATCGGGGCAGCGACCCGAGGCGGGGACCGAGCACATCACCGGCTGGGACGCCGAGCTCGAACGGGCCTTCCTCGGCATCCGCCGCGCTGAGGGAGTCGAGGCGCCGGAGGTCGCCGCAGCCCTCGCCGACGACTTCGAAGCTGAGGGCCTCCTGGCCGCCCGCAAGTTCGAGATCCAGAACGGTGTGATCCGCATGCTCGACCCCCTCTTCACCGACGCCGTCGCCCGCGTCGTGCTGGGGCTGGCAGCGCCGGGGGAGTGAGCCAGGAGTCGCCCGCCTCCCGTGCTCTCGAACTTCAATCGAGAGCACAGGAACGCGCTTTCACCCCCCCTCCTGGCCTCCCCCACTCGCTGCGCTCGCGGGGGAGGTAAGCCCGATGCCCGATGCCTTCTGACTTGAAACTTGGAACCTGCAACCTGCAACCCCCTGATGCCTGATGCCTGACGCCCGATGCCATCCCAGCCACTGACCGCTGACCACCGACCACTGACCGGCGGCGCAGCCGCCTAGCACTCGGCCTGTCTGACTGCTAACGACTGCTATCCTGTTCTGCCATGGACGATCGCAAGGCGGCCGTGCTCAACGCCCTCGTTGACGAGCACATCCGCACCGGAAATCCCGTCTCCTCCCGAGCAATCCTCGAAGCCAGCAAGCTGAATGTGTCGTCGGCGACGATTCGCAATGACCTGGCTGCCCTCGAGGCCGAGGGGTATGTGCGCCAGCCGCACACGTCGGCCGGCCGGGTGCCGACCGAACGCGGCTTCCGCTACTACGTCGACACCACCGATCCGGCGCGTCTGCGGGCGGGGACTCGGGAACGAATCAGCGAGTTCTTTCAGTCGTTCCATCACGAGCTGCGCAGTCTCCTCAAGCAGACCTCCGAGCTGCTCACCGACATCACCGCCTACCCGGCGGTCGTGATCGGGCCGGGCCTCGTCGGAGAGGAGATCCACGGGGTCCACCTGGTTCAGCTGGGGAGTCATGTGCTGTTGATGGTGCTGGTAACCGAGGCGGGGCAGGTCACCCAGGAGCTCGTCAGGCTCCCGTCGGCCATTCAGCCTGCTCAGGTCTCCCGGCTCGAGGAGGCCCTGGAGAGGGCGCTGGTCGGCAACACCCTCGCCGAGGCGAGGCGCAACCTGAAAGAGGCGCCCCGGGAGCTGCCGGCCGGTGATGCCCGCATTGTGTCGACGTTGGCCGATGCCGCTCTCAAATCCGAGGCAGACACCCGGGAGCTGTTCGTCGGCGGCACCAGCATGCTGGCCGGGCTATGGGAAGACATCTCCAAGGTGCATTTCATTCTCGAGCTGCTCGAGCGGGATTCGTCGGTGATGGGCCTGGTCGACAACCAGCAGGAAGGGACCTCGGTCCTCATCGGGCCGGAACTGGGCGAGAACGAGCTTGACCTGGCCGTCGTGTCAACCTCCTACGGGGTCGATGTGCGCAGCTCCGGCCGGGTGGCGGTGCTCGGGCCGATGCGCATGAACTACCGGCGGACGATCCGGGTGGTGGAAGAAGTCGGTGAGGGCCTCACCGACAGTCTGTCCTCATGAAGGACTACTACGACATCCTGGGAGTGGAACGCGACGCCACACCCGACCAGATCAAGAAGGCCTTTCGGCGCCTGGCGCGTGACAGTCACCCCGACGCCAACCCCAACGATCCCGGCGCCGAAGCCCGGTTCCGGGAGGTGGCGGAGGCCTACGAAGTACTGTCGGATCCGCAGAAGCGGGCCCGGTACGACCGCGGCGAGACGCTCGAGTTCGGCGATCTGTTCGCCAATTTCGGATCGCTCAACGATCTCCTCAACTCGTTCTTCGGGGGCGGAAACTTCGGTTTCGGCGACCCGTTCGGCTCCCAGGTCCAGCAGCGCTCCGGCCAGGACCTCCTCGTCGAAGCGGAAGTCACCCTGGCCGAAGCGGCCGTCGGCGTCGAACGTGAGCTCACATTCACCGCCCCCCACGTGTGTGCGACCTGTGGTGGGACCGGATCCGCCCCGGGCACGTCGCCGACGACCTGTCCGCGCTGTGCGGGGCACGGTGCGGTACAGGTGTCCCGTCGCACGATGCTGGGCACCATGGCCACCCTGCAGACCTGTGACCAGTGCCACGGGCGCGGCGAGATCGTCACTAGCCCGTGCGAGACTTGCCGGGGACAGCAGCTGGTCGACGACACCCGCACGCTCAGCGTGCGCATCCCCGCCGGCGTCGACTCGGGCTCCCGGCTCAGATTGCGCGGTGAGGGTGGCGCCGGGCCCGCCGGCAGCCGGCCGGGTGACCTGTACGTCCAGGTGCGAGTAGTGCCCGACGACCGCTTCACCCGGGACGGCTTCGACCTGTGGCACGAGCTCTCGATTGGGGTCACCGAGGCCATGCTCGGTACCAGCGTCGATGTTCCCATCGTCGACGGTGACCCGATCCAGCTCGACATCCCGGCCGGAACGCAGCCGGGCACGACGGTGCGGGTACCGCGGCGGGGCCTGGGCCGCCTGAACGGGCGGGGGCGGGGCGACATGATTGTGGCCATCAGCGTCGAGGTTCCCTCCGAACTCTCCAAGGACGAGGAGCAGGTGGTCCGCCAACTTGCCGAGCTGCGCAATGAGCAGCCCGCCGCCGGACGGGGCAGGCGACGGCGCCGATGAGCCCACCCGGTGGCGCCGGCTGCGACCGATGAGCCGCCACGTCCCCCATCTCTATCTGCCCGGCCCATGGGAATCGGCCGAGCTGGCACTGTCCGACGGCCACCGGCATCATCTGTCGAAAGTCCTGCGACTGGTCGCCGGCGCGCCGTGCTCGTACACCGACGGAGCGGGAACCATCGGCACCGGCACCGTTGCCGACGGGAGGCTGGTGCGGGGCGAGGAACGGCAGGTCGAGCATCCCCGGCCTGAGGTCTCGGTGGCGGTGGCTCCACCACGGTCCCGGGACAGGCAGCGCTACGTCGTCGAGAAGCTCGCCGAACTGGGCATCGACCGCCTGCTGTGGCTGGACACTCGCCACGGTGAAGGCAAGGCGCCACCGGCCGGCAAGGCAGCCGCCTGGGCCGCCGGGGCCCTCGAGCAAAGCCGGGGGGCGTGGGTGATGGCCTGCGAGGGACCGGTCTCGCTTCAGAAGCTTCCAGAAACGCCCACACTCTGGGTGGCAGAACGCGAAAGCCCACCACCACGGAACGTGGTTGATAGTGGTATCCTGGTAATCGGTCCCGAGTCGGGTTTTGTGGAAGGAGAGGTCCCCGACCGGGCCACGCGCATAGGTCTGGGCAGCCGTGTGCTGCGCGTCGAGTCGGCGGCGGTGGTGGGAGCTACCATTCTGCTCGACCGGGCTGGACGCCTTCACGGCTAGCGAAAGACGGCTCTGCGGGGGAGCCGCTGTTTAGGATTACTTCGCCCCATGGGCCGTTCAGGTCCACACGCGAGGAATTGGTGGTTGATTGTGGGGATTGATGAAGGAAGGGAATTGAATTACAACGAGGCGGTCGGGCAGCGCCTCCGGTCTATCCGGAAACAGCGCGGCCTCTCCCTTCAGGATGTCGAGGAGATCTCAGGGCGTGAGTTCAAGGCGTCGGTTCTGGGAGCCTACGAGCGAGGCGAGCGGGCTCTCTCGCTTCCCCGCCTGCAGCGCCTGGCGGCGTTCTTCAACGTCGGCCCGGGACAGCTGCTGCCCCAGGAGGAGGCCGGAGAGCCTCGTCCGACGACGTCGGTGCCGAGTGGTGGTGTCACCGTCGATCTGAACAAGATCGACTCGCTGACAGGCCGCGAGGCGAAGCTGCTCGAAGACTTTCTGCGGGCCATCCAGATGATGCGTCAGGACTTCAACGGACGGGTGCTCACGATTCGTCGGAATGACCTGCGCTTGCTGTCGTTGTTGCTGCATCAGGCTGAAGAAGACTTCTCGCGCCGGCTCACCGATCTCGGCGTCACCACCGTCTAGGTTCCCGAGGGGGAGAGATGGCGGACTGTCTGTTCTGCTCGATGGTGTCCGGCGACGTCTCGGCAGACATCGTGCTCGATACCGACGAGGTGCTCGCGTTCACCGACATCAACCCGGCGGCCCCCACCCACGTGCTGGTCATACCCAAGCGCCACGTGAGTTCCGCAGCCGAGCTGGGGCAAGCCGATGCCGGCCTGCTGGCGGCCATGTTCGAGGCGGCCGCCGCCGTCGGCTCTGGCCTCGAGGGCGGCTGGCGCCTCGTGACCAACGTCGGTCCGGACGCCGGCCAGAGTGTTTTTCACCTCCATTTCCATGTTCTGGGTGGCCGCAGCCTGGGGTGGCCGCCGGGATAGGTATAGGGCTACTCGAAAGCCGCCGATATAATCGCTAACCACTTCCTCGCTTCCGAGGGATCCCTGGTATGACACCCTCAACTACTGAGCTTTCCCTTCGCGTTTCCAGCAACAATCTGATGCTGGAACTGCTCGGCGACCACGATCGTCACCTGCGCGACATCGAATCGGCCTTTCCGGAGGTGCGGTTTGTTGCTCGCGGCAACGAGCTACTCATGAGCGGTCCAGAGGCTGAGGTGACGACGGCGCGCACGGCGGTCGAAGAGCTGCTCATCATTGTGCAGGAAGGCCAGCCTCTCGAGGCGGGTCAGGTCGAACGCGTTGTCGGCATGGTTCGCGACGAGGTTCCCAGCCCGGCCGGGGTCTTCACAGAGGGCATCGCCGTCGGCCGGGGACGGTTCGTCCACGCCAAGACCGCCGGTCAGAAGACCTACATCGATGCGATCCGCGATAACACACTGGTGTTTGGGGTCGGCCCGGCCGGGACCGGCAAGACCTACCTCGCCATGGCCGCCGCCGTCGAGTCGCTGGCGAGTGGTGCCGTCCGGCGGATCCTGCTGACCCGTCCGGCAGTCGAAGCCGGTGAGCGGCTCGGGTTTCTCCCCGGCGATCTACAGGCCAAGGTCGACCCGTACCTCCGGCCGCTCTACGACGCTCTCTATGAGATGCTCGGCCCGGACGAGACTCACGCGCTGATGGACCGCGGCACCATCGAGATCGCCCCGCTCGCCTACATGCGGGGACGCACGCTAAACGACTCGTTCGTGATCCTCGATGAGGCCCAGAACACATCACCCCAGCAAATGAAGATGTTTCTCACCCGGCTCGGGTTCAACTCCAAGATGGTGATCACCGGCGATCTCACCCAGACTGATCTCCCCTCCGGTATCGGCTCGGGTCTCCGACAGGCCAAGAAGGTGCTGTCCACCATTCCGGGGGTGGCATTCATCACGCTCGGAGCCGTCGACGTCGTCCGCCACCGGATCGTGGCGGCCATCGTCGAGGCCTACCAGGAGTTCGAAGAGAACGGGTCCGGACGGGAACCCACCTCGTGAGTCGCCTCCGCGAACGCCTCAGCACGGTCTCGTTCAGCCCCGGATTGCTGCGGGCGGTCGCCGTCATCGTCACCATCATCGGCGCCTCGATCGCCCTCATCGTCGGGCAGCTCGGCACCGTCGATCCGCCCGCCCCGGGTGAGCCGGCCCCCGAGACGTATACCGCCGATCGCACCATCACCGTCGTCGATGACGAGGCCACCGAAGCGCTTCGGGAAGCCGCCGCGGCCGCAGTCGAGCCGGTATATACCACCGACTCGGAGGTCCCCGTCCAGGTCCAGCAGGCCATCGAAGCGTTCTTTGGGGCCGTCACGCTCGAGGCATATCACGAGCAGGTCGCCCCGGTCGAGGAACCGCCCGAGGAGACAACCACGACCACCACCACCCCCACCCAGACCACCCTGTTTGCCGACGAGGGTGGGGAGGCCACCATCACCGTTCCCAGCCTGCTCGGCAGCACCGAGGCCCAGGCCCGCAATGCGCTCACCCAGCTCCAGCTCAACCTGTTCATTGGTGACCCGGTGGAGGTCACGTCCGAGAATCAAGAGGATCGAGTCGTGACGCAGGATCCGGCACCCGAGGTGCTGGTCAGCCCGGGGAGCATCGTCACCGTCTCGCTGGGGTTCATTCCGACACCGGCCACGACCACCACCACAACAACAACGCTGCCGATTCCAACCCTGGAAGAACAGGAGCAGGCGCTTGAGGAGAACTACGGGTTCCTGTCAGAGGAGACCCGCCGGACGTTTATATCGATTGCCCAGTTCGACCTCGACAACGTCGCCGCCGGCAGCGATGCCGAGCCGCTGCTGAGCGTTCTCCTGGACGACACCATCCGGGTCGTTCAGACGCAGTACGCCGGTGACGGGATTCGGACCGAAGAGCTGGCCGGTGTCCTCTCCGCCCTCGCCAACGGCTCGGTCATTCTCAGCTCTCGTGACTGGCCGGACCGGGATGCCACCGCCGACGCCGTCGCCGAGCTCGTCATCTTCAACCTGAAGGAGAACGTGCGGGCCGACCCGGCCGCCACCGAAGCCAAGCGGCGCGAGGCCCGGGCCCTCGTGACCAATGAGACGGTCGAATTTGTCGACGGCCAGGACATCGTCAAGCAGGGCGACATCGTCACCGACATTCAGGCCGAGGCCATCGCCCAGTTGCTCGGAAGTGAGCCCCAGACCCCGCGGCGGCTCGCCGCCGGTGTGGTTGTTGCCTCGATCGTCGGACTGCTCGTCCTGTTCCTGCGGCGCAACCGCCCGAAACTGTGGGAACAGCCCAAGCTGCTGTTCCTGTTCGGCATCGTCATCATCCTGGCGGCCCTGAGTGCCCGCCTAGTCGGCTCGCTCATCCCCGAAGCCGACTCGGCCTTCGGCTACATCATGCCGGCGGCGGCGTTCGGCTACCTGGGCGGCATCCTGTTCGATACCCGGGCGGCCGTCCTCATGTCCATCCCGGTGGCCGCCTTTGCCGGGATCACCACCGGCGATATCGGGGTCGTCGTGTTCGCGGCCGCCTCGGTGCTGGCTCCACTGCCGTTCGTCAGCCGGGCGGCATCGATGCGCGATCTCCGGGTCGCCATCCTCTACACGGCGCTGATCACCGGTCCCTTTGCCGCGGCCATCGCCTGGTTCTTCAGTGAAGGCAACGTCGCCGGCGAGGCGGCGCTGTTCGGCTTCGGGGGCGGTCTGCTCGGCGGCCTGATCGGCCTGGGCGTTCTGCCCTATGTGGACAACGCCTTCGGCCTGACCACCACCCTCACGCTGCTCGACCTCACCGACCGGAACCATCCCGCTCTGCGCCTCCTGGAAGAACGAGCCCCCGGGACGTTCAACCACTCGATGCTCGTCGGCACCCTTGCCGGGCGGGCGGCCCGGGCCATCGGTGCCGACCCGCTGCTTGCCGAGGCCGCCGCCTACTACCACGACCTCGGCAAGACCGAGAACCCCCATCTGTTCATCGAAAACCAGTTCGGTGCCGCCAACCCCCACAACTGGATGGCTCCCGAGGAGTCGGCCGCCGTCATTCGCAACCACGTCATCGACGGCATCCGGCTGGCCCGCGAGTTCCGCATCCCGCCCGACGTCGCCATCGGGATTCGCCAGCATCACGGAACCAGCCTGATGCGGTTCTTCTATCACAAAGCACTGGAGGACCGCCCGTCGGAGGATGTCAACACCGACGACTTCCGCCACGTCGGGCAAAAACCCCAATCGCGCGAGATGGCCATCGTGATGCTGTGCGACGCCATCGAGGCTGCCGCCCGCTCCCTCGCCTACCTGGACAACCCGACCGCCGACGGGTTGCGTAAGGTGGTCGAACAGGTGGTGGACGAGAAGTTCGAGGACGGTCAATTGGACGAGAGTGACCTGACATTCGGTGATCTCACCCGGGTCAAGCAAGCCCTGGTGGATGCCCTGATATCGCACTATCACCACCGCATCGTGTACCCCAACTTCCCCGGCAGTGCCGCCGGGGCCGAGGACGAACCAGTCCTGTGAACATATTCCTCGCCGACGAGCAGGAGGAACCGCTCGAAACGGGGCCGATCGTGGCCATGGCCGAGCGCGTGCTGACCTCCGAGGGGCTGCCCGACCACACCGAGGTTGCCATCGTGCTGGTCGGTGAAGCCGAGATGGCTCGGTACAACCAGCGATTCATGGAGCGCACCGGCCCAACCGACGTGCTGGCGTTTCCGATCGATCAGCTGGTGCCGGGTGAGGTGCCCACCACCATCGCCAACGGCCAGCCCCTCAGCCTGGGCGACATCTTCATCTGTCCGGCGATCGTGCGAAAACAGGCTGAAGACCTCAGTGTCAGCATGGGCGACGAGATGGCTCTCATCGTGACCCACGGAATCCTCCATCTGCTCGGCTACGACCACAGTGAGCCGGTTGCGGCGGCAATCATGACTGCCCGCGAGCGCGAGCTGCTGGCCAAGGAGGGCATCGAGCTCCCGTGAAGCTGTTTGCACTCCTGCTGGCGGCGGCCTTGCTGGTGGTCGGCGCCCTCGTCCGCGCCGGCGGCGCCTCGCTGGTCAGAACCTCCCGGGCCGACGCGCTGCATGACGCCGCCGAGGGCGACGAGGGTGCAGCCCGGGTCGCCAGGGTGCTGGACGCCGACCGCTCCGTGATCCAACCGGCGATCGGGACCGTGATGACGGTGATTCTCGTCGCCGCCGCCGTTCCGGCGTCGTGGGCTCTCACCCAGCAGCTGAGTGGCCTGGCTCTGCTGGCCGGGCTGGTTGGTCTCGGGATTGCCATCGTGTTGATCGGCGACCTGCTGCCCCGCAGCCTCGGCCGGAACCGACCCCGGCGCCTCGCCTACCGTTTCTCGGGCCTGCTGACGCTGGTGATCCGGCTCGGCAGCCGGGCGGTAGACCTTGTCGCCGAGGACGAGCCCGACGAGCCGGCGGAGGTCGAAGAGGTGCTCCAGGAGGAGGCCGAACGGCGCCTGATTTCCTCAGTGCTGGAGTTCACGGATGCCGTCGTGCGCGAAGTCATGGTTCCCCGCACCGACATGACGATCATCGCCGAGGCAGCGTCCACCGACGAGGCGATTGCACTCTGCCTCAAGGCGGGATTCTCCCGGATCCCGGTTGCCCGGGCCGGACCGGACGATATCTCGGGCATCCTCTACGCTCGCGATCTGCTGGCCCTGGCCGACTCCGGGGGCGATGCCCGGGCGGTCGGGGAGCTGATGCGGTCGGGGTACTACGTCCCGGAAACCAAGCGGATCTCCGAATTGCTCGGTGAGATGCAGGCCAACCAGGTTCACATGGCGGTGGTGGTCGACGAGTTCGGCGGCACCGCCGGGCTGGTGACGATCGAGGACATCATCGAAGAGCTGGTTGGAGAGATCGCCGACGAATTCGATCAGGCCCAGGAGCTCATTACGGCCGTCGATGACGGCTATCTGGTTGACGCCCGGCTGCCGGTGGACGAGCTCGGAATTCTGTTCGACGTGGCGTTTCCGGATGAGGAGTGGGACACGGTCGGCGGCCTCGTGTTGGCGCTGGCCGGCCGGGTTCCCAAGGAGGGTGAGCAGTTCGAGCATGACGGGGTGCTGTTTGTGGCCGACCGGGTGCAGGGGCGGCGGGTCGCCCGGGTACGGTGCAGTCGAGCGTGAAGTCGGGTTTCGTAGCCGTCGTCGGGCGCCCCAACGTCGGCAAATCCACCATCGTTAACGCCGCCGTCGGCACCAAGGTGGCGATCACCTCGCCGCGGCCGCAGACGACCCGCAACACCATTCGAGGCGTGGTGCACCGGCCCGATGCCCAACTGGTGCTGGTCGATTCACCGGGCCTGCACAAGCCCAAGAACGCACTGGGAGAGCGTCTCAATCGCCTGGTGTACGGGACACTCGCCGAGTCAGACGCGGCCCTGTTCGTGCTCGACGCCGGTGCACCGATCGGCCCGGGTGATCGCCTGATCGCCGAGCGGCTCCGGGAGTCCGGCGTTGCTACGGTCGTCGCGGTCAACAAGATCGACAAGGCCTCTCGCGATGAGGTGGTCGGCCAGCTCGGCCGGGCGGGCGCTTGGGACTTCGCAGCGTACGTTCCGGTCAGCGGCCTGGAGGGGACCGGTATCGCCGAACTGGTCGGCGAGCTGGTGGCGCTCATGCCCGATGGGCCGGCCTTTTTCCCCGCCGACATGGTCACCGATCAACCGGAGCCCCTCGTCATCGCCGAGCGGGTCCGGGAGCAGTATCTGTCGCGACTACGGGAGGAACTGCCCCATTCGCTGACCGTTGCCGTGGACGACATCGAGGAGCGTCCGGGCGGCACCACGTACATCGGGGCACGGGTGATCGTCGAGCGAGACTCCCAAAAGGGGATCGTCATCGGAAAGGCCGGGGCGCTCCTCAAAGAGGTCGGCGCGGCGGCCCGGGGCGAGATCGAGGCGCTGCTCGGGACCCCGGTGTTCCTGGATCTGCGCGTCAAGGTCGAGAAGGGCTGGCAGAACGAGCCCCAGCTGCTCGACCGCCTCGGGTTCTAGCTGCTAGGTCCCGATCGCCGGGGTGGGGGTGGTGGTGTTGTTTGTGGTGCCGTTGCCGAGTTGGCCGTTGTTGTTGAGTCCCCAGCAGTAGATGGTGTGGGTGGTGTGGGCGGCGCAGGTGTGGTTGTGGCCGGCGCCGGTGAGGAGGATGCCGGTGAGGGTTCCGGTGCCGGTTTCGTCGACGACGGTGGTGGGGGTGGTGCGGTTGGTGGTGGTGCCGTCTCCGAGTTGGCCTTTGTCGTTGAGTCCCCAGCAGTACACGGTGGCGGTGCTGGTGGTGCTGCAGGTGTGTTTGGCGCCGGTGGTGATGTCGGTGGCGGTGGTGATTCCGGTGGCCTGAGTGGGGGTGGTGCGGTTGGTGGTGGTGCCGTCTCCGAGTTGGCCTTTGTCGTTGCGGCCCCAGCAGTGCACGGTGCCGGTGCCAGTGACGGCGCAGGTGTGGGATTCTCCGCCGGAGATGTCGGTGGCGGTGGTGATTCCGGTGGCCTGAGTGGGGGTGGTGCGGTTGGTGGTGGTGCCGTCTCCGAGTTGGCTGTGGTCGTTGAGTCCCCAGCAGTGCACGGTGCCGGTGCTGGTTGCGACGCAGGTGTGTTTGAGGCCGGCCCCGACCGCAACGGCGGTGGTGATCCCGGTGACCTGAGCGGGGGTGGTGCGGTTGGTGGTGGTGCCGTCTCCGAGTTGGCCTTTGTCGTTGCGGCCCCAGCACCAGACGGTTCCGTCGGTTTTGATCGCACAGGTGTGGGTGTCACCGGCGGCCACGTCGGTCACGGCAGTGAGGAATCCGCTGCCGCCTGCGCCTACCGTCTGGACCGGGCTGGACTGATCGGTTCCGGTGTTGTCGCCGAGCTGACCCTCGTCGTTGAGCCCCCAGCACCACACCGTGGCGTCGTCTTTGACCACACACGAATGACTCGAACCGGCCGTCATTCGGGCCGCACCGCTCAACCCGGTCACCTCAACCGGCACCGTGCGATCATCGGTCGTGCCGTCACCCAGTTGCCCTTTGTCGTTGCGGCCCCAACACCACACCTTCCCCTCATCATTCACCCCGCACGAATGCACCTCACCGCCCACCACCGACACAAACCGCTCCCATGCCGATGCAGCGAACGAATCGCCGGAGTTGGTCGTCGCAGATGAGAGAGCGGCGTTCGATGGGATGGCTGTCCCGATCACGGCGGTTGATATGAGCAGCACGGCAACAGAGCTCGCCGGGACGCGAAGGGTGCGGTCCGAGCGAGGCCAGAGGGTTGTCGCGGTCGCCGCGGTCGCACCGATCCACAAGCCCGCCATCAGCAATTCGCCGGTTCGAAGCCATAGGATCGGGAGGCCGATCACGCTGACCAGCAGCCGGGGCACACCGAACACATCCGTCGGCGAAATGGGCGTCGAATCGCCAGTCGGGTTGGCATCACCTTTCGTGAGGTATCGCCCCCGACTATCGACAGCCTGAACCCGATGTGTGATGAGTTCCCCGTCCGAGCCGGGGAGTGTAAAGGTGACCACACTGCCGGGTGAGAGATCCTCGCCCGCGCTCTGCTGCACCAGAATCATGTCGCCGGGGCGGATATGCGGCTCCATCGAACCGGATGTGATGAGGATGGGGTCCCAACCGAGAGCAAGAGCGCCGAACAGCACCCAGGCACCGAGCCACGCCAGCGTGTAGAGGTAGAACGCGGACACCACGAACGAAAGGCGGAGCGGCCAGGCAGGGACCTGGCCGCTCTCGACTGCGGGAGTATTTGTGAGCTCGCCCATATCCCTCCGGGGCTGCGCGGCGGGCTTCGCCTAGCTGTTTTGGGCCTCCCAGGTGAAGGATGCCGTGGTGGTCAGTCCCTGAGCGGCGTTGTCGTCCTGGAGCGTGACCACAAATCGATACGTCATGTCGTCGTCGGGCGCTCCGCCCGTCGGCGCCCAGGTGCCTGCACCCGTGGCGAAATCGGTATGCGTACCGGTGAAGCCGTCGAGTGTCCCGGAATACACCAACTCGCTCGACGTAAAACCGCTGCAATCACCAAACGAGCCTCCCGAACCTCGCTCGACGGTGAGATCGAGATAGTCGTCGAGGCCGTCGCCGCCGGAGAGGGCGCCGTACAGCACAACGGTGGTATCGAGCGAACCCTGGTACGTGACGGTGATGCATTCAGTAACCGAATCCGTGGGAGCCATGTCGGTGACGGTGAACAAGGCAGAGCCGGAGTCATCATCGACCAGTGTCACCGAACCGGCGCTGAACTGGTTCGTCTGATTGTCGGTGGTATCCGAGAAAGCCGATCTCGATGTCCGAATCACGAGGAACGAAACGAATACGAGTGAGAGCAGTGCGATGATCACGTGCTGTGAGCGTTTGATGGTCGTCATGATCCCCCCTGGGATTCTTTGGAACGGTACAACTCAACTAGGCAGAAAATCGGTAGTTGAAGGGAAGCCTTTAGGGGAACGTCGACCGAAATCATCAGGTAAATACTGGTCGGGTGGCCAGCGACAGACGCTGCACCGTCCCCGATCGGACCGTTCCAACGCCTCTGCCGCGCCGCGTTCAAATGGCCGCCGACCAGTCCCGGTTTGTAGTGTGGGTCGGCGGTTGACGAGGGGAGGAGGCGGCGACGGTGAGCACCCGGGAACGTATCAAGGCCGGAGCGGCCCGCGTCGGGTTCGGCATGCTCCGGGCAGGGGTCGACGCTGCTCATGGTGCCCTCCGGCGAGAGCCCCCAGCGGGACCCCGGTGGCGCCGGGTGCTGAATGACGTCCGGGAGCGTGTCACCGCCGAGAACCTCCCGTTCCTGGCGGCGGGGCTCGCCTACTACGGCATCCTGGCGATCGCCCCCGGCCTGATTGCGGTCGTTTCCATCTATGGACTGGTCGGCGACCCGAGCGGGGTGGCCGAGATCGTAGCCAACGTCGAGGATGCCGTACCAGCCGAGGTGGCGGCGTTCCTCGAGGGCCAGCTCACCTCCATCGTCGAGACGTCGTCGTCGAGCCTGGGGATCAGCTTCGCGATTTCCGTGATCGGCGCGCTGTGGGCTGCCTCAAATGGCACCAAGGCTCTCATTCGGGGCGTCAACCTGGCGTACGGCCTCGACGAGACCCGGCCGTTTGTGAAGCTGCGGCTGCTGTCACTTGGGATCACGATCGCGTTGCTGGCGTTCGTTGCGGTCCTGCTCACCCTCGTGGTTGCCGGACACCGCATCCTCGGGGGATCGTCCTGGTTCAACGGACTGGCCGAGTACGGGCGCTGGCCGGTCGTCCTGGCGGTGACCGTCGCTTTGCTGGCCGGTTTCTATCGAGTCGCCCCGCCCCAGCGACGCCCCGAGTGGCGCGTGGCCAGCGCCGGGGCGGTGTTCGCAGGCGCCACCTGGCTCGTCGCTTCCTTTGGCCTCAGCATCTACGTGTCCCGCTTCGGCTCCTTCAACGAGACGTACGGCACGCTCGGTGCGGTGGTCGTGGTTCTGTTGTGGCTGTTCGTCTCGGCGTTCATCGTCCTGCTCGGTGCCGTTGTCGACCGTTCGATCTCCGAGGTGGCGTAACGGAGTCAGCGCGGCAGGAGAGCCTGGGCAGTCCGGTCCGCCCGTTCGGCGAGGTCGAGCCAGAGTCTGGCCGAACCGGCATGATCGGCGGCGAGCCGCCGCCAGCGCGCAGCCGCCACCGAGTACATCGTTGACAAGACCATGCGTTGATCGGGTTCCGCCAGCCAGTCCTCCGGGATCATCCGCGTCGCGACGGTGCCAGCGCTCAATGACGCGACGGTGCTGGCCATCACCACCCGGCCGCTCCACACCGACAACAGGTAGTCGGTCAGCGGCCGGGTCAACGCCACGGCACCGTACGAATCTTCGCCGGGAGCCATGAGGCCTTCGGTTCCGGTCGATAGCGCCGGGGCGGGGCGCATCTGATCCCCCAGGGCCAGAAGGTGCTCTTCGGCGCCGCCGGCTATCTCTCGTTCGGAGCCGTAGCACCGCCCGGCCGCTTCGAGCCACGGGACCGCCCAGTGCAGCAGCCGGTCGCCGAGGAGAAAACGTCGATCGGCGTAGGCGCGGGTGGCAACATGGGGATCGTCTGACTCCCACGCATCGGCCTCGGTCCTCGCCAGCGCTGCGCCGAACCAGCACAGTCCGGCCAGATCCCAGCGTGCCGGCTGATATGACCAGTACCCGGCCCGACGCGCCAGATCCTCGTCGGGCTGATAGAACCGAACCACCGCCGCCTCGGTCGGAGGGAGATCGTCCCACAGGTCGGGGTGCCGCTCCGGAACCCATTCTGAAGCCAGCTCGGCCCAGATAGCGGCTTCGCGGGCTGCGGCGGCCGCCGCCTCAGATTTCGTAGGCATCGGCGGTCGGCTTGACCGGCCGGTTCAGCCACCGGGGCCGGCGCAGATTGCCGGGGCCGGGACCGGGCTTGGTCAATTCGAGCCACTGCTGGTACACCTCGAAGCTCTTCCGGGTGTCCACGACGACGTCGCCGTATTGATCGCCCGGCTCAGCAGGGGTCAGCCGTACTCGCTGGTGCCAGGCGTGCATGCCTGAAACCGGGTCGGGGTGCGTCGGAAAGGCCAGGTTCTGGTTGACACCCGCGTCCTTCCACCAGATGCGCTCGCTGTCGGGGTCGTCGGACGTGAACGGCTCGATACCCGTCTTCTGGCGCAGCTTCCACACCCCCTCGCCGTCGGTTGAGATGTCGACCAGCGCCGATGACCAGCGTTCATTGCCCAGCGCCTCGGAGAGACGCCACCGCCCCATGTGGTGGGAGGCAGCCACGACCCCGGGACGAATCCCCTCCGTGCGCCAGGCTCGCATGACGAAGTAGCCGTTGTCGGTGGTGAGGCGAACGAGATCGCCCGTGGCGAATCCGAGGGCGTCGGCGTCGACCGGGTTAACCCACAAGGGATGGCCG
>JABDLU010000031.1 GCA_013002865.1 Acidimicrobiia bacterium
GTGCAGCATCCCGACCCGGGGGCGAAGTGCCACCGCGTCACACGGGGCCGACACCGGGCACAGATCACCGACGTCGATGCACAGGACGAGGTCGCGGGCCCCGCCGGCGGCGATCACCCGTCCGGCCACTCCTTCGCAGCGACGAGTTGGCTCGAACGTGACGGTGTCGACCCGCGGCTCTCCCAGCCCGGCTTCCCGGTACTGGCGCAGGCCCCACCTGACCAGCTCGTCGAGCTCAGACGTCCCGTTTCTGATCGAGATCTCCGCCCCGGTCGCGGTGGCGACCACTCCGGTCTCGACCTGGTCGCGCGGCCCGGGCGGCGTGAGGTCCGTCCACCATCCGTCGACTCGTCCGGTCGCGTGACAGGTCCGATACGACTCCGGCTCCGGGTAGTGGTACTCGCGCTGGACCAATCCATCCGCCATCTCCCAGCGCAGTGCCATGCGAAAGGTGCACCCGTCGGCGTCGGCGACGTCAAACACGCCAATGGCCCGTTCCGGATCGGCCCCGTACACCCGGGGATCGAGGAATAGTGCCGGTTCCCCCGCCGCTCCGACGTTGTCGAGGGTGGCCGGCACCCAGGTCACACCTGTGGCCGAGGTCCCTGCTTTATCCAGCACTGCGCCGGACAGAGCGTCGATGGCTTCGGCATCGGCTGAGTAGATGCCGGTCGCCGCACCCCCGCTCCAGTGGTCGGCCGCTCCGGCTACGACCGCTTTGTAGTGGGCAGCGACATCGGGGGAGACCCGCAAGGATCTGGTGAGTGACGCAACGTCTTGCGAGATGATCTCGGTTGCGATGTAGGGCGCCGACATGGTCGCGTGCACCATCCCGTGCTCTGGTTCGAAGTCGGGCCACAGCACGAGGGCCATCGCCTCGTCGGCTCCCACGAACACGCCGACCAGCTCCCGGGTGAGCGTCGCCGTGTTGCCC
This sequence comes from Acidimicrobiia bacterium, assembly GCA_013002865.1. GTDB lineage: Bacteria > Actinomycetota > Acidimicrobiia > Spongiisociales > SHLN01 > SHLN01. The sequence continues at coordinate 935 of JABDLU010000031.1, forward strand.
TGGAGCACCGTCCGTACCGAAGGTCGGGCATCCCGGAACACGCCGGTGCGGTCCTCAATGGTTGCGTCGGGTGTGTAGAAGTCGAGCACGCTGTACGTGTCGTTCCGGCTGTATGCGTCGGTCCAGGCCGAGAAGTAGGCAACAGCCTCCTCACCCCAGGATCCGGCGCCGAGCCGGTCGGTAGTGCTACACCCGGCCGCCAGCAGGAGTAGTGCCAGCAACATCCGGTGGATGGGACCCATGGCGCCACCTTACGGTGCCTCCGGATCAAAGGGTCTCGTGGTTCCGACAGCGCCGGTTGAGCGCTTTAATTGCGGCATGCGTCTCCCGGGATTCGAAATGGCCGTGGTATTCGTGGCCGGCATGGCCTTGGCCGTGCTACCCGGCGCCGTCCTCGAGCTCGTCGCAGAAGAAGCCTGGGAGGTGGACCTGCTCCGCTTCTCGGGCGTCTTCATCGCCGGCCTGGGCCTGCTGCGTCCCCGCACCCTGCGCAACGCCAGCGTGGCGGCCCGGCGGCTGCCCCGCTGGCTGCTGGCACTCTGGTTGACCGGTGGCGGGTACCTGCTGTGGGGGAGACCGCTCTTTCTGGTGCTGGCCTTCGCCCTGGTTGTCGGCGCCACGTTGGAGAGCGCGGTCGAGCAGGCCCATATCGCCTCCGAGGGTCTGCGTCGCCGCCTCGACCCACCGGGCGATCACGCCACCTGACCCCCGGCCGATTCGTTCCCCGGCTGCGTGCGCTGTTCGGCGATGTAGTCGGCCATGGCGACCGCTGTGAACGGCAGCAACGGTGCAGACGCCACCCCGAGCGGCGGGATGATCCGGACCAGAATGAAGACGTAGAACACCGTCGCGCCGACGGCGATGGCCCGGCTCTTCCAGGTGTGCATCGGCAGCCGGTCGACGGTGACAACGGCTCCGGCACCGAATCCGGCGACAAGGCCTGTGACGGCGTCTTGGGCCAGCGCAGAGATGGGAACGGCGAACAGGAAGAACAGGCCGACGGCTTTGAGAACCGCGGTCCCCGCCCGGGGATGAAGCGACAGGTAGGCCACGGCGGCGAACACGATCGGGAGCAGCGCCATCCCCAGGGCCAGCGGGGGCCCCGGGTTGGGACCGTCGTCGAGTCCCGAGGCGACGAACGCCCCCAGGATGCCGGCGTAGCTGATGACGAGGAGCACCGTGCCGGCGATGAGCGCAATCAGCTTGCGCCGCCCGATCACGGGGCCGTTGTCAGACTCCACGGGACGGGTCGGTATCGGCTAGCCCTTCACAGAGCCGGCGGTCAGCCCTCGGACGAAGAATCGCTGCAAGGCGAAGAAGACCGTCAGCGGAAGCACCATGGTTACGAAGGCTCCCGCCGTCAATAAGTGCCAATCCTGACCGCGAGACCCGTTCAACTCCTGCAACGCCTGGGTGACCACCCGAACGTCGGGTGTACCCCCGAGGAACACGAGAGCGACCAGCAGGTCGTTCCAGACCCAGAGGAACTGGAAGATGGCGAACGATGCCAGGGCCGGAACCGATAGCGGGACGATCAGCCGGGTGAAGATCTCGAAGTGGGTGGCCCCGTCGATCTTGGCCGACTCGATAATGGAGGACGGCAAGGACCCGATGTAGTTGCGTAACAAATACACCGCCAGGGGTAAGCCGAAACCGGCGTGGGCCAGCCACACCGCCATATAGGTGCCGTTCAGATCGAGGTCCGGGAACACCGTCACCCCGAAGATGCTGGCACCGCTGGAGTAGAGGCGTAGCAGCGGGATCAGCGCCATCTGCAGCGGGACGACCAGCAACCCGACCACCACGACGAACATGATCTGGCGCCCTTTGAACTCCATCCAGGAGAAGGCGTAGGCGGCGAAGGCGGCGATCGTTATGGGGATAATGGTGGCCGGGATAGTGACGGCCAGACTGTTGAGAAACGCGTTGCCAAAGCCTTGAGAGGACAGGACGTTGTCGTAGTTTGAGAACGTCCACTGGCCGAAGTCGAACGGGTTGGCCAATACGGTCCACCAACCATCGGTCTTTACGGCATCTGGTTGACGGAACGAGCTGATTAGCAGCCCGAGCGTTGGAATCAGCCAGATGATGATGATGACGGCTACCGCCAGCTTGACTGGCCAGCGGTCCCATAACCGGGCGGCCAGTCCCTTCTGCTGCTCCGGTGGGACCTCAGTTGCTTGCGGGTCGGCTACGGAAGTCGTCATCGGATGGCCTCCTCTGCCCGGAACCGTCTCACGTTGATCAGCATGATCGGAATGATCGCTAAGAACAGGACCACGGCCACGGCCGCGCCCCGGCCGTCATGGCCGAAGCGGAAGAACCAGCGGATCATGCGCTCGGCGATCACTTCAGTGCCGAACTGTCCCGTGGTCATCACGAACACGATGTCGAAGACCTTCATGACGGTGATGACCATGGTGGTGGTGACAACAACTATCGACGACATGATGGAGGGGAATACCACCCGCCAGAAGACCTGGGTCTCGGTGGCACCGTCGATGCGGGCTGCTTCGAGGATGTCGTCGGGGACGGCCTTGATGGCAGCCGACAGGATGACCATCGCGAACCCGGTCTGGAGCCACACCATGATGATCATCAGCAGCAGGTTGTTCCACGGCTCGGACAACAACCACGACACCGGTTCAAAACCCAGCCCGGTCCAGATGCCGTTGAGGAGCCCGATCTGCTCGCCGAAGCCCTCGGGGCGGAAGCTGTACACGAACCGCCACACGATGGACGCCCCGACAAACGAGATGGCCATCGGAAGGAAGATCATCGATTTGGCGAATGCCTCTCCGCGCCTGAGCTTGTCCACCAGCCAGGCGAAGAGCAGGCCGATACTGACCGACACTGCGGGCACGATGATGATCCAGCCGATCGTGTTTCGAATCGACCTGACCATCTCTTCATCGGTAAACACAAACCCGTAGTTCTCGAGCCCGACCCACTCTTCGCCGGAGGCATCGAGGAAACTGATCCAGATCGTCCGGAGGGCCGGGTAGACCAGGAATACGGCTAGTAGGACGAGTGCCGGGCCAACAAAGACGTACGGTCGCACTGCCTCCTGGACGTTCTCCGGCAGCCTGTTCACCACGCGGTCCATGGCGAGATAGAGGCCGAAGATCCCGAACACGCCGACCACGAGCGCAACGATGACCAGCAGGACACGGTTGGCTTCCTGGTCGCGCAGGAAGTCGAACGCCCAATAGAGCACGAAGAAGCCGACGACCGGGATGATCAGCGAGGCAGCCAGCCGGAGACCGGCGATGGCGACGTTGGATCCGGGTGCGTCCTCGCGGATCACCCGTTCGGGCTCAGTCGGCTCCTGCAGGTCGACTCCAGGTTCCCGATCGCTCATCGTTCCCGCCTCTCGTTGTCGGCTTTCGCGATCCTATACGAGCGAGAGCGGCCCTGCAAAGGGCCGCTCTCGCTCACTTTTGGCGGGCTACCTGTGGCAGCCCGGGTTGTGTCTTAGCTGGCGGGCCAGCTGGCGTCTATCTCGGCCAACACCTGGTCGAGCACCTCGGGGCCGCCCCGCATGTAGTCGACCATGCCGGTCCAGAACGTCCCCGAGCCAACCGCCGACGGCATCAGGTCCGATGCATCGAATCGGGCGCCACCGGCCTTGAGGGCGTCGGTGATGCTCTGCGCCTGGCTGGCGGTGAGCTCGTCCTTGTAGCAATCGGCACCAACGTTGATGTTGGGCGAAATTCGCTGAACTCCCTCGAAACCACCCTGGGCGCACTGCACCTCGGTCGAGGCGAAGTTCTCGATGAACGCCTTCACCTCGGGGGCATCACGGAAGATCGCCGCCAACTCACCGGCGATGAGGGCTCCACTGACGCCTTCATCGATGGCCGGGAACGGGAAGACGCCGTAGTCGACGCCGGCCGTCAGGCCCTCGGGGAAGAAGTTCGTGATGAAGCTCGCCTGCCGGAACAGGTAGCAGCTGGGCGGATCGTTGAACATCGGATCCGGTGCGTCCCGGAAGTCAATGGCCGGGACCTGCTCGGGTCCGCCGAGGGTGTATCCCTCAGGAAACACGGTGTCGCCGAATAGCTCGGCTGCGCGCTTGACCTCAGGGGAGTTGAACTTGAGATCGTTTGTCACCCACCGGTCGTACGCCTCGGCGCCGGCCGTGTTGAGCATGATCGACTCCATCCAGTCGGTGGCAGGCCACCCGGTATTGGCATCGCTTCCGATCCCGTGGCACCACGGCGTGTTGCCGTCGGCGAGAATCTGATCGCTCAGGGCGATCAGCTCGTCCCAGGTCGCGGGGACTTCGTAGCCGGCGTCCGTGAACTCGGGGAGTGGATACCAGATCAACCCCTTGGTGTTCACGTTGGTCGGAAAGCCGTAGTGCTTGCCGTTGTACTCGCCGAGGCTGATGAGGTACTCACCGAAGATCTCTTCGAGCTCACCAACATCGATGCCAAGGTCCTCGAGCGCTATTGCGGCGCCAGCCTCGGCCTGCTCAACCACGGATCCGGGCTGTGGGTAGATTGCGATGTCGGGGGGCGAACCACCCTCGACGCGAATCTTGATCTGCTCCTCGAAGCTATCGGAGCCCTCGTAAGTAGCAGTCCCACCGGTCTCGGCCTCGTAGAATTGGTCGATGATTGCGTTAACGGCGTCGGCTTCGACACTCGTAAAGGCGCCAAAAACCGATACCTCGGTACCGGCCAGGTCGCCGTCACCGCCTCCGTCACCGGACGTGGTGTCCGTTGAGTCGTCGCCGCCACAGGCAGCAGCGACCATTGCCAGCGCAAGCA
>JABDLU010000063.1 GCA_013002865.1 Acidimicrobiia bacterium
TCGAGAACCACAACCGGGAAGCCTGCGCGGTGGAGGCGGTACACCACCCCGGTGCCCAGATCGCCGCCGCCGCGCACGATGACGAGATGGTCTCCGAAGAGCATCAGCCGCCCGGGGACCGCAGCGCCTGAATGATCTCAGACATGACCGAGACGGCGATCTCCTCAAGCGTCTCGGCGTGGATCTCGATCCCGATGGGTGCGCTGATCCGCTCCAGATCCGCGTCATCGATGCCGGACTCGAGCAGCGCAGTGCGAACCTCCTTCCAGCGGCGGGCACTCCCCATCACCCCGATGTAGCGAGCCGGGGAAGCCAGCAGAATCGGCAGCGCTTCGACGTCCTGGTCGACGCTGCGGGTTACGACGGCCACCGAGGTGTCGGCGCCAATCTCCAGCTCTCCGAGCACGGCGGCCAGGTCGCCCACGAGGCGCGTCCCGGCGTTTGGCATCTCGGACTCGGTGAGGCGTTCCGGGCGGTCGTCGACGACAACCGTCCGGTAGCCGAGCCAGTCGGCCAGGTCGACGACGGCCCGGCCGACGTGGCCGCCACCGACCACCAGAATCGTGTGTGCGGGCATATAGGGCTCCAAATAGATTTGCACTTCCCCACCGCAGACCCCCGGGTCGCCGCGGGCGGGTTCCACCAATGCGTAGTCCAGCAGCCGGGACCGGTGATCGCGCAACGCCCGCTCGGCCTCTTCGAGCACCCGGGATTCCATCTCGCCGCCCCCGATGGTTCCGAGCTGGCGGCCGTCCGGATAGACGAGCATCTTGGTCCCGGCGTGGCGGGGCACGGACCGGCGGGTGGCCACCACCGTCGCCAGCACGACGGGACGCCCGGCGGCGACGGCCTCGTTCAGCGCCTCGAGCAGTTCTCGATCGTGCCCCACGGGCCGGTCAGCCGTCCTGCAATGCGCGCCACACCCGCTCCGGCGTGAACGGGATCCGGTTGATCCAGGTGCCGGTGGCGTCGCCGATGGCGTTGCGAATCGCCGGAGCCACGCCGTCCTTGGGGATCTCGGCAATGGCCTTGGCACCAAACGGGCCGCTCTTCTCCATGGTCTGCACGAGGTAGGCCTCTATGCGCGGCATCTCGTCTGCCCGGTAGATCTTGTAGGGACCGAAGCGGGGATTGACCATCCGGCCCGAATCGTCGTACACCATCTCTTCGCAGTGGCCATAGCCGAGCGCCTGGATCATGCCGCCCTCGACCTGGCCGGCCGACGTGATCGGGTTGATCGGCACCCCGCAGTCGACGGCCATCACGAGGGCAGTGACCGTGACCTGGCCGGTCTCGATGTCGACTTCGACCTCGGCGAATTGGGCGGCATACGGCGGAGGCGACTCGGGCGACACATACGAGGCGGTCGCCATGATCTGGTGCTGCTGGTCTTGATGCAGCGAGTGGAGGGCAACCTCGTCGATACCAAGCGACCGGCCATCGGCCGCCCAGGCCCGGCGGTCGCGCAGCTCGACTTCCCCCGCCGAGTACAGATCCATCATCAGCGCGGCGCGTTCGGCGATCTGCTGGCGAACGTCCTCGGCCGCTCGCTTCACCGCCATGCCCGAGACGTAGGTAGTGCTGCTGGCGTAGGCGCCAACGTCGAAGGGTGTCATGTCGGTGTCGGCGGCGTAGACGACGATGTCGGTGAGCGGAACCCCCAACACTTCAGCCGCCATCTGGGCGAGCACCGTGTCGGCGCCGGTACCGAGGTCGGTGGCCCCGAACAGCAGGTTGAACGAGCCGTCGTCGTTGATCTTGATACTGGCGGCTCCCATGTCCAGACCGGGGATGGCGGTGCCGTGCATGCACATCGCAAACCCGATCCCGCGGCGGATGTGAGGCTTGTCATCGGGGGCCTTCCAGCTGGCGTCTCCCCGCCGGTGCCAGCCGATCGCTCGCTGGCCCTGGGCGACGCACTCTTCCAGCCCGCTCGAGGTGATGACGGGCACGACGTTCATGTCGGCGGCGCCCTCTCCGAGCCGGGTGGCGATGTCGAGCGGATCACCGACGCCGGTCCAGTTCTGCCGCTTGAACTCGAGGGGATCTTTGCCGAGGCGGTGGGCGACGTCCTCCATGTGCGACTCGAGGGCAAACAACGCCTGCGGCGCCCCGTACCCCCGATAGGCCCCGGGCACCGGGATGTTGGTGTAGGCGACGTCGCAGTCGAAGCGCTTGTTGGGGCAGTTGTAGGAGCTCAGGCCGCGCAGGCCGCTGACCTGTTGCACCGTGAGGGCGTGGGTGGCGTAGGGACCGGTGTTGCCGATGAGGCGCATCGACTGCGCCACCAGCACCCCGTCGTCGTTGACCCCCGTCTTGTAGGTGATGGTTTGTGGATGCCGGGTGCGGCTCGACATGAATTCTTCGGCCCGGGTCAGCTCGAGCCGGACCGGATGGCCCGTCGCCAGTACCAGGTGGCCGACGATGTCTTCGATCAGCATCTCCTGCTTGGCGCCGAACCCGCCCCCGATGCGCGGCTTGATGACGCGAATGTCCTTGACGGCCAGCCCGAGCAGCGGCGCCACCATCCGCCGCACGTGAAACGGCACCTGGGTGGAGGTGCGAATGACGAGCCGCTCGTCGCTATCGAGGTAGGCAATGGCTATGTGGGGCTCGATCGGGCACTGCTGCACCTGGTGGACCCTGTAGGTGTCCTCGAACACGTGGTCGGCCCGGGCAAAGCCATCGGCGACATCGCCCACCTCCGCTTCCATGTGATGGACGATGTTGCGGGCCGGGTCGTGGGCGCCGTCCATCTCGTCCTCGTCGTGGATAACCGGGGCATCACCGGTGATGGCCTCCAGCTCGTCGAAGACGGCCGGAAGGACCTCGTACTGGACGTCGATCAACCCGATGGCTTCTTCGGCGATCTCGATCGAGTCGGCGGCGACGGCGGCTACGCGGTCCCCCACGTACCTGACCTTGTTGTCGAAGCTGACCTGGTCGTACGGCAGCGGGTTGGGGTAGCTCTGTCCGCCGGAGGCGTAGCGCACCCGGGCGACATTCTCATGGTGGAGCACGGCGTGAACGCCGGGCAGCGCCCGCGCCCGGCTGTCGTCGATCGAGACGATGCGAGCGTGCGCATGCGGGCTGTACAGCACCTTGGCGTACAGCATTCCCCGCATCTCGAAGTCGTCGGTGAAAGCCGGGAGGCCTTTGGCGAGCTTGACGGCGTCCACCTTGCGCTCGGGCTTGCCGACCACGGCCGTTTCGGGGACCTCGGGGCTGGGGATGACCCGGGCTGCCGCGCTCGGCACGCCCTCGAGTTGACCGGTCAGGTCGCCGGCTCCGTCCGGCCCGGTGAGCGCCGGTATCAGCCAGGGCTCGACCGGTTCAACGTCTTCGCCGCGCAGCACGGCGGCGGCCCGCATCACCGCAGCCACCGGGCGCACGTAGCCGGTTTCGCGATCGAGGATCCCGGTGAGCATGTCGCGCACGTCGTCTTCGGTCGGCTCGGGGTTCTCAGCCAGGAGAGCGCGGGTGCCGAGGATCATGGCGGGGGTCGAGTAGCCGGATTGGATGGCGCCGGTGACCACGAAGGCTTCCTGAATCGGATCGAGACCCCGCCCCGGTGAGAGCCCTTCCACCGTCTCGACGGCGTGGCCGTCGGCCTGAGCGGCCAGCAGTATCTCGGCCGACACCAGCGCCCCGTCGACCAGCACCGCGGCGGCCCCCGTCTCACCGGTCTCCGATCCAAACCGAACGCTGTAGTAGCCCTCCCGGCGCAGCACGGTCTTGAGCGACTCGTGGGGCTCGCAGGCAAACGTTCGCTCGATGCCGTTCAATTTGAGCGTGATCTTCATACCGTCTCCCCCAGCCGGGTAGTTACTCGTTGGCGGAGGGTGGCCGCGAGGTGGCGCCGGTAGTCGGCCGAGCCCCGGAAATCGGCCGGCGGGTCGAGCGCGCCGGCCGCATCGATGAGCACGGGTGTTTCGGCGACGCCGGTTGCTGCGATGAGGAGCCGGCCGTCGTCGGATCGGCGTCCCACGACTGCCACGATGGGGCGATCGGCCGGCGTGCGGCCGGTCCGCGCTGCTGCGGCGTCACCCCCGACGGCTATAGAGACCGTGGTGATGATGCCGAGGCCGAGGCGGTCCCGTTCATCGAGCAACTCGGTCAGGGCAATGGTCTCCGCGCCGATGCCGTGCACGACCGTCACGTCAGCTTCGAACGCCAGCAGGCCGGCAAGCAACTCACTCTCCCAGTCAGCGCCGGCCACCGTCCCGCCGATGGTGGCCGCGTTCCGGATGGTGTTGGGTGCCTCCCGGTGAGCGAGGTCGCGCAGCATCCCGGGCACCAGGTCGTGGGTGGCCAGTTGCTGCAGCCGTGCCATGGCACCAATCTCGAGGCGCTCGCCCGCCACGGTGAAGCCGTCCATTCCGAGCGCCTGCAGATCGACGACGTCGATGGGGTGCTCGTCGGGCAACCCGTTCAGAACCGTGCCGCCGGCCAGCAAGGTGGCGTCCCCGTCGGCCCGGCTGACCAGGGCGAGCGCTTCGTCGAGGGTGGCCGGACGGTGATACGCACGGATCGTCGGCACTGTCGTATCCCTTCACTTGCAGCACGGCGAAGCCTACCGAGCCGCGATCAACCCATTCGGCGGGGCCCCAAACTCTTCGAGAACGCGAAATCCACGTCTATCGGGCCGTCGACGGGTACCATCGCCCTACCAGCGCCGCTGGAGGATGAGGCCCCACCTCATTC
>JABDLU010000136.1 GCA_013002865.1 Acidimicrobiia bacterium
TTCATCGTCTTCGACATCGAGATCATCTTCCTCTACCCGTGGACGGCGATCTACCGGCGCCTCGGCGCCCACGGGCTGTTCGCCATGCTGCTGTTCTCCGTGCCGATCATCGTCTCGCTGGCGTACGAGTTCAGCCGGGGTGCCCTCGACTGGGGCCCGCTGCGCAAGGACCTGGCGCGTGCCTCCGGCATGGTGTCCGAGGACCGCACCCTCACCAGCACCGTCCGCCGCGTCGGTCTGGACGGGCGCGAGCAGGCGCCCACCACCGAAGCCGCCTGATCAGGAGCGTTCCCATGGGTTGGCAGATCGACAAGGGGCTCGAAGGCCTCGACCACAACGTGCTCACCGGCCGTATCGAGGACCTGGTCCAGTGGGCCCGGAAGTCGTCGATGTGGCCGGCCTCGTTCGGCCTGGCGTGCTGCGCGATCGAGATGATGGCGGCCGGTGGCGCCCACTACGACCTCAGCCGTTTCGGTATGGAGGTCTTCCGGGCCTCCCCCCGCCAGGCCGACCTGATGATCGTCGCCGGCCGGGTATCCCAGAAGATGGCACCCGTCCTTCGGCAGGTGTACGACCAGATGCCGGAGCCGAAATGGGTGATCTCAATGGGGGCGTGTGCCTCATCAGGCGGCATGTTCAACAATTACGCGCTCGTGCAGGGCGTCGATCAGGTGGTACCGGTCGATGTCTACGTGCCCGGCTGCCCGCCGGGCCCCCAGTCGCTCATGCACGGCATCCTCACCTTGCACGAAGGCATCAAGAGCGGCGAGTTCGTACGGGTATGAGTGAAGAGATCGTGACCCCCGAACAAGGAACCGCCGAGGCGCCCAAGCCGGTGCTGCCGCCCCCGCTGGCGGAGGTGACCGGAGCATTCCCGGAGGCCACCCTCGAGGAATCCGCTACCGGCCAAAACGTGGTGCGGGTCGACGCCGGTCGGCTGGTCGAGTTCACCCAGGCGTGCCGGGACGCCGGCTTTGAAATGTTCATCGATGTCACGGCGGTCGACTATCGCCGGCAGCGGCCCGGCCCCCGTTACGACGTTGTGATCCTGCTGCTGTCTCTGCAGCACAACCTGCGGATCCGGATCCTGGCCGGAGTGGATGGCGAGGTACCCACTGCTCCGTCCATCACCTCGGTATATCCGGGTGCCAACTTCTACGAGCGCGAGGTGTACGACCTGTTCGGCATCGAGTTCACCGGCCACCCCGATCTGACCAGGATCATGCTCCCCGACGACTGGTCGGGTCACCCGCTTCGCAAGGACTCACCCGTCGGATCGGTTCCGATCCAGTTCAAGGGCACCAACAAGGTTCAGTGATGAGCGAAGAAACCACCACCGAAGACAAAGGGGCTCCATCGACGCCTCCCGCCTCCGAAGGAGAGCGCCGACGCCTCCAGGAGATGTGGGCCACCGGGACCGAGGAGCCCAGTTGGGTCACCGCCTCGACGGCCGAAGGTGCTCAGCTCATGCTTCCCCGCGATAACGCCTCACCCGATGAGGTCGCTGAGGAGGGGGGAACCCTCGTCGTGGACGACCGGCTCTTCGATGAGGACGCTTCCGAAGAGGAAACCACCATCCTCAACATGGGTCCGCAACACCCGTCTACTCACGGTGTGCTGCGTCTCCAGCTGGAACTGGAAGGGGAGATCGTGCGCCGGGTCAAGCCGGTCATCGGCTACCTCCACACCGGCATGGAAAAGACCGGCGAGACGCTGACGTTCCTGCAGGGGCCGACCAATGTGACCCGAATGGATTACCTGGCACCGTTCCACAACGAGCTGTGCTTTTCGCTGGCCACCGAAGCGCTGCTCGGTATCGAGCTGCCGCCCCGGGCGCAGGCGATCCGCATTCTGATGACCGAGCTCAACCGGGTATCGAGCCACCTCACCTGGGTGGCCACCCAGGGGATGGACCTGGGTGCCCTGTCGATGATGATCTACGGGATCCGAGAGCGGGAGCTGCTGCTCGCCTTCTTCGAGAAGACCACCGGGCTGCGGATGAACCACAACTACATCCGCCCCGGCGGCGTCGCCGCCGACCTGCCCGACGGATGGGAAGACGATGTCGCCGAGATCCTCCAGCGGATCCCGGAAGGCATGGACGACTATCACGACCTGCTCACTAACAATCCGATCTTCCTCGGCCGGACCCAGGGCGTCGGGGTCATCACGCCGGAGGAATGCTTTGCTTACGGGATCACCGGCCCGCCGCTGCGAGCCGCCGGGGTCGATTGGGACCTTCGCAAGAGCCAGCCGTATAGCGGCATCGAGCAGTACGAGTTCGATGTCCCGCTCGGGGAGCACGGCGATGTCTACGACCGGTACACGGTGCGCATGGAGGAGATGCGTCAGTCACTGCGCATCGTCGCCCAGGTGATGGAGACCATGCCGGCCGGCGACTACCGCTCCGAAGACCTCAAGGTCACTCCACCTCCCCGCAAGCGGATCGACGAATCGATGGAAGCCCTCATCCATCACTTCAAGATCTTCACCGAAGGCTTCAAGGTCCCGGCCGGCGAGCACTACCAGGCCATCGAAGGGCCCAGGGGGGAGCTCGGCCACTACGTCGTCTCAAACGGAGAAGCCAAGCCGTGGCGTCTGCATTGCCGCACCCCGAGCTTCGCAAACATCCAGGCGCTCCCGGTGATGATGGCCGACCAGCTCATCGCCGACTCGATCGCCATCATCGCCAGCATTGACCCCGTGCTCGGAGATGTGGATCGATGAACGCTCGCTCCGCTCGCAGCAATCAGCTGTCAGCTGTCAGCCGTCGGCCCGCCTTTCTGGAAGGGGACGGGGGACGGGCGACGGGGGACGGTTTATGAGCTGGACGGCCGACCCCCGGGTCGAGCAGATCCTCGCTCGCTACCCGGACAAGAAATCCGCCGTGATGCCCTTCCTTTATATGGCGATGGCCGAGCACGGCTATCTCACCGACGAGGCGATAAGGGAAGTGTCAGAGCTGGTCGGCATGACCTCTGTGCAGGTGTCGTCGATCGCAACGTTCTATTCGATGTACAAGCGGGAACGGGTCGGTTCGTACTTGATCTCGGTGTGCACCTCAGTCTCATGCGCCATCCTGGACGCGGCCGATGTCTTGCACGCCATCGAAGATGAAGCCGGTGTGCCGGCGGGCGAGACCGGTGACGACGGCGTGTTCACCGTCGAGCACGTCGAGTGCATCGGGGCGTGCGGGGGTGCTCCGGCGGTGCAGGTCAACTACGAGCTGATCGAAGGGGTCAAGGAAGACAAGGGGCGCGAGCTGGTCCGGTGGCTGCGCGACGCCGCTCCGGACACCGTCCTCGGCGACGAGATGCAGGCCCTGTTCGGCGGACAGCGCAGCTTCGAGTGGGGCCCCGCCGAAGGAGAAGGTGCCACCGGCCCGGTGCCGGCCCTCGATGCCCTCGGAACGACGGGCGGTTCGTCATGAAGATCCTGACGACCCGCATGGAGGCCCACCCCACCGACAGCCACACCCTTGCCCGGCACCGGGCCACCGGCGGCTACGAAGCGGCCCGCCATGCCCTCACCAGCATGACTGCCGAGGCGGTGCACGAAGAGGTCAAGGCATCCAACCTGCGGGGCCGGGGCGGAGCCGGATTCCCGACCGGGGTCAAGTGGGGATTCCTGCCGCCCGACATCCGGCCTCGCTACCTGGTTGTCAACGGTGACGAGTCCGAGCCCGGAACCTTCAAGGACCGTCAGCTGCTCGAACGCGATCCCCACCAGCTGATCGAGGGGATCATCATCTCGGCGTACGCCATCGACTGTCACGAGGCCTACATCTACATCCGGGGGGAATACCCCCGCCCGGCCCGGCGCATCGAACGGGCGCTCGCCGAGGCGTATGACGCCGGACTGCTCGGCCGCAACTTGTTTGGCACGGGCTTTGATCTCGACATCACGCTCCACCTCGGCGCCGGTGCCTACATCTGCGGTGAGGAGACGGCCCTGCTCAACAGCCTGGAAGGTGAGCGGGGCTATCCCCGAATCAAGCCGCCCTTCCCTGCGGTGGAGGGGCTCTACGCCAAGCCGACCATCGTCAACAATGTCGAGACTCTGTCCAACATGCCCTGGATCGTGGAGAACGGTGGCGCCGCGTACGCCGCCATCGGCCCGGAGGGCTCTGCCGGCACCCGCCTGTTCAGCCTGTCGGGCCACGTCAAGCGGCCCGGCAATTACGAGATCGTCATGGGGATGACCTTTGGTGAGTTCATCGAGGAGTACGGCGGCGGCGTCCGGGAGGGGCGGGCCGTCAAATGCTTCATCCCCGGCGGAGCCTCGGCTCCCTGGTTCACGGGCGACCAGCTTGACCTTCCGATCACCATCGACGACGTCGGCCGGGCGGGCTCAATGCTCGGGTCGGGGGCGATCGTGGTCATGGACGAAACCACCAACGTGGTGCACGCTGCTCATTCAATCGTCAACTTCTTTGCTCACGAGTCGTGCGGGCAGTGCACCCCGTGCCGGGAAGGCACCTCGTGGCTCGAGATGGTGCTGGCCCGCATCCTGCGCGGCGAAGGCCGGCCCATCGACCTCGACCTGCTGCTCGACGTGTCGGACAACATCGCACCCGGACTCGGGTGGCCGCCCAAGATGACCACTATCTGCCCACTCGGGCCCTCGGCCGTGTCGCCGATCACCTCGATTCTGCGCAACTTCCGGGACGAGGTCGAGGCCATGATCCCGGCGGAGGTGCCGGTTGCCTGACCCGGTCAAGATCACGATCGACGGTGTCGAGCACGAAGTCCCCCGCGGCGAGCTCGTCATTCAGGCGGCCCAGGACACCGGCACCTACATTCCGCGGTTCTGCTGGCATCCGCGCATGAAGCCGGTCGGGATGTGCCGCATGTGCCTGGTCGAAGTCGACACCGGGCGCGGCCCCGTCCTGACCACCTCGTGCACGCTGACGTGCAGTGAGGGCATGGCGGTCGACACCCGGTCCGACACGGTCAAGAAGGCACAGGAAGGTGTGCTCGAGTTCCTGCTGATCAACCATCCGCTCGACTGTCCGGTGTGCGACCGCGGCGGGGAGTGCCCGCTGCAGGACCAGACGATGGCGTACGGCCCCGGCGAAAGCCGCTTCGTTGAAGAGAAGCGTCACTTCGAAAAGCCCATCGAGATCTCCGAGCTGGTGTTGCTCGACCGGGAACGGTGCATTCTCTGCGCCCGGTGCACCCGCTTTTCCGATGAGGTCTCCGGCGACCCCCTGATCGAGTTCCAGGATCGGGGGGCCTACACCCAGGTGCTCACGTTCCCGGATGAGCCGTTCAAGTCGTACTTCTCCGGCAATACCGTGCAGATATGCCCGGTCGGAGCGTTGACCGCCAAGCCGTACCGGTTCCGGGCCCGCCCCTGGGACCTGGAAGCGGTCGAGTCGACCTGCCCGCACTGCCCGGTCGGGTGCCGGATCAGCGTGCAGGCTTCCCAGAACCAGGTGTTGCGGTTCCTGGGTGTTGACAACGAGCCGACCAACCAGGGGTGGTTGTGCGACAAGGGACGGTTCGGGTTCGAATACATCGGCTCGCCCGAGCGCCTCACTGCGCCGCTGATCCGCAACGATGCGGGAGAGTTCGAGGAGACCTCCTGGGCGACCGCCCTCGAAGTCACCGGTCAATGGCTGCAAGACATCATCGCCGAATCCGGGCCGGAAGCGGTGGCCGGGCTCGGCGGCGCGCGGGGCACAAACGAGGACGCTTATTCGTTCGGCAAGCTGCTGCGGGGCGTGATCGGCACCAACCACATCGACGCCCAGCTCGACGACGGGCTGGATCCGCAGTTCCTGGCTGCTGTCACTCCCCGGGCGGCCATCCCCGATCTCGACACCGCAGGCACCATCCTGCTGTGGGGCCCCGACCTGAAGGAAGAGCTGCCGGTGTTGTACCTGCGGGTCCGCCGGGCGGCGCAGGAGGGAGCCAACCTCATCGTCGTCCATCCCCGCCGGACCGGTCTGCACGACGTCGCCACTCATACCGTCTCCTATGCACCCGGGCGTGGCTCGGCAACGTTGTCCGAGCTGCGGGCCGGAACCGGCGAGCTGGCAGCGATCAAGACGCTCCTGATGGAGAGCGGCCCGGTCGTCGGCCTGGTCGGGCGGACCGGCTATACCGAAGATCCGCTGCTGGCAGAAGCGGTGGCGGCGTTCGTGCGGGACCTGCCGGATGGCACCATCCTCCCGCTGGCTCGCCGCTCCAACGTCTACGGCGCGCTCGATATGGGCCTGGCCCCGTCTCTGCTGCCGGGCCGGGCGGCGGTGTCGAGCCAGGATGCCCGCATGTCCCTGTCCGCCGAGTGGGCCACACCCATCCCCGAATTCACCGGCCGCGACGCCGCCGGCATCGTCGAGGCGCTGCGGGAGCGGCAGATCCGGGCCCTGTTCCTGTTCGGCGCAGATCCGGTGCGGGACGTGCCCGACCAGCCGGCGGCGCGCCAGGCGCTCGAGGCCGCCAACCTGGTGGTGGCAATTGATCAGTTCCTCACCGACTCCAGCCGCATGGCCGATGTCGTGCTGCCGGCCGAGGGGTTCGCCGAAGTAGAGGGAACCGTCACCAATCTCGAGGGCAGGGTCCAGAAAGTCGCGCAGCTCGTAGCCGGGCCCGGTCAGTCCCGTCCCCCCTGGTCGATCTTCGAGGACCTGGCCGGGACGCTCGGGTCGTCGCTCGGCGCGGTGTCTGCCGAAGCGATCCACAAGGAGATCGCGGCGGTGGTGCCCGCCTACCGGGGCATCACCTGGGAGCAACTGGAGTGGGGGCCCGGTCGGGAAGGGGTGGTTGTTCCCGCCGAAACCGGCGAGCAGCCGCTGCGGTATGTGCCGGTCGACATCGGCGTACCCGTCCGCTCGGCCCGGCTCGCCCTGCATTCGGCCCGCACCCTGTACGACGACGGCGTTCACGCCCGGTTCGGCCTTTCGCTCGCCCAGCTGGCACCAGGGGCGACGGCCTTTCTCAACCCGGACGATGCCGCCCGGCTCGGTGTGGCCGATGGGGCGCTCGTGCGAATCACCGGCTCGGCCGGCTCGGCCGAAATGGAAGCCCGCCGTGACCCGACGCTGGCGCCGGGAACGGTCTACGTTCCCTTCAATCAGGAAGACGGCGGTGACATCGGCGACGGCCTCGAGGTGAAACTCGAGGTGCTCTCATGAGGCAGGTAGCACCGTGACCGACTGGATCGACGTGCTCATCGTCGCCATCAAAGTGGTGGCGGCCTTCGTCATCATGCTGGTGGCGACGCTGATGCTGATCTGGGCCGAGCGCAAGATCCTGGCCGATATGCAGAACCGGGTCGGCCCCGACCGGGCCGGGCCGGGCGGCATTCTGCAAGGGCTGGCGGATGGCATCAAGCTCTTCTTCAAGGAGCCGATCACGCCCGCCCGGGTCGAGAAGGGGATCTATCTGTTGGCTCCCATCCTGGCCCTCATCCCGGCCCTGCTCATGTTTCTCGTCGTGCCGATCGGCCGGCCGTTCTCCATCGGCGATCGGGAAATCACCCTGCAGGTAATGGACTTGAACGTCGGGCTGCTGTTCGTCCTGGCGGTGTCCTCGATGGCCGTATACGCCGTCGTCCTGGCCGGCTGGTCGTCGGGATCCAAGTATCCGCTGCTCGGCGGAGTGCGGGCCACCGCCCAGGCGATCAGCTACGAAGCCGCCCTCGGGCTATCGCTGGTGCCGGTCGTCATCTACGAAGGGACGCTCTCGGTGGCAGAGCTGGTCGAAGGCCAATCCGGCCAGTTCTTCGGGATCTTCCCGGCGTGGAACATCATCCTGCTGCCATCCTTTGCCTTCTTCCTGATGGCCGCGGTCGCCGAGACCAACCGGGCCCCGTTCGACCTGGTCGAGGCTGAGAACGAGCTGGTCGGCGGCTTCCACACCGAGTATTCGGGCCTGCGGTTCGCTCTGTTCTTCCTGGCCGAGTACATCAACATCTTCACGATGTCGGCGCTGGCTGCCACCATCTTCCTCGGTGGCTGGAACGGGCCGACGTGGGACGGCGCGTTGCCCGCGTCGGTCACCTGGATCTTCCCGATCCTGTGGTTCGGGCTCAAGACCTTTGCCATCGTGTTCATATTCTTTTGGGTGCGGGCCACGCTGCCCCGCTTCCGCTACGACCAGCTGATGGAGCTCGGGTGGAAGCGGCTCATCCCCGGCACCCTCATCTGGATGATCTTCGTTGCGATCGCGCTGGCGTTCGACGAGTTTGGAGCACCATGGGCTTGATCGGCACGTTCGCCAAGGGGCTGGCGGTGACCTTCCGCCAGATGTTTCGGCCCCGCGTCACCACGTCCTATCCCCAGGAGAAGCGGGTCAAACCGCAGCGGTTTCACGGCCGTCACGTTCTCAACCGGCATGCCGACGGCATGGAGAAGTGCATCGGCTGCGAGCTGTGTGCCGGCGTGTGCCCGGCCCGCTGCATCTACGTGCGCGGCGCCGACAATCCACCAGAGGCTCCGGTCAGCCCGGGGGAGCGGTACGGCTTCATCTACGAGATCAACATGCTGCGCTGCATCTTTTGTGGCCTGTGCGTCGAGGCCTGCCCGACCGAGGCCATCACCATGACGCACTTGTTTGAGATGTCCACCACGGACCGGGCCGCCGCCATCTACACCCGGGACGAGCTACTCGTCAATGAAGACGGCTCCGCCAATCACGCCCAGCCCGAGGGCCCGCTGATCGACTTGAACGAGCTCAGCATCTCCGACGGGTGGATGCGGGCCACCGCCCCCTCCGGCCGGGCCGCCTATGAAGGGATCCCCGGCTGGACGCCGTCGGCAGGCGTCGGCCTCCGCCCGCCCGAGCAGGGACAGGCGGAGCCGCCCGAGCCGGAGGAGGATGCCTAGTGGCCGAGCTGGTCATCTTCGTTCTCTTCGGTGTGATTGCGATCGCCGGGGCGCTCACGATGGTGCTTCATCCCAACCCGGTGTACGGAGCTCTGGGCCTCATGGCGACCATGCTCTCCATCGCCGTGTTCTACGTCGTCAACTCGGGCCACTTCATCGCCGCGGTGCAGGTCGTTGTATATGCCGGCGCAGTGATGACGCTGTTCTTGTTCGTGATCATGATGATCGGCGTCGACCGGGCCGAGAGTCTCGAGGAACGGCTTCCGCTCCAGCGCCAGCTCGCTATCGGGCTGGGTGTGGTGTTCTTGATCCTCATCGGGCTCATCGGCGGTAACGCCTGGATCACCGCCCCCGAAGCCGCCGCGGCGCCGAACGGCACGGTCGAGAACATCGCCGATCTGCTGTTCACCGACTGGCTGCTCCCGTTCGAGGTGACGACCCTGTTGCTCATCATCGCCTCGGTCGGTGCGGTCGCCCTTGCCCAGTTCGATGCTCGCCGGCGGGGAGGCGAGGAATGAGCCGGCTCCGCCGACCCCCGACCCCCGCCTTCGCTTCGCTGCGGCGGCGGTACCTTCCCCCAGACTCGCTGCGCTCGTCCGGGGGACTGGCCGTTGTGACCGGTGAGAGATCATGGACGTAACGGCGGGGTGGTATCTGGCGCTGGGGGCGGTGCTGTTTGTGATCGGCGCCAGTGGCATGCTGCTACGCCGCAATGCGCTGGTGATGTTCATGAGCATCGAGCTGATGCTGAACGCCGTGAATCTCACGTTCGTGGCGATCGGGCGCCACACCGGTGACCTCAACGGGCAGGTGGCCGTGTTCTTCGTGATGGTGGTGGCAGCCGCCGAGGTAGTGGTCGGGCTGGCGATCATGATCGCGGTGTTCCGGCGCCGCTCCAGTGCCTCCGTCGACGATCTGGCGGTGCTGAACGGATGACCGACTACCTGTGGATCGTGATTGCGCTTCCGCTGGCGGGAGCCGTCTTCCTGCACTTCTTCGGCCAGCGGCTCGGTGAGCCCTGGGCGGGCATCGTTGCCACCTCGACGATCGGGGCCGGTTTCATCTACGCGCTGGTCGCGGCGGGCGACTTCTTCACCGGCACGGGACACGGCGAAACCATTCACCTCTTCGATTGGATCGCCCCGCTGGGCGCCAACGCCGAGCTGCTGTGGGATCCGCTCTCGGCGGTGATGACCCTCACCGTCACCGGGGTCGGCACACTCATTCACCTCTACAGCATCGGGTACATGCACGGCGACCCCCGCTACGGACGCTTCTTCACCAACCTGAATTTCTTCGCGGCCTCGATGCTCATCCTCGTGCTGGCCGACAACTTCGGCCTGCTGTTCGTCGGCTGGGAGCTGGTCGGGCTCAGCTCATACCTGCTGATCTCGTTCTGGTTCACGAAGCCGTCGGCGGCCGCCGCCGGCAAGAAGGCGTTCATCGTCAACCGCATCGGAGATGTCGGGTTCCTCATCGGGTTGATGCTGATCCTTGCCAACTTCAGCACCCTCACCTACGGGACGGTCCTGGAGGAACCGGCTCGCTTCATCACCGCCGGAACTGCCACCGCGATCACGTTGATGCTGCTGCTCGGGGCGGCGGGCAAATCTGCGCAAATCCCGTTGTATTTCTGGCTGCCCGACGCCATGGAGGGTCCCACCCCGGTCTCCGCCCTCATCCATGCCGCCACCATGGTGACCGCCGGCGTCTACATGGTGGCCCGGGCGGCGTCGCTGTTCGAGCTGTCGGCCTTCTCGATGGGTACGGTCGCCACCATCGGGGCCTTCACCGCCCTTTTCGCGGCAACGATCGCCCTCAAACAGCGCGACATCAAGCGGGTACTGGCGTTTTCGACCATCAGCCAGCTCGGGTACATGTTCCTCGCCGTCGGAACCGGCGCCTACATCGCCGGCATCTTCCATCTCTTTACCCACGCCTTCTTCAAGGCGCTGCTCTTCCTGGGATCGGGCTCGGTCATCCACGCCATGAACGACGAGCAGGACATGGCCAAGATGGGCGGGCTTCGCACGGTGATGCCGGTCACCCATGCCACGATGTTCGTCGGCTGGCTGGCCATCATCGGCATCCCGCCGCTGGCCGGGTTCTGGTCCAAGGATGAGATCCTCGCGCTGGTCTTTGGCGAGGGCGGCTGGTACGGATTCCTGTGGGTCATCGGCCTCGTCACCGCGCTGCTCACCGCGGTGTACATGACCCGGTGGATGCAGCTGACGTTCTGGGGTGAGGCCCGCTGGGACGACGGTGTGCATCCGCACGAATCGCCGGCCGTGATGACGGTTCCCCTGCTGGCGCTGGCCGCCGGCAGCGCCCTGTTCGGCCTGATCAACACGCCGTTCAAGGGGTTCTTCCAACCGGCCTTCGAGCACTTCCTGGAGCCGTCGTTCGAAGCCATCGAGATGGCCCACCTCCCTTCAGGAGCCACGCCGTACGTCCTGGCGGTGATTTCGGTGGCAGCCGCCGCCCTCGGCGCCTGGTACGCCACCCGCCGTTACCGGGGTGAGAACGCCTTCGAGCGTGCGCCGGTTGCGGAGGGCCGGACCGGGCTGTGGCGGTGGGTGGACAACGGGTACTACGTCGACGACATCATCGGCAACCTGCTGGTCCTCCCGGGCAAGCTGGTAGCCGCCTGGACGGCCTTTGTGTTCGACAGTGATGTGATCGACGGGTCGGTGCGGGCAGTCGGCGGAGGCGTGCGCCGCATCGGGGGCTGGCTCCGGCCGCTCCAGACCGGTTTCGTGCGCAACTACGCCGCCGTCACCTTCGCCGGTGTCGTCGGTCTGCTCGTCTGGTTCGTCTCCCGGGGGGTGAGCTGATGGACTTCAATGTCCTCTCCCTGCTCATCTGGGTCCCGGTAGCGGGCGCGGCGGTGGTCGTCGGACTGCCACGGCGCCGGGCCGAGCTCGTGATACCGGTGGCGTTCGCCCTCAGCGTTCTCACCCTCGGCCTGGCCGGCTACCTGGTGTTCGAGTTCGAAGGCGCCGACGGCGGCTTCCAGTTCGTCGAGAAGACGGCCATCTGGTCCGATCTCGGCATCGACTACCACCTCGGTGTCGACGGGATCAGCCTGTTCCTGGTGGCCCTGACCGCATTCCTGTTTCCAATCGGGATCCTCGCCTCGGTCAACATCGAGCTGCGTCCCAAGGAGTTCATGGCCGCCCTGCTCCTGCTGGAGGGCGCGCTGATCGGCGTGTTCCTGGCGCTCGACCTGGTGCTGTTCTTCGTCTTCTTCGAAGTGCTGCTCGTGCCCATGTACTTCCTCATCGGCATGTGGGGCGGGGAGCGGCGGCTCGACGCCGCGCTGAAGTTCTTCCTCTATACGGCGCTCGGCTCGGCGTTCCTGCTGGTCGGGATCGTGTTTCTATCGGCTCAGGCCAACCAGCAGCTCGGGAGCCCGACCTTCAACTACCTCGAGCTGCTCGACCTTGATATCTCCCGGACGGCCCAGTACTGGCTGTTCGGGGCGTTCGGCATCGCGTTCGCCATCAAGGTCCCGCTGTTCCCATTTCACACGTGGCTGCCCGATGCCCACACCGAGGCGCCAACGGCGGGTTCCGTCATCCTGGCCGGCGTGCTCCTCAAGATGGGGACCTACGGATTTCTGCGCTTCAACCTCAGCCTCTTCCCGGAGGCGACGGTGCAGCTGGCCACCTTCCTGGCAGCTTTGGCCGTGGTGGGGATCATCTACGGAGCTGCGGTTGCCATCGTGCAGCCCGACTTGAAGCGGCTGGTTGCCTACTCATCGGTCAGCCACCTCGGGTTCGTGGTGCTCGGGATCTTCGCCCTCACCTCCCAGGGCGTGTCGGGCGGGGTCATCCAGATGGTCAACCACGGCCTGACCACCGGTGCGCTCTTCCTGCTGGTCGGCATGATCTACGAGCGCCGCCACACCCGGGAGATCTCCGCCTACGGTGGCATTCAAAAAGTGATGCCGTGGTTTGCCGGCTTCTTCCTATTCACGGCGTTTGCCTCAGCCGGGCTGCCCGGGCTGAATGGATTCGTCGGGGA
Organism: Acidimicrobiia bacterium; assembly: GCA_013002865.1. Lineage (GTDB taxonomy): Bacteria > Actinomycetota > Acidimicrobiia > Spongiisociales > SHLN01 > SHLN01. The sequence continues at coordinate 12,860 of JABDLU010000136.1, forward strand.
ATTCCTGATTCTGCTCGGAAGCTACTCCCGTCATCCCGCTCTCACGATCATCGCCGCCTTCGGCGTTCTGTTGGCTGCGGTGTATCTGCTGTGGGCCTACGAACGGGTCTTTACCGGTGAGCCCGACAAAGAGGAAAACAAAGCCCTGACCGACATCGGGATGCGGGAGATCGGGATCCTCGTCCCGATGGTGGCCCTCATCATCATGCTGGGCATCTACCCCAAGCCGGTGCTCGACCGGATCGAGCCCGCCGTCGAGCGGGTGATCGACCGCATCGAACAGCAAACCGACTTCCAATCCCCGCTGCGGATCGACGACATCGCCCTCGATGACGAGGAGGTGACGCCATGACGGAGATCTCCTATCTGGCCATCGGCCCCGTCATCGCCCTCACGCTTGGTGTGGTGCTCGTGCTCCTCGTCGAAGTGACCTACAAGCCGAAGGTCACCTGGCTGGGCGCCATCGCTGCCCTGAGCCTGCTGGCCGGATTCGCCCTCAGCGTTGCCCAGTGGATCGAGGCCTCGGACGACCCGATTATCCGCTTTCGGGGGATGCTGGCGCTCGACCCGTTTGCGGCGTTCGGGTCCGTGGTGCTCACCGTGCTGGGAGCGGTCGCTCTGCTGGTGGCGTGGCCCCTGATCGTCATCCAGGGACGGCGGGCGGCCGAGTTCATCGCGCTCGTGCTGCTGTCGCTCACCGGCATGATCCTGATGGCCGGAGCCGCCCACTTCATCATGCTGTTCTTGGCCCTCGAAGTGACGTCGATCTCCCTCTATGTCCTGGCCGGGTTCGCTCGCGACAATGCCGACTCGAACGAGGCGTCGGTGAAGTACTTCCTGCTCGGCTCGTTTGCCTCCGCTGTGTTCCTGTACGGGGTCGCCCTCAGCTACGCCGCTACCGGCTCGCTGTCGCTGTACGGCGCGGCCGAGTTTCTCAACGAGAACCTGCTGCTCGATTCGGCTTCCCTGCTGGCCGGGATCGGTTTGCTGATCGTCGGCCTGGCGTTCAAGGTGAGCGCCGCCCCGTTCCACATGTGGGCGCCCGACGTGTATCAGGGAGCCGCCAGCGGGGTGAGCGGGTTCATGACGGCGGGCGCAAAAGTCGCGGGCTTCGCGGCGCTGGCCCGGGTCGCAGTTACCAGCTACGGCCCGTACATATCGGATTGGGCTCCGGCGGTCGCCGTCATCGCCGCGATCTCGGTGGTCGTCGGCACGATGCTGGCCATCGCTCAGTCGGACATCAAGCGCATGCTGGCCTACTCATCGATCGCCCACGCCGGGTTCATCCTCACCGGCCTGGTGGCCGGCATCGATGGGGTGCCCTACGTCTGGTTCTACGTGGTCACCTACGCCTTTCAGGTCCTCGGCGCCTTTGCCGTCGTCTCGGTGGTGTCCGGGCCGGCCGGGACCCGCTCACCGCTGACCGATTACGCCGGCCTGGCCCAGCGGGCTCCGGTGCTGGCGGGATCGCTCGCCCTGCTCATGTTCTCGATGGGCGGCATTCCGCTCACCGCCGGATTCCTGTCGAAGCTGTACGTGTTCCGGGAGGCGGTCGACGCCGGATACCTCTGGCTGGTCGTCGTCGGTGCTGTGGCGTCGGTGGCCGGCCTGTTCTTCTATCTCCGGGTGATCGTGCTCATGTACATGAACCCCCAATCCGAGGAGGGGGGAGTTGGCGAAACCCGGGTTGGGGACCCGCTGCGGGTCGCCCTGACCGCCGTCGCCGTCATCACCTTGGCCTTCGGCATCGTGCCGGGGCCGCTGCTGGACGTCGTCACGAGCGCGCTGCCCCTTTGATCCTGCCGCGGGCTGCGCCGCCTGCGGTGAGGACATGCGCAACGCCGCCGGTCTCGTAGATTTGATGTCGTGACCCGGTTCCGCAACTTCGCCGCTCCCTTGTTGGCCGTCGGGTTCGCAGCTGCGCTGGTGTTCCCGCATCCCGTCGGGGCGGTGGCGTCCTCGGGAACCGTCATCATTCCGGCCGATCGCATCGTCGAGGAGGACCTGTTTGCCGGTGCCGCCCGCGTGATCGTCGAAGGCACGATTCGCGGTGATCTGACCGTCACCACCCGCGAGCTGATCGTGAATGGCACTGTCGAAGGCGACGTCAACGGAATCGCCTGGACGGTGCGCATCGGAGGCGACGTCGCGGGCAGCGTCCGGGCGGTCGCCTGGCAGGTGGATGTGACCGGCTCGGTCGGCGACGACGTCCTGTCTGTGGCCCGCTCGGTCGAGGTCGATGGCACGGTCGGGCGAGATGTGCTCCTGGCAGCGATATCTGCTCGCAACTCAGGTGCCGTCGGTGGCGAGATTCGGGGCGATCTGCTGTGGGGCCTCTACGTCGACGGCACCGTGGCCGAAGACATCGACGTCGGCGTCCATCGCCTCACCATCACCGAATCGGCCTCCGTTGGTTCCGCCGTCAGCTGGCGGCAGGGGCTCATCGGACAGAACGTTCGCGGGTGGACCGCCCGCACCGACATATCGCCCGATGCCGACCTTGGGCTGGTAACCGAAGTCCGGCCGATTCCTGCCGACCTGTCGTACCGGGCCCTGCGGGCGCTGTTCAACGTCTTGCGGTTCGTCGGGGTGGTGTTCCTCGGTGTGGTGCTCATCGCCGCCTTTCCCCGGCCGACCGGGCGCGCCACCGATCGGGCATGGCTGCGGCCGGCCACCTCGTTTCTGGTTGGTCTCGGCCTCTTCGTCGGCGTTCCGGTGGCGGTGGTTCTCTCACTATTCACGATCATCCTGGCGCCGCTCGGCTTGCTGGCATTGGGGTTCTGGGCGTTCGGGTTGTTCGTCGGCGCCGTTCCACCCCTGATCGCGCTCGGGCGCCGGGCCCGCCGCCGGCCCTCGTCGATGATGGGCGCCTTCGTCGTTGCCGCTATCGGATGGCGGCTGCTCCGCCTCATTCCGCTGGCCGGATTCGCGATCTATCTCGTCGTCACGATGTGGGGGATGGGAGCCTGGGCGACGGCGCTGTGGGAGGCGTGGCGGGACCGGGGTGATGCCGAGCCGGTCCTCGCACGAGCCGCGCTCCCCGAGCCGGGACCACGCCTCGAGCTGCTCGGTTTGGCCGTGCCTGGTTCCAACCCGCCTCCGGCCGACCCGCCGCCGCCCGAGGAACCGGCCGGCTAATCCGCCCCGGCGACCAGCAGCGGCACCTCCCGCTCTGCGGTGGTCAATGCCCCATGGTGGCCGATGAGGCGCTTGTCGCTGTGGCTGTGCAGCAGCGCGGCATCGTCGTCGGCGAGCAGGATCCCGTCCGGGGCCCGGCCGTCGAACGCCGGGTGGCGGGGCCCGGGGCCCCACCAATCGAGCACCTCGCCGGCCGCTATCCATGTGGCGGGCAGGTCGGCGAAGGCGGGGGACTCGGCTCCCTTGACGAACATGGCCCGGCTGTCCCCGTACAGGATGCGGTCCTCTTCGATCTCTTTGGGGAGGCGAACTCTCCTCGCCTCGGGGAAGTCAACGTGACCGTGGTCGGCGGTGCCGATCATCACCGAGCCGGCCGGGAGGCGATGGGCGATTCCTTCCCAAATGCCGGTTGCTACTTCCAGCGAGTCGACGTACTCACGGGAGTCTTGCCCGTACACGTGGGCGGCGAAGTCCACGTGCGGCACGTACGTGAACAGCAGTCGTCCGGGCTGCGCGGCCAGGTCGATAGTGGCCGATACCACCTCCTCAACGGTGAACACCGGCTCAAAGCGGCACCCCCGGTAGAGCGCTTGGGTCAGGGGCGATCCGGCGAAGTGTCCGGGCTGGACCGTGATCGGTTCGATGCCGGCCGACGTCAGGCGTTCCCACAGGTTGGGGGTCGGGAGCAAATCGTTCGTGTCGTAGTCGAGCGGCTCCCCCCACAACGTGGTCCACTTGATGGTGTTGACCACCTGCTCGATGTTCGGCATCCACAGCTGGTACCCGAGCAGGCCGTGCTGGGACGGCGGGAGCCCCGTTGCCACCGTGGCCAGGCTCACCGTGGTGGTGGTTGGAAACGGTGCGTCGATGCGTCCGATCATGTCGGCGGCCAGCCCGGCGGCGGGGTGCTGGAGCTGGTCGGCGCCGAGCCCGTCGAACAGGACGATCACGTAGCTCGGCGCGTCCGGAATCCCCGCAGCCACCTCCGGGTGCAGCCGGGGAGTGCGGGCCGTGCCCGTCAGCCGGAACTCCACCTCGGCGATCAGGTTCACCAGGCTCCCGCCGGCGTAGTCGGGCGGCCGGGTCACGGCTTCAGTCCAGACTGAACGGCGGGTACTCGTCGGTCACCAGCAGGAACGCATAGGCGGTCACTCGCAAGCCCCATCGGCTAACCCCGACCACGAAGTCGTAGATCCCCTCCGGGTAGCGACCGGTGAACAGGATGCTGAACCACGCGACGATCACGGCCAGGAGAGCTGCGATGCTCAGCACAGCCAGCACCAGGTAGTGGGGGATCGCCAGAAACCACTTGTAGAGCGGGGCCCACCGGTTGAGGGTGGTGGCATCCGGGTAGTCGATCTCGAGATGTACGTACTGGTCGTCGGTCGTCGATGGGTATTCATCAGACAGCAGCGCCAGGTAGGCGCCGACCCGGGTGCTGAATCGGGTCAGCTCCAGGTTGAAGTCGAACCACCACCGCGGGTACTTCTGTCGGAAGACGATCATCAATGCGGTGGGGGCGAACAGGACGCTGCTCGTGGCCAGCCAGTAGCCATTCCCGCCGCTGATCAGTCCGACGAGGACGGCTATCGGGAGGGCGTAGAGAACGCGAAAGAAGCTCGACACCCGGTCGAGCTCCCGGTCTGGATAGTCAATTTCGAGGCGGGCCGCATACGGGGCGGCGTTGGCGGTGGTCATAGGCCCCCTTTCTCACCGCCCAAGCTACCGCGCCGGCCGGCGGCCTCTCTCACTGACGGACCGGTGTCTCCCGCTCTCGCCGGGCCAGCATCCCGGCGGCGATAGCGGCCAGGGACAGAGCGAGCAGCACCGTGGTCGTGGTGTCGAGCCCTTCCCCGAGGTCGAGGATCAGCATCGTCAGCGGGTTGAAGGCGGCGGCGAGCATGGCGCCTACCGCCCACGGGCGCCAGCGGCCGAGACCATGGTCGGCGGTCACCAGCCCGACGATGGGCCACAGCAGGATCAGCTCGTCGTACGGAAGGTGGAACAGGGCCAGCAGGGATGTGAGCCCGACGATCGCCATCGCGGTGGCATCGAACTCCCGGCGACGTCGCAGCAGATACCACCCGATCCCCATGAACAGCGCGAAGACCAGCACCGTGATGACGAAGCGCTCATCGAAGCCCAGCACGCGCCGTCCGGCGGCGACCGCATCAATTCGGTAGGGCGACAGGGAGCCGGACCGTTCCGCGGTGGCGTTATCCCATATCGCGTCGATCACGCCGCCGACGCTGCCTTCGATCGCTACCAGTGTGAGCAGGATCGGAGCAGACAGAGCCGCCACGATGCCGGTCCCGCCCAGCGCGGTGCGCAGGCGCCCGGCGGCCGCCAGGAGCACGAACAGGGGAATCCCGAACTGCGGCTTGATAGCCGCCGCAGCGGCGCCCGCCGCCGCCGCCCACGGGTTACGGGACGTGAAGGCGACGTAGGCGCCCACAACGATGACCAGGGTCGGCTGTCCGGTCAGGAAGTTGAACCGGCCGGGGTTGGACAGCAGGACGATGGACGCAACGCCGAACACCCCGTCCCACCCCCACTCCGGCCGGGTGCGCTCGACGGCGAAGCGCACCGCGATCAGGAGCAAGGCGACGTTGAGCCCCCACCAAATGACTCCGGCAACCCATATCGGCAGGAGCGCGAGCGGAATTGCCAGCAGCAGATGGTGGGGCGTGTAGGTGTTGAATGGGTTGCCGATGTCCGGGTCATGAGCCAGCAGATCGACGGTGTTGTACGGGTCGACGCCGTCGAGCAAGGCCGCGGCCGGAGCGTGGACCGCATCCCGAAAGTCCAGGTAGCCCCCGTCGGAGGCGCCCGGCTCGACCACGATCGCCAGCAACCGAACGGTCATCGCCGCCAGCACGACCAGGAATACGAGCGGAGCTGCCCGCAGGAGGGTGGGCCTCATGGCCGGGGCGCCCGCGGTGCTCATCGGGGCCGGATCCGCCGCAGATCCCGCAGGCCGGCGGCGTGCTCGGTCATGGTCCCGAGCTCGAACCCGGCGGCCAGCAGAGAGACGTACCGGGCGGTCCGTTCCCGCTTGATTGCCCCGGGAAGGTCCATTCCGGGAAAGAACCCCAGCTCGGAAACGTCGTCGCCGCCGAGCAGGTCGAGGGGGTGCAGCAGCATGGATGGGCCTTCGCCCCGCAGCCGGCATGCCGCCATCGCCAGACGGAGGTAGGCCTCGGCGAGCCGGGGAGAGTAGCCGCTCAGATACAGCAGATAACTCACGTGAATGGGAACCCGCAGCAGCGGCATGGTGGTGACCGGGATCTCGAGCAGCTCTCCCGTTTGGAGCTCCCATCGATAGGGGCGGTTGGGGCGGAGGCCGTCCCGGGCGCTGCCGAACAGGGCCGATCGCTTGGCAGCCTCATCGGCGGGCAGCTGAGTCGATTTGAAGTAGTAGCGGCGCGCCAGCGGGCCGATCCAGGTGGGAAGGGTCGAGGCGTCGTAGTGATATCCCATGTCGGCCAGGGTGGCCAGGATGACGGGGGAAACGCTGAATCCCGGACCGCGGAACCCATAGGGCTCCACTCCCGTCGCCGTGGCGATCGCCTCGTGGGCCGCCTTCAGCTCATCGGAAATCTCCAAGTCCGGATACGTGTGAATCCACGGTTCGTGGCGGAACGAGTGGTTGCCGAGCTCGTGGCCGGCGGCGGCCAATCCGGTGAGGAGATCGTGGTTCTCCTCGAAGGCGGCATCCCGACCGACGATGAAGATCGACATCGTGACCCCGGTGCTCGAGGCCAGCTGGGCGATGTGGGGAACAACCGTGCCGAGATACGACGGATAGTCGACCCAACCTGGGTCCCCGTGGGTCTTCAGGTATGACCATAGGTTGTCGAGGTCGAGGGACAGGCTCGCTCTCATGCGATCAACTCCGAGGCCCGGTCGGCCAGCTGAAGGGTTTCGTTGACGTTGAGTGTCCCGTTGATGATGTTGGCTGAGCTGACCAGGTACAGCCCGGGCACCGAGGTCTCGATGCGCGGCACCCGCTCGGAGTAGTTGAGTGCCGGGAGGGCCATCACCGCCCGCACCTTGGAGGTACGGACGGCGACGATGTCGTCCGGCTCGATCGATGGCACCACTCGCCGGAGACCGGCCACGAAGTCGTCCTCGATGGCGGCATCACTTGCCTCGAACAAAGGATCGGTCGGGGCGACATACCGGGGCAGATAGACCAGCGAGTGCCCGTCGAAGGGACCCACCAGGGCCGACATGTTGATGATGCCCGTGAACGGGAGGCCCGGATCGGTGATGTTGGTGATGTAGAAGTCGGGGAGGTGACCGCGCACCAGCACCGATGGACACACGATTCCCAGGTACCGGATTGCCTCCAGCCGCATCCGCTCCTCATCATTCAGCCCTTCGCACAACCGGGCGGCGATGGGAGCGGCCGCCGTCACGACCACGGCATCGAAGTCCTGTTTGTCCCCTCCGGCGAGCTCCACCGTGAGCTCGTCACCGGAGCGGCCGACCCGGCCAACTGCAGCGCCGAGCTGGAACCGGACCCCGCGTTCTCGCAGCACCGACTCGAAGCGCTCGAACACCCGGGCATAGCCACCCGCCACGTAGCCGAATGTCTCATCGGTCATACCGTGGCGCCGGGCGGCGGTGAGCCGCTGCACGGTCGCCCAGATGAAGGCGGCCGAGGTCTCTCGATACGCCTCGCCGAGCTTGGATTCGAGGAGGGGCTTCCAGAACTCATCGAAGGTGCGCCGGCCGGACCAGCGCCGCAGCCAGGTAGCCACCGGGATGGCCTCGAGGCGCCGCCAGTCGCGAATGCGGGTGGCGTAGGCCAGATTGGCCGCCAGGCGGACGGTGTTGACCAGGCGCAGGGGAGGAAAGCGCAATAACTCGAGCGGGGTGGAGACCGAATGGAGGCGGCCGCCGGCGTACACCGCAGTGCGGGTGTTGGCCCAGCGGATCTCGTCGCTGAGGCCGAGACGATCGAGCAGCCACAGCACGTGGTCGTCTGAACCGAGGGTGACGTGGTAATGCCGGTCCCAGGTGATGTCGCCGATGCTCCAAGCCGACGCCAGCCCGCCGATGGTCTCGGCCCGCTCGAAGACGGTCACCTCGTGGCCGGCCTCGCTGAGCCGGAGCGCCAGTGTCAGGCCAAGCACGCCCCCACCGATTACCGCGTAGCGGCGGCTCACCGCTCCTCCAGGGCGCCGGCGGTGACCCGGTAGGCGAGGCCGCAGGCCGCGCAGTCCGGTTCCGGTCCCTCGGGCAGCCGCTGTCCGCAGCGACAGACCCACCCGATCGATCGGGCCGGGTTGCCGACCACGAGCGAGAAGGGCGCCACATCCGCGGTGACGACCGATCCCATCCCCACCATGGCGAACCGGCCGATCTCGATGCCGGGCCCGATCACGGCGCCGGCCCCGATGGTGGTGCCGGCCCGCACGACGGTCTCGAGGGTGTCGTCGTCGGGCTCCGATCCCCGCAGGTGCGCAAGGTCGGGGGTAGTTGCCCGCGGATAGCGATCGTTTGTGAAGATCGTGCCCGCCGACAACATCACGCCGTCCTCGATGGTGACCCCGGTGCAGATGTAGACGAAGGCGTTGATTTTGACCCGGTCGCCGATTGAGACGCCGTAGGCGATATAGGTCTTCTCGCCGATGATGCAGTCGGACCCGATCCGGGCCGGGCCGCGGATGTGGACGTTGTCCCACACCGAGGTTCCCGGTCCGATCTCCACGTCCGCTTCGACGAGCGCCGTGGGATGGACGGTCATGCGACGACTCGGTCGGTGTCCGTTTCCTGAGCCACGACGATCCAGTTCGGGCTGTTCAACGAGGCGTAGGCCGCCTCGACCACCGCCACCGATGCAATGCCGTCCGCCGCCTCGATCAGCAGTCGCTCGGTGCCGTTCACTGCGCCGACGAAATTGCGTACCTGAGCCGTCATGGCCTCCAGTTTGTCGTATCCGTGCCCGAATTGCACCCACTCGTCGGCGGCATCCAACCGGTAGCTCGAAGCGTTCCAGCCGATCTTGATGACACCCTCCGACCCATAGATCTCGATGAAGGAATCGCGCTCCTTGTTGACGCTCCACGACAGGTCGATGGTGCCGGCAACGCTGTCCTCGGTCGTGAAGAAGATCCGGGCGGTGTCCTCGACGGCCACGTCCTGTACCCGGTGGCCCTCGATGGCGAGCACCTGGGCGATCGGTCCCAGCAAGTACCGGGCAATGTCGAGGCTGTGCGTGCCGTTGTCGATGAGCACGCCGCCCCCGGAAATCTCCGAGACCGCATTCCACCGATCCGTCATGTCGACCCGCGATGCGAAGGTGTTCTCATACAGGACGACCTCACCGATCGTTCCGGAACGAATGAAGCTGCGAGCGGTCGAGATATCCGGCACATAGCGAAACTTCGAGGCCATGGTCAGGATCGTGTCCGAGCGGCGGGCCTCCTCCACCATCGAGCGGGCCGACGGGATGTCGATGGCGAGTGGCTTCTCGCACAGGACCGGGATTCCGTCCCGAAGGAAGCGCCGGGCCACGTCGGGATGGGTCGCCGGCGGCGTCGCGATGATCACGGCGTCCACGCCGGCGAGGCTCCGGTAGTCATCGGTGAACACAGCCCCGTTGGCGGCGGCCACCGAGGTCCCGAGATCCCTGTCGAGATCACACACGACGGCCAGGCCGGCCTCATCGAGCTGACCGAGGACCTCTACGTACGTCGAACCGATGCCGCCTGCGCCGACCAGCCCGATGGCGAGGGGGCTCATCGGCCCTCCAGTGCGGCACGGATCTCGCCGGCGATGACGTCGACATGCTCCGCGGTGAACTGCTCGTTGAACGGCAGCACCAGGACCTGGTCGAGTCCCTGGTAGGCCCCGGGGTATCGGGAGGGGGAGTAGTCGACAGCCTCAGGGTCGGCAAGCGTGAACGGCCAGCGGCTCGACCCGAACGTGTTCTGCTCGGCGAAGACCTGTGTCTCGAATGCCGGCTTCTGGATGTAGCGGGGGGCGGCCGGGATGTCGACCTCCCGCAGCGCTCGGGCCAGGTAGTCGACCCCGCCGTCGACGACTGCGGGATCGACCCAAAGTGGGAATCGCCAGTAGCTGTGCACGGCGCCCTCCGGAGCGCGGGGGGTGGACAGTCCGGGCAGATCTTCGACGGCTCCGGCAAGGCGTTCGGCCATCGAGCGGCGGTGCTTCACCGCCGCCGGGAGCTTGCGGAGCTGTGCCAGCGCAACTGCCCCCTGCAGCTCCGTGAGCCGGTAGTTCAGCGCCAGGAAATAGTGATCGGGCTGGGGATCTCCGTATCCCCACGCCTTGTTGACGAACAGCCGCATCCGGCGGGCCAGGCCGTCGTCGTCGGTGACGACGATGCCGCCCTCGCCGGAGGTCATGTGCTTGCCCTGCTGAAAGCTGAAGCACCCGATGGAGCCGATGGTGCCGATCGGTGCCCCCTGGCTCTCCGCCAGGAAGGCCTGGGCGGCATCCTCGATCACCGGAAACCCGTGTTCGCCGGCCAGCGCCATGACGGGGGCCATGTCCACGGGGCACCCGAAGAGGTGGGTGACGATCACTGCCCGGGTGCGCGGGCTCAGCCGGGCGGCGATCGTATCCGCGGTCACGTTCAGGGTGGCCGGGTCGACGTCGGCGAACACCGGGATCACACCCTGGAAGAGCAGCGGGGCAAGGGCCCCCATGTCGGTGATCGGGGTGGTGATGATCTCGTCACCCGGCTCGAGGTCGAGGGCGGCCACCGCGATGTGCACGGCCGCGCTCCCTGATGCACAGGCAACGGCATGGCCGGCCCCGAGCAGTTCGGCAAACTCTTGCTCGAGCTGGGCGACGAATTGGCCCTTGGTTGAGGTCAGCGTCCCGCTCCGGACGGCGGTCTCGAGGAGCGCCAGCTCCTCGGCGCCGAGGTCACGCCCGGACGCGTTCTGATCTGATGGAAGGTGGGTCAAGGCCAGCGTCTCCTGTTTCCCTACGTATCGGTTGCTTCATGCCCGCGGTGAAGCCGAGATCCAACCCGGGTGGGTCGGCGGTCCGGCGCAGCCCGCCACGCAACAGCGTAGTGCCTCTCACGGAGGGTGGGGAAAGGGGGAAAAGCGTTCCTACGGGGGTCCTGCGGCGTGGCTTTCGCGCCTTTCGCCCGCTGCCTATACTCCACGCAATCCGCCCGCCCGGCAGGACGAGGAGAGTTGTTGTCGGAGTACTTTGACCAATACTTGACCGTCCTCGCCTTCGGCGCCTTTGGTGCAGTGCTCGTCGGGCTTCTGTTGGGCGTGGCGTCGCTCATCCGTCCGAGCGATCCGACCCCGGCCAAGCTGGAAACCTACGAGTCGGGCATCGACCCGATCGGCGGCGGCTACAGCCAGACCCACATTCGCTACTACGTGTTTGCGCTGCTGTTCCTGATTTTCGACGTCGAAGCGGTCTTCATCTTCCCGTGGGCGCTCCAGCTCGAAACCCTTGGAGCATTCGCGCTGTGGGAGATGTTCATCTTCATCGGCATCCTGCTCATGGGCCTGCTCTACACCATCCGAAAGGGAGTCCTCAAATGGGAGTAATCGAGCGGTTCGGCGCGCCCAAGCCACTGTCCTGGCTGCTCAACTGGTCCCGCAAGTATTCCCTGTGGTTCTTCCAGTTCGGTCTGGCGTGTTGTGCCATCGAGATGATGGCCGCATCGGGGCCCCGCTACGACTTCATGCGCTTTGGCATCATCCCGCTGCCGGCGTCGCCCCGCCAGGCCGACCTGATGGTGGTTGCCGGAACGGTCACCGACAAGATGTCGCCGGCCATTCGCCGCCTCTATGACCAGATGCCCAACCCCAAATATGTGATCTCGATGGGGTCGTGCTCCAACTGCGGTGGACCGTATTGGGATTCCTACTCGGTGACCAAGGGTGTCGATCAGATCATCCCCGTGGATGTCTACGTGCCCGGCTGCCCTCCCCGGCCGGAAGCCCTCATGGAAGGCATCGTGCTGCTCCAGGAGAAGATCACCAACGAGGACGTCAAAGAGAAGTGGAATCAGCGTGACTACCAACCCGCCTGACGAGTCGGACGCACCGGTAGACGCGGCGGCAGCGGAGGCCTCCGCCGGGGATGGGACGGTGGCGGAGGCTGGCACCGAAGAAGCATCTCCGGCGAGCGAGTTCGCATCCCGTGTGGCCGGACTGGTCGGCAGCAGTTCGTGGTCGGCCGACTTTGGCAATCCGAAGGTGGATGTCGCGGCCGATGGCTGGGTCGAGGCGGTGCGCACGGTCCGCGATGAGGCCGGGCTGGACTTCTTCTCATTCCTGTCGGCGGTCGACTGGAGCAACGATGTGGCCGTCGGCGAGCCGCTCGAGGAATCCGTCGAGGAGCGCTTCGAAGTACTGGTCAGGCTCTCGAGCGGTCGGACCAATGAGGCGGTCACCCTGTCCACCGCGATCCCCAAGGACGAGGCTCGCCTGCCCACACTCATCGAGGTGTTCGGTGGTGCCGACTGGCATGAGCGGGAGGCCGCCGAGATGTTCGGGATCGAGTTCGTGGGCCATCCGAATCTCAGCAAGCTCTATTTGACAGACGAGTTCGAAGGGCACCCCCTTCGCAAGGACTATCCGCTGCTCAGCCGCGAGGTGAAGCCGTGGCCGGGGATGGTCGACGTCGAGGACATGCCGTCGACCGAGAACCCCGAGGCTGGGAGTACGAGCTCCTCGGAGGATGCGGCAGGCAATCAGCAATCGGCTGTCGGCTCAGAGGAGGCGCCTGCTGAGGGCGGAGAGCTGAGTGCTGGCGACGCCGAGGGCGGTGCCCAGTGAGCCAGACGCTCGATCCAACGGTCGCCGCACATGTTTCCGAGGTTGCGGTCTCGGTCGAGTTGCAGACGCCCGGCATGACGCTCAACATCGGCCCGCAACACCCATCGACCCACGGGGTGCTGCGATTGGTTGCCGACCTCGACGGTGAGCGCATCACCAACGTCGAGCCGGTCATCGGCTACATGCACCGCGGGTACGAAAAGCTCGCCGAAGTGCGCACGTACCCCCAGATCACGGCGCTGGTCAATCGGATCGACTGGGTATCGGGTTTCGCCAACGAGATCCCGTTCATCGTCGCCATCGAGCGCCTCATGGAGCTCGAGGTTCCGGAGCGAGCCCAGGCGATCCGCCTCATCCTCACCGAGCTGGCCCGGATCTCGAATCACCTGGTGTTCATGTCGTCTTTCCCGCTCGAGCTGGGAGCCGCCACTCCACTGATGCACGCGCTCCGCGAACGGGAGCACGTGCTCGAGCTGCTCGAAGGTGTCACCGGCGGGCGCTTCCATCCCAACTTCAACCGTATCGGGGGCGTCAAGCCCGCCGCGGGTGGAGGCAGCACCCAGAAGAAGGTCGCTCAGGACCTGCCAAAAGGTTTCCTGGCCGAAACCCGATCTGCGATGGAAAAAGTCGTCGCAGTGTGTGACGACATGGACAATCTGGTGTCGGGCAACGAGATCTTCCAGGCCCGCACGAGGCACGTCGCCGAGATCCCGGCCGACAAAGCCCTCGAGTACGGCGTATCGGGCCCCAATCTGCGAGCGTCGGGAGTGGCCTTCGACCTGCGCAAGCACGAGGACTATCTCCCGTATCACAAGTACGACTTCGACATCCCGGTGGGGGAGAACGGTGACAGCTTCGACCGGTATCAGGTCAGAGTCGAAGAGGTGCGACAGGCGGCCCGGATCGTCACCCAGGCCATCGACGACATCCCGTCCGGCCCGCTGCAGGCCAAGGTCCCCCGGGTGATCAAGGTCCCGAAGGGCGAGACCTACGTGCGCGCCGAGAACCCGAAGGGGGAGATGGGCTACTACCTGATCTCCGAAGGCGGCCGGATTCCGTACCGGTTGAAGATCCGCACCCCCTCCTTTTCCAACCTCTCCATCCTCCCCTGGGCCCTCAAAGGCTTGATAGTCCCCGACATCATTGCCTTGCTGGGGAGCCTGGACTTCGTGCTCGGGGACGTGGACCGATGAGTCGCCCGACGCCCGTCCCCCGTCCACCGACCCCCGAGCTCGGAATAGCCAACTTCCACGGGACCCGAACGGTTTCCGGTGATCGGCACTCGGCTGTCGGCTATCGGCTATCGGCCAGAACTCCCGCTGAGTGCGGACTGCTGAAAGCTGAATGCTCGACCAACGGGAGCACGCAGTGATTCCGTTGGTCGCGGTTGAAATCAACTTCTACCTGCTCCTGGTGCTGAAGATCCTGATCGTCACGGGAGTGGTGTTGACGGGGATCCTCCCGATCATCTTCGCCGAGCTGAAGATCTCGGCGCACATGCAGAGCCGGGTGGGACCCTATTTCGCAGGCGGACGCTGGGGATGGGCCCAGCCGATGGCCGACGGGCTGAAGTTCTTCCAGAAAGAGGACCTCGTCCCGGCCGCCGCCGACAAGCAGGTGTACAAGCTGGCGCCCTATCTGCTGATGGTATCGACGCTGGCGGTGTTCGTCATCATCCCGTTCAGCCCCGACCTCATCGCCGCCGACCTCGATCTGGGCATCTTTTTCGCCCTGGCCATCTCGTCGCTGTCCACCCTCGGTGTGCTCATGGCCGGCTGGTCATCCGGCAACAAGTACTCGCTCATCGGGGGCTTGCGGGCCGCTGCGCAGATCATTGCGTATGAGCTCCCGCTAGTGCTGGCGGTGATCGGCGTCGTCATCCAGGCCGGGACGCTCTCCATGGTCGGCATCGTCGAAGCGCAAGTCGACCTCGGCCTCCCCTACAT
>JABDLU010000143.1 GCA_013002865.1 Acidimicrobiia bacterium
CTTGTTCTCGCTGCACAGGATCGAGTGGCATAAGGGGAGGTGTAGGTGAAGCGTGCCGGTGGTTCAAGGGGGTCGTAACTGCTCGTAGGCGAGAACACAGGAACGCGCTCTCACCCCCCTCCTGGCCTCCCCCACTCGCTAGCGCTCGCGGGGGAGGTAAGCCCGACGCCAACCCTCTGACCTGCAACTTGCAACCTGCAACTGGCAACTCCACCAACCACCGACCACTGACCCTCGCGACTACCTTCTCCCCATGGACCTCCCAATCGGCGACCTGTTCACCATCCCGGAAGGCGAGCTCAGCTGGTCGTTTTCGACGGCCGGCGGCCCGGGCGGCCAGCATGCCAATCGCAACGCCACCCGGGCGGAGCTGTCGTGGGATTTCGGCGCTAGCGCAGCACTGTCGGAGGATCTACGGCGGCGGCTGGAGCGCTCGCTGGGGACCCGAGCGCGAGATGGCGTGCTCACGGTGGCATCGAGCGAGTCGCGGTCGCAGTGGCGCAATCGCCAGCTGGCACGGCGTCAGCTTGCCGAGTTGGTCGTGGAGGCACTCCGGGAGCGGCGACGCCGAATCCCGACGCGGACGCCTCGTTCGGCCCACGAGGGCCGCCTGCGTGACAAGCGCCGCCGCAGCGCCAACAAGCGACTTCGGAAACCTCCCGAGGTCGACGAGTAGGCCCGATCGCCCTACCCGTCCAACGGGTCTCGATCCCGGCGGTCTTCGTCGTAATAGGCGAGCCGGTCCACCGGCATCGTCAGGGCAGTGAGAACGTTCATCAGGTGAGCAGTTATTCGCTTGAGATAGCGGTAATAGAGGGCCCGGGGAACCCCGAAGGTCGACGGCCGCTGCGATGCCACGAACTCGTCGATTCTCTCGTCGAACTCGCTCACCATCCCGTCGGCCTCCTTGAGGTAATCCCAGGCCTGGTCGGTCGCCCGATCCAGGAAGGTCTGTGCCGTTTGGGAGATGAGAAGGGAGATTCGATCCCGGTAAGCGGTGAGTATGTCGATATCTTCTGCGTCCGACAGGTCGACTCCCTGATCGGCGAGATCCCAGATGTTCTTCGTGTAGTCGCCGATTCGCTCGATGTCCTTAGCAACGGCCATGAATGCCAGGACCATGGGCACATCGGTTCCCGAGGCGTTGACGCTCACGTGTACCACGAGCTCACGCCTGATCTTGCGCTCGAGTTTGTTGATCCGGCGATCCGTCTTGTGGACGTCTTTGTCCACGGCGCTGGCGGAGGCCCCAGCCAGTAGGGCGCCAACGGCCAGGTCGAAGCTATGCCGGGCCTCGCTGAGCATCTGACCGATTTGACTCTCAATTGTTTCGAGTTGGTTCTCAGACCCCCGCCGAAAGAACTCAAGGACCATGGCGAACCTCCCTCATCGAAGCAACACTATTCCGATCAACGGAACGACGATGAAGACGCCAACCACGTAGCCGAGGGCGAGCGTCCGATTCGTCAGCGCTACATGAGCCAGCCGCTCGGCCGCCCTGACGGGCAAGTGGCGCAATTGTGGCAGCGGGTAGAACAGGACGATCCCGGCGAGGTTGAACGCGGTATGGGTGAGGGCGATAGCCAGCGCCTCCGGGCGGTCGGCTGCCAGCGATGCCAGCAGCGCCGTGACCGTGGTCCCGACATTGGCACCCAGCGTGATCGGGTAGGCGTTGCGCAGCGTGAGGACACCAGCGGCGATGATCGGGATGAGGATCGAAGTCGTAATCGAGCTGCTCTGAACTGCCACCGTGATCACGAGCCCGAGGAGCATGGCCGGCACTCCGCCGCCCCGGCTCAGGACCTCGTTGATTGAGCGCTCGATTCGCCCGGCGAGAACCTCCTTCATG
Organism: Acidimicrobiia bacterium; assembly: GCA_013002865.1. Classification (GTDB taxonomy): domain Bacteria; phylum Actinomycetota; class Acidimicrobiia; order Spongiisociales; family SHLN01; genus SHLN01. The sequence goes on from JABDLU010000143.1 coordinate 1,850, forward strand.
TTCTTCGTGATGAAGGCCAGGCTGAGGAATATCAGCCCGAGGCCGAACATCAGCAAGACGGCGCCGAGTAGGTTGTCGCCCAGTCCGTCGAGCAGTTCCTGTGTCTGGTCGACCGGCCACTTGACGGCTGATTTCAGCGGACTGTCGCCGAGCTCGCCACCCTGGATCCCTGCGTCCGACAACCACGCTCCGACCTCTTCGGCCGCTCCGGAGAGGAAGCCCGTTAGGAGCTCGAGGGGGAGCAGAACGCTGACGGCCATGAGGTTGAAAAAGTCGTGCATCGTTGCGCCGGCGAACGCCCGCTCAAACTCCTGGCTGCGGCGAATGTGTCCGAGCGAAGCGAGGGTATTGGTGACGGTCGTCCCGATGTTGGCTCCCATGATCATCGGGACGGCGGTATCGAACGGGAGGGTCCCCGATCCGACCAGCCCGACGATGGTGGCGGTGGTCACCGATGAGGACTGGACTAGAACGGTGGCGAGAATCCCGGCGAACAATCCTGCCAGGGGATTGCTGATTCCATCGAAGAGGTCGGCGGCGACGTCGGACCCGAATGCTTTGATCCCGCTCTCGAGGAACTTGACTCCAGCCAGAAACGTGTACAGAAGTCCGAACACGAGCAGCAGGCGGGCCCATGTCGGCAGCGGTGGCTTGGTTGTGGGCTGGCTGAGAGCCATGGAGAGCGTGCTGATTCTGAGGCGAGATCATGAGGTTACCCGGGCCGCTTCTGGCTTCGCCACCGGGTTGCAGTACATTCGAGACGATGGACGAGCGACCCCGGGTGCTATTCGTGTGCGTGCATAACGCAGGCCGCAGCCAGATGGCGGCGGCCCTCACCGAGTTGCACGGTCAAGGCCGAATCGAGGTGCTCTCGGCCGGCAGCGAGCCGGCCGATCAGGTGAACCCGATGGCCATTGCGGCCATGGCCGAGCTGGGCATCGACCTACTCGACCGCCGGCCCAAACTGCTGTCGAGCGAAGCCGTCCGGGCCGCCGATGTGGTCATCACTATGGGCTGTGGCGATGCCTGCCCCGTCTTCCCCGGAAGGCGATACCTCGACTGGGAGCTCGACGACCCCGCCGGCAAAGACCTTGCCACCGTTCGGGGAATCCGCAACGAGATCAACCGGCGGGTGCTCGACCTGGTCCAGACGCTGCTCGATGATGGGACGGCCTGGGAACGTCCGGCCTCGCTGAGCCCGGACTGACGACAACGCCGCGAACGTTCACGTTCCGGTAACCCGGCCATCCCGGTCCGGTTACCTCCCCTCCGTAGCTTTCCCGCAAGCGAATAGCGGAGGGAACCGTGAATCCGAGGCTGTGGGTGTCGCTCATCGCGGCGCTGGTATTGGTAGGGGCCGCCTGTGGCGGAGACGACGCGGGGACCGGGGATGGCGACCCCACCGGTGGCGACGGCGGATCGATTGTCATATCGGGATCGTCGACCGTCGAGCCCATCTCGGCTCGAAATGCTGAAAAGTTCTCGGCCGAGAATCCCGACATCACCATTTCGGTAGAGGGGCCGGGCACGGGTGACGGCTTCAAGAAGTTCTGCGAGGGGCAGACCGACATCTCCGACGCTTCGAGAGCCATCAAGGAGTCCGAGGCGGAAGACTGCGCAGCAAACGGGGTCGACTACGTCGAGCTGGAAGTGGCGATCGACGGGCTGTCGGTGCTGACCTCGCTGACCAACGACGCGGTTGCCTGTCTCGACTTCAAGGATCTCTACGCACTGATGGGACCCGAGTCGCTTGGATTCGACAACTGGTCGGACGCCGACGCGTTGGCGGCCGAGCTCGGGGCCGGTCACGCCCCGTATCCGGATGCACCGCTCGTGATCACCGCGCCGGGGGAGGAATCCGGGACCTACGACACGTTCGTGGAGTTCGTCATCGAGGATCTGGCTGAGGAGCGCGGCGCTGAAAACGCCGCCCGCCTGGACTACGTCGCCTCGCCGAACGACAACGTGATCATCGACGGTATCGCCGGCTCTGACACCTCGCTGGGTTGGGTCGGATACGCCTTTTTTGTCGAGAACCAGGACAAGGTCGCGGCGCTTGCGGTCGACGACGGCGCCAGCGGCTGTGTTGAGCCGACCCCAGCGTCGATCGCGGATGGCAGCTATCCGCTGTCACGGCCGCTGTTCATCTACGTGAACACCGGCAAGGCCGCAGAGAAGCCGGAACTTGCCGACTACGTCGACTTCTATCTCTCGACCGAAGGCCTCGCGTCGGTCGCCGAGACCGGCTACGTGGAGCTAGCCGACTACTCAGACACCTTCGCCGCTTGGGAAAATCGGTAGGGGGCGCGGCTCCGCATGGCACGACCCTCCCGATGACGGCGACCAGCGACTCGGTTGATCTGCGCGGCGAACCACGCAGGCTGCGCAAGGAGCAGCGGATGCGTCGGCTGTTCCTCGGGATGGCGATCGTCTCCATCGCGGTCAGCATCGCCATCGTTGCGTCGCTCCTCGGCAACGCGGTCGGCTTCTTTGTCGACGTCGACAAGGGGTCTTTGCTCGATGTCGGTTGGTTCCCGCGACGAAACCGGTTTGATCTGCTCACCCCGATCGCCGGCACGCTGGTCATGTCGCTGGTGGCGATGCTGGTGGCAACACCCCTCGGCCTCGGTGCAGCCATCTACCTCGCCGAGTACGCCAAACCGCGTGTGCGGCGGCTGCTGAAGCCGGTACTGGAGATCTTGGCCGGGATCCCGTCGGTCGTCCTCGGCTTCTTCGCGTTGCTCTGGATTGGCCCGAACGTCGTCGTCGAGCTCCTCAACTCACCCAAACCGGCCACCATCCTCACGGCGTCGATCGGGGTCGGCATCCTCGTCACCCCGCTGGTCGCGTCGGTATCGGAAGATGCCTTGCGTGCGGTGCCGCAGGCACTGCGTGAGGCTTCCTACGGCCTCGGTGCTAAGAAGTCGACGACGGTCCGATCCGTGGTCCTCCCGGCTGCGGTGTCCGGGATCATGGCCTCGCTCATCCTCGGCTTGTCACGGGCCATTGGGGAGACGATGGTCACCTTCATGGCCGCCGGTGCGGTCGGAGGAGCACTGCGAACGTGGAACCCGCTCGATTCCGGCACCACGCTCACCGCCGCGATCGCATCGGTGGCGACCGGGTCGGACCAGGTGGCGGGCGAGGCCCTCGCCTTCGAAGGGGTGTTCGCGCTCGGCATCACCCTGTTCTTCATCACGCTGGTGCTCAACTGGATGAGCGACCGCTTCGTGCGGCGGGTCAGGCAGAAGTACTGATGACCGGGCGCACGGAAACCCTCGACACCGCCGCCGTGGTCCGGGCTTCGCTGCGAGGCCGCCGCTTCAACCCCGCCGGTGTTGCGTTCGAGGCGACGCTTCTGCTGATGCTGCTGGTGTCCCTCCTCATCCTCGTGACTCTCCTCGCCGACATCGTGATCGGCGCCCTGCCGGTGTTTCGCGATCGGGGCGTCGACTTTGTGACCTCCGGCATCAGCCTCGACTCGTCGACGGCCGGGGTGTGGACGGCGTTGCTCGGGTCGATCGGCATCACGCTGATCGTGGCGGTTGTCGCGTTTCCTCTGGGGATCGGAGCCGCCGTCTACCTCGAGGAGTACGCCCCCGACAACGCCCTAACCCGGTTTCTTCAGACCAATATCCGGAATCTGGCGGGCGTGCCGTCCATCGTCTACGGGCTGCTCGGATTAGCCGTTTTCGTACGCCTGGTCGATCTCATTGGGCTGGGTGGTCCCGACACCACGGCTGGCCGCAATGTGATCGCGGCCGGGATCACGCTGGCCGTCCTCGTGCTGCCCATCATCATCATCACGGCATCGGAGGCGCTCCGGGCCGTGCCAGACACGATCCGAGAAGCCGGGTTCGGCGTCGGCGCCACCCAGTGGGAGGTGATTCGCCACCACACCCTCCCGGCCGCAGCACCCGGCATTCTGACCGGAACCGTCCTTGCTCTAGCCAGGGCATTTGGAGAGACGGCTCCGTTGCTGGTCATCGGCGTCGCCACCGGGTTCTTCAGCGCCGGCTCGGCCGGCCTGTTCGACCGTCTGACCGGCACATACACGGCGCTGCCGGCCGTCGTGCTCTCGTGGAGCCGGCAAGCCGACCCCGTCTTCAAAGAAAACCTCGCCCCTGCCGCCATCGTGGTATTGCTCGTCGTGCTGTTCGTAGCGAACGGAAGTGCTGTGATTCTGAGAAACCGGTACGAGCGGCGATGGTGAACGACCGAACGGAGACCGAGATGAGTAAACCAGTTGTACTCGAGCCCGCCACCGGGTCTCGACCGGCTCAAACCGGTGCCGGCACCGTAACATCCCCTTCCATGGGTGTTGCCGTTGAAAGCCGCGACCAGGCGCTGGTCGAAAGCCCTATCGTCTTCGACGTTGCGGGTCTGAATGTTCACTACGGCGACTTTCACGCCGTGAAAGACGTTGGTATCCAGATCCGTCGCAACGAGATCACCGCTCTCATCGGGCCGTCCGGCTGCGGGAAGAGCACCGTGCTGAGATGCTTCAACCGCATGAACGACTTGATCGAGACGGCTCGAGTGTCCGGCTCGATTCGCTACCACGACGTCGACCTCTACGGGAGCGACGTAGACCCCGTTCAGGTTCGCCGTCACATCGGCATGGTGTTCCAGAAGCCCAACCCCTTCCCGAAATCGATCTATGACAACGTTGCATTTGGCCCGAAGATCGCCGGGTTCGACGGAGACCTCGACGAGCTCGTCGAGCAGGCACTCACTCAAGCGGCACTCTGGGATGAGGTGAAGGACAAGCTAAACGACTCTGCCTATGCCCTCTCGGGTGGCCAACAGCAGCGGCTCTGCATCGCCCGGGCGATTGCCACCAGCCCGGACGTCGTCCTGATGGACGAGCCGGCGTCCGCGCTCGACCCCATTGCAACGCTGCGCATTGAGGACCTGATGCAGGGCTTGAAAGAGAACTACTCCATTGTCATCGTCACCCACAACATGCAGCAGGCGGCCCGCGTCAGTGACCGGACTGCCTTCTTCACCGTCGACATGGAGGAGACCGGCCAGCGAACCGGGGTTCTCGTAGAATTCGACGAGACGAGCACGATCTTCACGAATCCCGGGGAGAAGCGCACCGAGGACTACATCACGGGACGGTTTGGATGACCGAGTTACGGCCGCATTTTCACGATGAGCTTGCCCATCTCGAGCGCGATCTCGTGGTCATGGGAGAGCACGCCGGGCGGATGCTGAGTGATTCGGTCGACGCCCTGATTGCCTCCGACGTCCCCCAGGCCAAAGAGATCATCGCCGCCGACGATGTTGTGGACGATCTGTTCCTGGAAGTTCATCAGCGCTGGCTGGAGACGATGGCGCTCCAGACGCCTGTGGCGATCGATTTGCGGTTGATGTCGGTGATCCTTCACGTCAACTCCCATCTCGAGCGGATTGCCGACCTGGCCGTGACCATTGCGAAGATCACGAAGAAGGCCAAGAAGCTGCCGCACGATCCCACGATCTCGACCGATCTGCGGGAGATGGGCGACATCGTCGGGGAGATGATCCGAACGGTAATGGAGGCCTTCGAGGCGCGCGACCTCGACCGGGCGCTCGCTCTGCCTGAGATGGACCGCCCTGTCAACCGCCTCAACCGCAAGATGGTCCGGAAGGTGGCTGGGCTCGCGTCAGACCCTGAGCTCCTCGAGTGGGGAGTCCGCATGATGGTGGTGTCCCGGACGCTCGAGCGGGCGGGCGACAACGCCGTCGACATTGCTGAGCAATTGGCCTTCCTGCTCACCGGCGAGTTCCGCGAGTTCACGGACGCCTCGCACCATGACTGACGTGCGGGTCCTCGTCATCGAAGACGAGGAGCCGCTGGCAGACTCCATCAAATACAACCTCGAGTTGGAGGGCTACGGAGTCGACGTCGCCCACGGCGGGAACGCCGGCCTGCGCAAATTCAAGGAGGGGGACCCATCACTCGTGCTGCTCGACGTGATGCTGCCGGAGATCTCGGGACTCGACCTGTGCCGGATGTTCCGGGCCACCTCTGACGTCCCGATCATCATGATCACCGCCCGTGACTCCGAGGCCGACAAAGTGGCCGGCCTGGAGCTGGGCGCGGACGACTACGTCACCAAGCCGTTCTCGATGCGGGAGCTGCTCGCCCGGGTGCGGGCCAATCTGCGTCGGCACGGCATGAAGGAAGACTTCGACTTTGAGTCAGAGGTGCTGTCGGGCGGGCCGGTCTCGATGGATGTCGCCCGGCATGAGGTCGAGGTCGCCGGAGAGGCGGTTGCACTTCGCCCTCGAGAGTTCGAGTTGCTGGCGACGTTCTTGCGCAACCGGGGTTTGCTGATGACCCGCGACCGGCTGATAACCGACGTGTGGGGTATCGACTACTTCGGAGACACCAAGACCCTCGACGTCCACATCAAGCGGATCCGCAAGAAGATCGAACCGGACCCCAAGAAGCCGCAGTACCTCGTGACTGTCCGGGGCCTCGGCTACAAGTTCGTGGATGACTGAGCCCGCCGAAAACGCCCTGCTCAACGCGCTCCCCGACGGCGTCATTCTGATCGAGGGAGATGAAATCGTCCTCGCCAATGTGGCGGCAGGAGATCTGCTCGGCGTGCCTCCGCCTCGGCAGCTGGAGCGGCTGGTCCCGACGGCGCTGGTAGAGCTGGTCGGTCAAGCCCTGGAGGGTCACACGGCCGCCGATGTGATTCGGCGCGGAACACCCCCGCGCTGGATCGAAGTGACCGCCCGGCCGCTCGCCGATGTGGGGAGCCGGGTCCTGCTGGTGTTGCGGGACATCACGGAGCTTCGGAAGGTTGAAGCGATGCGGTCTGACTTCGTGGCCGATGCGTCCCACGAGCTGAAGACCCCCGTCGCCTCTATCCAGGCCGTCACCGAGACCCTGCTGGTTGCCATCGAGGAAGACCCGGTGGCGGCCAAACGGTTCGCGCAGCAGCTCCATACGACGGCGGGCCGGCTTGCTCAGATCGTCGGCGATTTGCTCGACCTGTCGCGGGTCGAGTCCGAGCAGCCGGTGAAGATGCGGGATGTGGATCTCGAGAAACTGGCACTCAAAGAGGTCGACCGGATCTCCGATCGGGCCGAAGTTGTCGGGATAGACCTGAAGACGGATCTCACGCCCGTCGTCGTTACGGCGAGCCGCAAGGATCTTCGGCTGGCGCTCCGCAACTTGCTGGAGAACGCCCTTCAGCACACGCCGGCCGAGGGTACGGTGACGGTCTCCACCAGCCGCGATGGTGATTCAGCCACTATCGCCGTTCGCGACACCGGGACCGGCATCCCGCGGCGTGATGTCCCACGGATCTTCGAACGGTTCTATCGCGTGGATGATGCGCGCGATCGCGAGAGTGGCGGCACCGGCCTCGGCCTGGCCATCGTGCGAAACGCGGTCGACATGCACGGCGGCACCGTGGCGGTTGAGAGCGAGCTCGGCCGCGGGTCGACGTTCACGATCCGGCTGCCGATCGACTGAGCGCGGAACTCTCGACCGGCCGGGAGTGTCTTACTCGGTAGGATCGCACCGCGACTACGGAAGGAAGGGAACCCCCGATGGGTTTGTTCGATTTTGTCAAGAATGCCGGAGCCAAGATTGGAATCGGCAAGTCGACTGAGGAAGAGGCGCAGGAAAAGGCCGATGCCGCAGCCTCCGCAGCAGCCGCTCGCGCCAAGGCAGCCGCTGCCGCCGCGGGTCGCAAGGAAACTGCTGAGAAGGCCGAGGAGCAGAAGGAACGGCGCAAGAGCTATGAGCTCGAGAAGCACGTGCGCGCCATGGGTCTCGACGTCGAGGACCTCGACATCCAGTACGACGACGACGTAGCCACCATCACCGGTGCGGTCGACGACAACGCCACCCGGGAGCGGGTGATTCTCGCGGTCGGCAACACCGCGGGCGTTGCTCAGGTCGATGACCAGATCCGGGTCAAGACCCGGGGCGAGCTCCATGTCGAGGCCCAGCAAGACAAGGCGGCCAAAGCGGCAGCCGAGCAAGCCCAGTCGAAGTTCTACACCGTGGTCTCGGGCGACTCGCTCTCCAAGATCGCCAAGGAGTTCTACGGCGATCCGATGAAGTACCCCGTGATCTTCGAGGCCAACGAGCCGATGCTCAAAGACCCGGACCTGATCTATCCAGGCCAGGTCCTGCGCATCCCGCCCGCCGACGGCGGCAACGGCGGCGACTCAGTCGAGGCAAAGGCGCCGACGGGAGTCGAGTAGATCAGCATTCAGCTTTCAGCTTTCAGCTGTCAGCGGTCGGCTGTCGGCTATCGGCCAGAACGAGAAACGGGTCCCGTGGGGGGCCCGTTTTTCGCTGAGGTCGCCGGTCACCGGTCGCCTGTTTGACCTGGAACTTGAAACTTGAAACTTGAAACTTGAAACTCTGCTGACTGCTGACTGCTGATTGCTGATTGCTGATTCTGCTACGGCCCCAGCCGAACAGGGTGTTCGACTAGGTGCATTTGGCTGCCGTCGCGGGCGGACTCTTCCCACATCATGAGGGAGCCGAGTTGGGGTGTGTCGACCTGGTAGGGAATGGCGAACTGGAAGGTGCCCCAGTCGGGGCCGCCGGTGCTGGCCATGGTGAAGCCCTCGGCGAGTGGCAGGCCGTCGTTGTCGAACAGGGCCCACTCGACGGTCGCCTCGAACGCCCGGGCAATGCCCGAGACCAGCAGCGGTGACTCGGCGGTGGCGAACCACGCCGGCGTGTCGATGAGGATGTCGGGTACGAGGCCCCCGCCCAGGAAGTAGTCGCGGTCCATTGAGGGCGACACGTCCATGCCGTGCCCGCCGAAGAACTCGACCTCGGCGCCCTCGATGAGCAGGACGACGTTGTCGACCGTCGGAAACTGGGTGAGAGTGAATACCAGCTGGGCGAGCACGCTCATCTCACCGAAGGTGCCGCCGATGTCCTCGATCTCCTCTGAGAGGTCCACCCGGGCAACACCGTCGCGAATGGTCAGCCCGAGCAGCCGGGTTCCGTCCGGCAGTCCACCGCTGATGGCGGGCGTGCCGGCCCGTTCGTCGGCGGACGGTCCCGCGATCAACTCGGTGATGGCCGCCCGGGCGACTTCCACGGTGGGCTCGATCTGGCGAATGACGGGTCGTACGAACGGTCCGCTCTCGCCGCCGACGTCGTCGATGAGGAAATACACCTTGACGAACTGGTCGGTCTCAGGGACCGTTGTGGATGTGGTCGGCGGGACCGTGGTGGACGTAGTCGTGGTCGACGTGGCCGGTTGACTGGTCGTCGTTGTGCTTCCCGGCGGAGAGGTAGTGGTGGTGGATGCCGCGCCTCCATCGTCTCCTCCGCAGGCGGCGGCGACCAGCGCGAGCGCTGCCAACAGGGTTCCCAGGCGATGCATGTGGATCCTCCTTTGTCTCTACTCATGAGACGCCACCGGTCCCTCCCTTGGGTGACCTTCCCGTTAGACGCCGCTCAACGGTCGTCCCGTTCCTAACATCTGGTCACTCATGCATTACGAGCTCTCCGCCCTGCCGAACGGACTCCGCATCATCACCGACACGATGCCGGATGTGCGTTCCGTGGCGCTCGGCGTCTGGGTCGATGCCGGGACTCGGGACGAGTTCCCCAATGAGGCAGGGGCCGCCCACTTCCTGGAGCATCTCCTGTTCAAGGGCAGCGATCGGCTTTCCGCCCAGCAGATCGCCGAGGCGTTCGACGCCGTCGGCGGCCGATCGAACGCGTTCACCAGCAAAGAGCAGACGTGCTACTGGGCCCGCCTGCGCGACGAGGATTTGCCGCTCGGCATCAACATCCTCACTGAGATGGTGCGCCGGCCGGCCTTTCGCCAAAACGAGATCGATTCAGAGAAACACGTCGTTCTCGAAGAGATCAACATGAATGAGGACGATCCGACCGACGTCGCCTACGAGGAGTTTTCCCGGGCCCTGTGGCGGGGTCACGACCTGGAACGGCCCGTGCTGGGCACCCGGGAGTCGATCACCGCCATGACCCGGGCCGACATCAGCGAGTTCTGGGCGCGTCGGTATCACGCCGGCTCCACCGTCGTGGCCGTGGCGGGCCGCGTTGACCACGCCGCCCTACGCGACCAGGTCGAGGAGCACTTCGGCGACTGGCACAGCCAGGAGACCGGCCATCTGCATTCTCCGGCGGCGGTCGAGCCGAGTGTGGCGATTCGACATCGTGACACCGAGCAGACCCATCTCGTCATCGGGGGAGAGGGCCTCGCCCGGGGCGACGAGCGGCGGTATGCCTTCGGCTTGCTGAACCACGTGATGGGCGGCGGGATGTCCTCCCGGCTGTTCCGGGAGATCCGGGAGCTGCGCGGCCTGGCGTATTCGGTATACAGCTTCCGGTTCCCGTACGCCGACTCGGGCGGCTTCGGCGTATACGTCGGCACCACGCCCAGCCAGACCGAACAAGTGCTGATTTTGATCAGGGACGAGTTCAAGAAGCTCATCGCCGACGGCATCACCGAGGACGAGCTGGCTCGCGCCAAGGGTCACATCCAGGGCAGCCTGGCCCTCAACGAAGAGGATCCCAACAGCCGGATGATCCGCCTCGGTCGCGATGAGATTGCCGGCCAGGAGCACCTCAGCCTGGACGAGGCGCTCGCCCGCTACGACGCCGTGACGCTTGATGATGTGCACCAGGTGGCCGGGGAGCTGTTGAGCGGCCCGAAGGTGATCGGGGCAACCGGTCCCCACGACGCCGCCGAGCTGGAGCCGTACGTGGTGTGAGCCGGGTCATCGTCTCCGGGGCCGCAGGTCGCATGGGCGCCCTGGTCGGCGACGCGATTGCGGCCCGGGACGGAATGGACCTGGTCGGTCGCTACGACCCGGCGGGCGGGGACGGGATCACGTCGGATCTCGACGAGCTCGAGGCGGCCGATGTGGTGGTCGAGTTCACACGGCCGGACGTTGTGATGGACAACCTGGCGCGCTGGCACCAGAAGAATCTCCACGCCGTGGTGGGAACCTCCGGCTTTACCCCCGAGCGGATCGAAGAGGCCCGGTCTCTCTTTGGGGCGGGACCGCCCAACTGCCTGATCGTCCCCAACTTCTCGATTGGCGCCGTTTTGGCTATGAGGTTTGCCGCCGAAGCGGCACCGTACTTCTCCGCCGCCGAAGTGATCGAGCTGCACCACGACCAGAAGGCAGACGCCCCATCCGGTACCGCCATCGCCACCGCCGGCCGAATTGCCGAGGCGTCGGACCAGCGTCGCTCGGTCGCATCCAACGAGTTGATCGCCGGCGCCCGGGGTGCATCGGTGGACGGCGTGCCCGTGCACTCGGTTCGCCTGGCCGGTTTGCTGGCCCACCAGGAGGTGATCCTCGGCGGGGCCGGAGAAACGCTCACGATCCGCCACGACACCACCGACCGCAGCTCGTTCCTGCCGGGCGTGCTCATGGCCGTCGATCGGGTCGCCGAGCTACCGGGGGTGACGGTGGGGCTGGAGGCATTGCTGTGAAACCCGAGGACGACGCCTTCAAGCCCGGGGAATCCATCGTTGAACGCCAGATTCGCCTGGCGATGGAACGCGGCGAGTTCACCGACCTGCCCGGGTACGGAAAGCCAATCGAGGGGCTCGAGGACACCTACGACCCGCTGTGGTGGGTGAAGAAATGGGCCGAGCGCGAGGGTGTGACCGCCGCCGAGATGCACCAGATGCTCAAGGAGTACCGGGAACGCGACTGAGCCCCGCTGTGGGACGGGGCTCAGCCTGGGAGCCATCCTCACCTAGCGGTTGATGGTCCCGTCGGACCAGGATACCGCCGCCGGACGTTTTGTGGTGGCCGCCCATGTCGTCGATGGTCCAATCCGCTACTACCGTCAGGACTGATACGGAGGAGTGAATATGAGTGAAACACCGCGGGTCGCCGTCGTAGCCGGATCCCGGACACCGTTCGCCAAGGCCGGAGCCCAGCTCCGCAAGCACCGGGCGCTCGACCTCGGCACCCATGCCGTCGACGGGGTGCTCGACGCCGCCGACATCAACCCGGAGATCGTCGACACGCTGGTGTTCGGCATCGTCGTGGTCGACGCCCGGGTGCCGCACCTGGCCCGGGAAGTCACGTTCTCAAGCCGGCTGCCGGATTCGACCCGGGCGCTCACGATCACCGACAACTGCATCACCAGTGCGAGCGGTATCGAGCTGGTGGTCGACTCCATCCGGGCGGGACGCGCCGAGGTGGGGATTGCCGGCGGGGTTGAGTCGATGTCCAACCCGTCGGTGCTGATGTCCAAGAAGGCGTCCAGTGTGTTTCTGCAGGCTGCCTCCGCCCGGTCGCTCGGCGACCGCCTCAAGATCTTCTCTCAGCTCCGACCCAAGGATCTCGTGCCGCAGGCACCGGGCGTCGCCGAGCCTTCAACCGGCCTGACGATGGGCGAGCACTGTGAGCTGATGGTGAAGGAATGGAAGATCTCCCGCCAGGAGCAGGACGAGATCGCCTATCGCAGTCACATGAACGCCGCCGCCGCTACCGAGGACGGGCGCCTCACGGCCGAGATTGCGCCACTCGACGGGATCGACCGGGACACCATGATCCGGCCGGAGACCTCGATGGAGAAGCTGGCCAAACTGCGCACCGTGTTCGATCCCACCCCGGCCGGGACCCTCACCGCCGGCAACTCGAGCCCGCTCACCGATGGTGCCGCCGCCGTCATGCTGATGTCAGAGGAGCGTGCCCGGGCCGAGGGCCTCGAGCCTCTTGCGTTCGTAAGGGACGTCGAATTCGTCGGTATCAACCCGGCGGACGGTTTGCTGATGGGGCCCGGTGTGGCGGTGCCCCGCTTGTTGCGCCGCAACGGCCTGGACCTGGACGACATGGACATCGTGGAGATGCATGAGGCCTTCGGCGGGCAGGTGGCGTGCAATCTGGCGGCCTGGGAGCAGGGCTGGCAGGAGCCGCCGATTGGGAAGCTGGATCGCACCAGGCTCAACCCCCTGGGTAGCTCCATCTCGATCGGTCACCCCTTCGCCGCCACCGGGGCGCGCATCGTCACCACGCTCGCCAACGAGATGGCGCGCCGGGAGGCCCGTTACGGGCTGGTCAGCATTTGTGGCGCCGGGGCGACGGCCGCCGCCCTCATCCTGGAGCGATAGCCAGCACTCAGGTCGAGCTGTCGGCCTTCTTGATGGCGTGGAGGCTCTGGCGGGAGACGATCGATGTGTGCTCGTCATCCCATCGCACCTCGACCGACTCACCGTGCACGGCTACTACCTTGCCGTACCGGGGTACCTGACCGACTTTCTTGGTCATTTCCTCAACTCGCATACCGGGCTTGAGCATGCCATCCCTCCTGGCGTCGCCGTGACCTCATGATGCAAACAATACGCCTGCGCGACTAGGGGCGAATGGCCACGCCCGGCGGCCCGGGCGGGTCAGTGGTCGGTGGTCAGTAGTCAGTGGCTGGGAACCCTTCGGGTTCCGGGGAACCCGTCGGCTTCCTGCCGAGTTTGGCGAAGCCAAACTCGAACCATTGACCATTGACCATTGACCGCTCGCCCGGCAGGGCGAGCTAATACAACGCGTTCGCTAGCTCGCGACGGTAGGTGAGGGAGAGGGGATGGTCGGCGCCGAGGACCTCGAAGATATCGACCATGGCGGTGCGAGCCTCGTTGAGGCGGTCGTTCTTGCGGCGCACAACGGCCAGGAATTGGTCGAGTGCTGGTTCGAACTCCGCTGCCGCCGCCAATGCCTTTCCGAGATCGAGACGAGCTTGATCATCCTCCGGGTCGGCTTCGACGGCGCCGGTCAGCGCCGTGATGTCGGCATCGACCGCTCCGGTGAGCCGGGCAGTGGCGCGCAGTTTCTCGACCTCGGCGGTGGGGGAGAGCGGCGCCAGGATATCCAGGGCCCGGGCGTTGTCTCCCTGTGACAGGTACAGCGAGGCCAGGGTCGTCCCGGCTTCCTCGTGATCCATCTTCTCGGCAAGCACCTCGCGCAGTATCTCCTCGGCACCAGCGTCGTTGCCGTCGAGCATCGCCGAACGGGCCTCATCCACCATCAGGTCGAGCCGGGAGGGCACGATCGAGTCCAGAAAGGACCGGATCTGGGGCTCGGGGAGCGCACCGGTGAACTGGTTGACCGGCTTGCCGCCCTTGAACGCGATCACATAGGGAATGCCCTGCACGCCGAACTGTTGGGCGAGGGCCTGGTTGGCGTCGACGTCTACTTTGACGAGTTCGAAGCCACCGGCGTATTCACCGGCCAGCTTTTCGAGCAGCGGTCCAAGCGTTCGGCACGGCGCGCACCACTCGGCCCAGAAGTCGACGACCACCGGGACATCGTGGCTGCGCTGTACCACCTCACCGACGAAGTCGGCAGCGCTGATTTCTTTTACGTATTCACCTGACATGTTTCACCTCACGGGAAGTAAATGATATTCCACCGCGAGGAATTCCCGGTCCGGTCCCGGGTTGGGCGCTGCTACCGTCACGGGTATATGACCACCCAACCCTTCGGATCGGTCCTCACCGCCATGATCACCCCGTTCGACCCGGACGGCGCAGTCGATTATCAGGCGACCTGGGACCTCGCCCGGTTCCTCGTTTCGACCGGCAGCGATGGCCTCGTGGTGTGCGGCACCACCGGAGAGTCGCCCACCCTGACCACCGAGGAGAAGCTCGGGATGTTCCGGACGGTGGTCGAAGCCGTGAGTGAGCGGGCCGTCGTGATCGCCGGCACCGGCACCTACGACACCGCCGAGTCGGTTTCGCTGACCCGGCAGGCAGCCGAGCTGGGATGTGACGCGGTCATGGCGGTCACCCCGTATTACAACAAGCCGCCCCAGGAGGGCCTCTATCGGCACTTCACGGCCATCGCCGACGCCTCAGACCTTCCGGTGCTGGTTTACAACATCCCGGGCCGGACCAGCCGCCTCATCGAGGTCGACACGCTGGCTCGCCTCAGCCGCCACGAGCGGATCGTAGCGACCAAGGACGCGGTCGAGGACGTCGAGTTCACCCGTCGCACCCTCGAAGCGGTCGATGAGCCGTTCGCGGTCTACTCAGGGCAGGACTCGTTCACCCTGCCGCTGATGGAGCTGGGAGCGGTCGGCATCGTATCGGTGGCATCGCACCTGGTCGGCAAGCAGATTGCCTCCTTGACCGAGGCGATTCGCGACAAGGACCTCGAAACCGCCCGGGAGATTCATCAACGCCTCACGCCGCTGTTCGAAGCGTTGTTTGTGGAGCCGAACCCGATGCCGCTGAAGGGCGCCCTCGACGAGGTGTGGGGTCCGGTCGGAGACCCCCGGCTTCCGCTCATCCCGGCCCAGCCGGAGACCGTGCAAGCCGTGCTCAACACCCTGGAGGCGGCTCAGGCTGCATGAGCGTTCAAGTCACTTTCCTGGGCGGCCTCGGTGAGATCGGCCGCAACTGTGCGGCTGTTGAGATCGACGGCCGGATAGCCCTCATCGACTGCGGGCTGATGTTTCCCGAAGAGCACATGCTGGGCGTCGACCTCGTGTTGCCGGATTTCAGCTGGCTGGTGGAGCGCCGCGACGACGTCGAGTGCGTCATCCTCACCCACGGCCACGAAGACCATGTTGGGGCGCTCTCCTATTTCCTGGCCGAGATCAACGTTCCGGTCTACGGAACCCGGCTGTCGGTCGAGCTGGCCTCCAGCCGGGTCGAAGAGAACGGCATCGACGCCGACTTTCGGGCTCTGGCCGACAACACGTGGACCGAGCACGGTCCGTTCCGGTTCAAGCTGGTCCCGGTCTCGCACTCGATTCCCGACGGGGCCGCCGTTGCGCTGGACACCAGCGAGGGAATCATCGTTCATTCGGGCGACTTCAAGCTGGATCCAACCCCCGTCGACGGGCGTCCCACCGACCTGCCGACCTTCGCCGAGCTCGGCCGGGAGGGCGTCCGCCTCCTGCTGTCCGACAGCACCAACGCCGAGCGGCCCGGGTTCGTGCCGTCGGAATCGTCGCTCGGGCACAGCCTGTACGACATCATCGCCGAGTCGCGAGGCCGGGTCATCGCCGCATGTTTCGCCAGTCATCTCCACCGCGTCCAGCAGATCGCCGATGCCGCCATCGACTCCGGACGCAAGATCGCCTTCCTCGGCCGGTCGATGGTCCGCAATGTCGACATTGCGTCGACCCTCGAGGTGCTCGACATCCCCGCCAAGCGGATCATTGCGATCGAAGCGGTCGGCGACATGGACCCCTCCGAGGTCTGCGTTATCTCCACCGGAAGCCAGGGCGAACCGTTCGCCGCCCTTTCACTGATGGCGGCCGGCGAGCACCGCTCGGTGACGCTCGAAGAGGGCGATACCGTGCTCATCTCGGCGACACCCATCCCCGGCAATGAGAAGTCGGTATCCCGGGTGATCAACGGGCTAACCCGCCGGGGTGCCCACGTGTTCCACGGCCGCAACGCCAACGTGCACGTCTCAGGTCACGGCAGTCGGGATGAGCTGCTGACCTTTCTCAACGTCGTTCGTCCCCAGGCGTTCGTTCCCGTCCACGGCGAGTACCGCCACCTCAAAGCGCACGCCGACCTGGCGGAGAAGATGAAGGTGCCCGACGTCGTCGTGTGCGAGGACGGTGACGCGGTGGTGCTCGATGGCGATGAGACCATCGTGCGGCGGAATGCGGTCCCCGCCGGGTATGTCTACCTCGACGGAACCGGCGTCGGTGACGTGCGCCGGGCGATCCGCGACCGGCGTCACCTGGCCGACGATGGCGTCATCGTGGTGACGGTGGGCGTCGACATGCAGACCAGCGAGTTCGTGCACGGCCCCGACCTCGACAGCCACGGCTTCATGGATGCGCCCGACCCCGTTCTCAAAGCCGCCGCCGCCGAGATCGTCAACCTGGTGGGCACCGGCAAGACCGACGCCGACAACGTCCGCCGCAAGATCGTCCAGGCCGTCCGCACCGTCACCCGCCGCGAAACCGCCCGCCGCCCCGTCGTGATTCCGGTGGTTATCGAGTTCTAGGAGTTACCTCCCCCGCGAGCGCAGCGAGTGGGGGAGGCAAGGAGGGGGGTGAAAGCGCGTTCCTGTGCTCTTGCTTTCAGTCCCCCGACCCCAGTGAGAAGTTACCTCCCCTGCGAGCGCAGCGAGTGGGGGAGGCCAGGAGGGGGGTGAAAGCGCGTTCCTGTGCTCTTGGGTGGAGTTGCCAGTTCCAAGTTCCAAGTTCCCAGCAAGAGACCGGCGGACCCCCGATGCCGGGAACCCTTCGGGTTCCTTGGGAGTTGCTTCGCAACTCCATGCCCCATGCCTGATGCCCGATGCCCGATGCCTGAGCGCCTTTCTGGCTTGCAACTTGCATCCTGCAACCTGCAACTGTCTGGATGCCCGATGCCTGAGCGCTCTTCTGGCTTGCAACTTGCATCCTGCAACCTGCAACTGTCTGACGCCCGATGCCGAGCGCACTTTCTGACCTACCTCCTGCAACCTGCAACTTGGAATTGCCCCCGACAGCTGATTTGCCGATTGCCGACAGC
>JABDLU010000144.1 GCA_013002865.1 Acidimicrobiia bacterium
CAGTACCTCGATCTTGCCGACGCGCAGGACGGGGCAGTCTGGTACACCCGTCGAGATGCCGGCGGGACCCCGGAGACGACCACCGAGACGCTGCTCACTCTCGACATCGCGTCTGGGGTGGTCGACGAGTTCACCGTGACGGGTGGATGGGAATCCGGCGCCCTCGACCTCTCGGTCGGCGGCGACACGGTCGTCGCCTACTGGTCGGCCGAAGCGACGACGGGGTTCGCGTACTTCGATGCCGAGTCAGCGGCCCGTATCGGGTTCCCGGGAGACCCGTATCAGAGCACGCAGTTCTGTGTGGATGGATCGCTCTACGACGAAGCGACCGGCGGTTTCGTTGCCGAGGTGTGCTTCGAATATGCGCAGCTGAGCGACGACGGCCGGCTCGCCTTCTACGAGCGGGCCTTCGATGGCGTCCAGGTCCGCTACGTGCTCGTCGTCGTCGATCTCGACTCCGGCGACGAGCTGTTCCGGCAGGACCTGGAACGGCCCGACCAGGGGTGGGCGCCGGTTGAGATGGACGTGCTGGGCGATCTCGTGCTGGTCAACCGGACTGAGACCGGCGTGTTCGATGCTCCCTACACCCGCGCCCTGCTGATTGAGCTCAGCACCGGGCTGGTCACCGAGGTTGGCGTAGCCGGCCAGGCCCGCTTCCTGCGCGGCCCCATGGCGATTGATTGAGGCGGTCAACTGTCAACTGTCAACCGTCAACTGCGGGGCAAGTAGCCTCGCTGAATGGCACTTCGGATCGTTCTCGCAGAAGACAGTTATCTGATGCGGGAGGGCATCGGCTCGCTGCTCGAGCTGGACGATCAGCTCGAGCTGGTCGCCAGCTGCGAAGACCCCGACGAGTTGATGGCTGCGGTTGAGGAGCACACCCCCGACGTGGTCATCACCGACATCCGGATGCCCCCCACCCAGACCGATGAGGGAATCCAGGCGGCCCGCCGGATCCGCACCGAGCACCCCGACATCGGAGTCGTGGTGCTCAGCCAATACGTGGAGCCGGCGTATGCCCTCAAGCTGTTCACAGGCGGCTCCGACGGACTGGCCTACCTGCTCAAAGAGCGGGTCGGCGATCTCGGTGAGCTGACCAACGCCATTGCGCAGGTAGCGGCGGGCAACTCAGTCATCGATCCGAAAGTGGTCGAAGCGCTCATCGAAGCCCGCATCAGGCAGGAGTCGTCCATGCTGGGCCGGCTCACCGAACGCGAGCTGGAGGTGCTCGCCAAGATGGCGGAAGGGGGAACCAATGCCGCCATCGCAGACGCCCTGTTCATTTCGCCCCGGTCGGTCGAAAAGCACATCAACGCCATCTTCACCAAGCTCGACTTGCCACCCAAGGACGAGGTCCATCGCCGGGTGGCGGCGGTGCTGCTCTTCCTGGGAGAAACCGATGGGTAGTGGTAGCACCACTAGTGAATCCGGGCTGGCCCGCTTGGAGGGAGTGACCCGGTGACCGATGCTGGTCCCGTGACAGACGTGCGCGTCCTCATCGTCGATGATCAGCTCCCTTTTCGAGAAGCGTCTCGGATGGTGGTTGAAATGACCGACGGCTTTCAGGTGGCCGGCGAGGCCGCCAACGGCGAGGAGGGGGTGGAACTGGCAGCGGCCCTTGCGCCCGATCTGGTGCTCATGGACGTCCAGATGCCCGGCATCGACGGCCTCGAGGCGACCCGGCGCATCACGAGTGTTTCCGAGCCGCCGGTAGTGCTGGTGATGTCGACCCACGAGTCGGGCAGCTACGACGGCCCTGCGCAGGCGGCCGGCGCCTTTGGCTTCGTCCCAAAATCCCAGTTCAGCATGGACACGCTGGAAGAGGTGTGGGCGGCGGCGCGGTCGAGGTAGTCCGGACGGGGGTCAGCTCACCCAACCGGGCTCAGGAGGTCGAGCGGGATCGATCCTGAGACGACGGTGCCTCGGCCCGGAGCCGCGTCGATGTGCAGGCGGCCCCCGATCGTGTCGAGGCGGTCGGCCATGCCTGTGAGGCCCGCTCCGCCGTCGACCGTCGCGAGGTCGAAGCCCCGGCCGTCGTCGCGTACTTCGAACGCCAGGGCACCGCCGTCGGCGGCAAGGGTGACCGATGCCGAGCCGGCGT
Organism: Acidimicrobiia bacterium; assembly: GCA_013002865.1. Lineage (GTDB taxonomy): Bacteria > Actinomycetota > Acidimicrobiia > Spongiisociales > SHLN01 > SHLN01. Next base: position 2,102 of record JABDLU010000144.1, read on the forward strand.
CGGCGTACTTGGCGGTGTTCTGGAGCGCCTCCATCACTGCGAAGTAGACGGCGGCCTCTATGTCACGGGGGAACCGTCCGACTCCGTTGCTGTGTACCCGGACCGGCAGCGCGGCCTTGCGGGCCTGCTGGGTGATGGCGACGCTCAAGCCTTCCGCTTCGAGCAGCGGTGGATAGATCCCACCGGCGAAGTCGCGCACCGCCTGGATGGCATCGCCGGCGTCGACTTCCAGCTGAGCGAGGAGGGCGGCCGTCTTCTCCGCCCCGGCCCGCTCCGCCAGTTTCCTGGTGGGGCCGAGCTTGACCTTCAGGGCGACCAGCTGCTGCTGCGGCCCGCTGTCGAGGTCCTTCTCCAGGCCGCGCCGCGCCTCGTCGGCGGCTGCGAGTACCCGCTCACGGGATGCCTCCAACTCGTCAACCTGCCTGCGCAGCTGGGCAGTGAGACGGGCGTTGCGGAGCGCCAGTCCCAATCCCGAGGCCAGGTTGCCGAGCAGTGTCTCCTCCACCGGGGTGACCGTCTCCCCGGATTGCTTCTCGAGCGAGATGCCGCCCAGCAGCTCGCCGTCGTGAAAGATGGGCACGGAGAAGTCGGCCTCAGGATCACCGAATCGGTCTCCGCTTACCCTGCGAGGCGGCTGGTCCTCAGGCCACTGTGCAGCGGTACGAAACCCGGCGCCGGTCTTGACCCACAGGGTCGCTCTCGATGCCCCGGTGCCCTCGACAATGAGATGGGGCACGCGGTCCAGCAGCTCCTCATCGGGGAGCTCGGACGACCGCCGGGAAAACTGCACGAGCACCTCGTAGGGCGTCGCTCGCTTGCCGTAGACCAGTCGGTTGGCCCACCTGCTCACACGGCGACGAACCGGCTGGAACAGGATCGCCACCAGGATTGTGGCCGCGATGGACAGGCCGAAGCTGGCATCGCTTCCTATCACTTCGCCGACACC
>JABDLU010000147.1 GCA_013002865.1 Acidimicrobiia bacterium
GCCGGATGGAGGATGTCGATGAGGATGCGCATCACAGCACCGTCGGGTTCGTGAATTCGATCCAGATTGCCACGAATTGGGCGGTTCCGGAGGCCACTACGGAATACCAGAAGGCACGGCGCCAGCCGGCAGACGCGTTGTCGTACCAGGTATGCCAGGAGAGGAATAGCAGCGGGGCGAGGACGGTCAGCATCTCGAGCGGGTAGCGGTAGTTGAACTCGGCGCCGCCCCAGAAGCGGTTGAGGCGCAGGTGGATGAGCATGTAGGCCACGCCGCCGATGGCACTGGCACGTACCCAGGCGGGGGAGCCCGTCCAGGCTCTCTTGAGCCCGGGGATCGTGAACAGCAGGAAGGGCGAGAACACGAAGATGCTGTATTTCGGGTGCAGGAACATCCCCAGCAGATCGCCCACGTAGGCGAGCGGACTCTGGTTCTGGGCCCGTTCGACGAAGGATTCGCCATAGCTGGCAGGTACCGGTGTCCAGCTGTCCAGCACCAGGCCGTTGTAGACCACCAAAACCCCGAGCCCCAGCGCGGCGCTGAGACCGCCCAGCACGACCGGTCGCCAGGAACGCTGCATCCATCCGTAGGCGAGGCCGGTGCCGGCCGCTACCAGCGCCGTCACGGGCCGAATCAGCAAGGCGGCGCCGTGGGCCAGGCCGGCCGCCACGAACCGGTTGTACGAGATGGCCAGCATGCCAAGCGCCAGAAAGAACTGGGCCGGCCCGTGCGCCCACAGTTCGTTGGCGGAGATTGACCAGGTCGATGTGCCGAGCCCGAATACGAGCGCCCCGCCGAGAGCCAGTACCGGGGTGGTGATCCGCCGCAACGTGAGATGCACGACGCCGACGGTGGCTGCGCTGAATAGGACCGCAGTCGCCGTGCCGGGCAGCATGCTCGGCACCGCCCCGGTGAACGATTGCCGGCCGAACACCCAATAGAGCGGCATTGTCACCCAGGAGATGCCGGGCGGCCGGTTGCTGAGGATCCGGCCGTTGACTTCGATGATCCACGGGAGTTCGCTGAACTGCGCCATGTCGAGATCGCCGAATTGGGTGAACCGCCAGGCGGGGAGGGCAGCGGCGATGGCGTCGACGCCTTGCTCCAGATTGGCCCGGTCCATCGTGAGCAGGTAGACCCCCAGAATCGGCAGAAACACCAGCAGAAACGTCTGCCAGGCAGGAGCCTGCGCGATGCGACCGCGGCTTCGAGTGACGACGGATTGCATGGTCTACCTTCGGCCGATTGGGGGCCGGAGTGAACGCCGGGCGCTGCAAGAAGGCATGGGCAAAGGCCGTGGTGGCGGGTCGGCCGGGTTTACCGTAAAGCCCCGCCGGGTCTCCGGCCGTTCTTTCAGGTACCTATGTCGAAATCGCTGCGCATTGCTCTCGGAGCCACCCTTGTCGTGGCCGCCATCGTCACGGTGCAGATGGTGGCACTCGACACCGACGCCTCGCTGTTCTTGAGCTTCGGTGAGGAGAGCACAAACACGCTGGCCTACGGCGAGGAGCGGCTCGGGGAGGTGTACGTCAAGCCCAACCTCGGCCACGACGGCCGCCTCTTCTACATCGCCGCCCACGATCCGTTCATCCTCGATCCCGACGTGTACGAGACCCTGTTCGAACGGCCGGTGTACCGCGCGCAGCGGGTGCTGCTCCCGGTGCTGGCGGCGCCGGCGCTGGCCGTCGGCGAATGGCCGCTGGTGTGGTGGATGCTTTCCCTCAACGTCCTGGCAGTCGGAGCTGGGACCTACGTGACGGCCCGGCTGGCCGAGGAGCTCGGGCTCTCGGCCTGGTTCGGCCTTGCCTTTGTCGCCAATCCTGGAGTCTTCGCCGAGATCAACGCCGGCGGGTCCGGTGCCATCGCCTGGGCGCTGGCGGTGGCCGGCATCCTCGCCTACCTGCGGGGCCGCCTCGGGGCGGCGGCCGCCTGGTTGGCCGCCGCCGCCCTGGCCCGGGAGGCGATGCTGCTCGTCGCCCTCGGGTTGACCGTCTGCTACTGGCTGAGCAGGCGGCGGCTCGCCGTTCAACTGTTGGCGGCGCCCGTTGTGGCGGTGGCCGGCTGGGGGGTCTATGTGCGCCTGCGGCTGGGCGAGGCGATCTGGGCATCTCAATCCCGTGAGTTCGACTGGCCGTTCCTGGGCTTCGTCGAGGCCGCCGGCGAATGGTGGGACCGCGCCGATCCCGCCCGGGCGCTGGTGGCGATCGTCTACGTGGCGCTGGCGGTGCGCTTCGTGATGCTGGCCCGGTCGACCGGGTCGGTGATGGGTTGGGCGGCGGGTGGGTTTGTGGCCCTCATCCCGTTTCTGAGCGCAGTGGTGTGGTTCGACATCTGGGACATCAGCCGGGCGCTGCTCCCGATGGTCACCGGCCTGATACTCCTCGTGGGCGAAGAGACGCTCAGACCAGATAGCCGTTCGTGAACCCGACGTTGATGGCGACGACCTGCATCGCCACCGAGGCCGCCACCGAATACCAGAAGAGACGCCGGCCGGTTGGGCCGGTCTCGCCGTACCAGGCCTGCCAGGACAGGAACAGCAGCGGAGCCACCATCACCAGCAGCTCGAGGGCATACCGGTAGTTGAAGGCCAGGCCGCCCCAGAAGCGGTTGAGCCGCAGGTGAATCAGCATGTAGATCACTCCGCCGACGGCGGCGGCCCGCACCCAGCCGGGTGCTTGCTGCCAGCCGGTGCGTAAGCGCAGCAGGGTGAACACCAGGAAGGGCGACCAGACAAAGACGCTGTACTTGGGGTGAAACAGGAACCCGACGACATCGCCCAGGTAGGCGAGTGGGCTCTGGGTTTGTGCCCGGTCGACGAACGACTCGCCGTAACTGGGCGGGGCGATCGACCAGGTGTCGAGCACTGTCTGGTTGTAGAGCAGCAGCGCCGCCAGGCCGACCGCCGACCCGGCCCCGATCAGCACAACGACCCGGGCTGAGCGCGACACCCATCCCTGCACCAGCCCGGCCACCGCGGCAATCAGGGCGGTGACCGGCCGGATGAGCAGCGACGCTCCGAACGCCAAGCCGGATCCGAAATAGCGGCCCCCGGCCAGCCCGAGCACGGCAAGCGCCAGGGCGAGCTGGGCGGGCCCGTGCGGCCACAGCTCATTGGCCGAGATCGACCACGTCGAGGTTCCGACCGCAAACACCAGCGCGGCCCCCGTTGCGGCCTTCGGGCCGGTGAGGCGCCGCAGCACCAGGTGCAGCACCCCGACGGCGCCCGCACTGGCCAGGGCGGCAGTGGCCGTCGCCGGCAGCAGGCTGGGAGTGACGCCGGTGAACGTGTCCGACCCGAACAGCCAGTAGAGCGGAGTTGCCAGGAACGCAATGCCGGGGGGCCGGTTCGACACGACCGAGCCGCCGACGTCGAAGATGAACGGCAGGTCCTCGAACTGGGACAAATCGAGATCCCCGAATTGAGCGAGCCGCCAGGCGGGCAGCGCGCTCGCCACCGAGTCGAAGTTGGACTCCACGTCGCTGGTCTGCATCGTCAACAGGTACAGAACGGCGACGGGCACCATCACCAGCAGGAACGTCTGCCAGGCCGGGGCGGTCTGCAAGCGGGTGTGGGCGCGGGTCAGCATGTGAGACATTCTTCGGTAGATGGTGACAGGCGGTAGAGGCCAAACCAACCACTCCTAATTTCCTGTCACAGCCCATCGCTACAATTGCGGCTCCCGACCTCTCGAGGACCGTGTCGCTGGATAGCATCGTCATCAGGGGAGCTCGCGAGCACAACTTGAAGGACCTCTCCCTCGAGTTGCCGCGGGACCGCCTCATCGTCTTCACCGGGCTCTCCGGCTCCGGCAAGTCGAGCCTGGCCTTCGACACCATTTACGCCGAAGGCCAGCGGCGCTATGTCGAAAGCCTGTCGGCGTATGCCCGCCAGTTCCTCGGGCAAATGGAGAAGCCCGATGTCGAATTCATCGAGGGGCTCTCGCCGGCCATCTCGATCGATCAGAAGTCGGCCAGCCGCAACCCTCGCTCGACGGTCGGCACCGTCACTGAGATCCACGACTACTTGCGCCTGCTCTACGCCCGGATCGGGGTTCCCCACTGTCCGGAGTGTGGCCGGGTGGTGTCCCGTCAGACTCCCCAGCAGATCGTCGATCAGGTGCTCGAGCTGGACGAGGGGACCCGCTTCCAGGTGCTCGCCCCGGTGGTGCGCGGCCGCAAGGGCGAGTTCGAGGCGATGCTCAAGGAGCTTGCCCGGGAGGGGTTCAGCCGGGCCCGGGTTGACGGCGAGGTCCGTGACCTCACCGAGGACATCCGCCTAGACCGGTACTACCAGCACACCATCGAGATCGTCGTCGACCGTCTGGTTGCCAAGCCCGGTATCGAGCGCCGGCTCACCGACTCACTCGAGACCGCGCTCCGGCTCGCCGAGGGGGTGGCCGTTGTCGACGTCATCGACGGTCCAACGCTGACGTTCAGCCAGCATCTGGCCTGTGAGTTCGACGGCATCAGCTACGAGGAGCTCCAACCTCGCAACTTCTCGTTCAACAGCCCGTACGGGGCCTGCACGGAGTGCTCCGGCATCGGGACCCGCTTCCAGGTCGACATGGACCTCATCGTGCCCGACCCCGACTTGTCGCTGGAGGACGGCGGCCTGGTCATCTGGTCTGGGCATCGCGATCGATACCACCAGCGGGTGCTCGGGGCGGTGGCGGAGCGTTTCAAAATCCCGATGGACAAGCCGTACGGCAAGCTGACCAAGAAGCAGCAGAAGCTCCTCATGTACGGCGCGGGCGACGAGCCGATCGAGGTTTCCTACGTCAACCGGTGGGGCCGGCGCCGCCGCTATATGACGACCTTCGAGGGTGCGTTTCCGTTCATCAACCGCCGGTACGCCGAGACCGATTCGGACGCCGCCCGGGCCT
>JABDLU010000170.1 GCA_013002865.1 Acidimicrobiia bacterium
CGCGGGGGAGGTATGCCCGACGCCTGATGCCTGATGCCTGATGCCCGATGCCTTCTTGCTTGCAACCGGCAACTTGAAACTCAAGAACACGGGAACGCGCTTTCACCCCCCTCCTTGCCTCCCCCACCTTCGGCGGGGGAGGTATCCCTCTACCCCGCGTAGGTGAAGACGAATCCTTCGGTGGCGTTGATGAAGAACTCTTCGACGAGGAGGTCGCCGTTGCAGTCGAAGGCTTGGAAGTCGTAGATGCCGTTTGGGATCTCGAAGGCTCGTGACGCGCCGGGCGCAATCACCTCGGTCTCGCCCAGCTCGTCATGGCCCCAGGCCTGGGCTTCGCTGAACGACAGGAACACGAAGCAGATGGTTTCCGGCGAGTCGTTCACGAGCTCGAAGGTCTGCAGGGTGGTGTCGCCGCCGACCACGATCGCCTCATCGGCGGCCCGGTCACCCCGCACGTTGAGGATGAGCTCGTAGATCCCGTCGTCGAGCGGACCCTCATTGGATATGAAGCACACCCACCAATTCCCGGCGCGGCCCCCCGCCCACTCGGAGTCGATGTAGCTGGCTGCTTCAACGAACTCCTGATTGAGATACCAGAGGGCATCGACCCCGACCCCGTCGACCATGCCCTCGTAGTCCCAAAAGGCACAGATGCGCTCGGCGGCCCCCGACGGGACGAACGTCACCTGGTCGGTCGGCTCATCTGTTTCTGTGACGCCGGTCGAGAAGCTGATCGGCCCGAAGCTGGCGTCGAGCGTTGAGATGATCCCGGTCGTCGGGGTGGTGGCGATGATGGGGATCGGGCTGGCGATCGCCGCCTCGTCTATGAGCGGCCGGGCCAGGTTGATGGGACGGATTCCGTTGATGAAGCCGCCGACCGGAAGGCAGGTGTCGTCGGAGTCGAGAAACCCATCACCGTTCGTGTCCTGAATGACACGGCAGTCGGCAACGTCGGCGTTGGCCCCGGACGAAACGATGCTGGGCACTCCGATGAGCTGCCCGGTGGTGGACAGGGCTGCGCCCCCGCTATTGCCTCCGGTGATACCGGCGTCGGTCTTGATCCATGCCCGGCCCTCGATGTCGCGCTGCTCGGTGAACCCGCTCACCGCCCCCCGTGTCAAGGTGATCGTGTCCCCACCAATCCCCGGGTAGCCCAGCACCTGGAGCTGATCTCCCAGGCCGACCAGATCAGAGTCCCCCAGCCGGAGGAACGGGAACTCGGTTTCGACCGGATTGCCGTCCACGTCGGCGGCGATCTGGACGACGGCCAGGTCGAGCTGGCTATCGATCACCAGCAGGTCCGCCAGGTACATCAGGTCGGGGGGCTGGTCGGAGCGTTCCAGCACTGCGATGCCGATGGTGTCGTACGGGCAGCGGTCGTCTAGCTCCAGAACGTGCGCGTTGGTCAAGACCAGGCCATCGGAGTCGATGATGCTGCCCGAGCCGGAGAAACATCCCAGCTCGAGGCTGCCGGTGCGGCTGTCCAGCTGGAGGACCTGGACGGTGGCTCGGGCGAGATTCTCAATATCCGGCAGTCCGGCGCCGAGGGTCGTCGTGGTAGAGGTCGCTGCCGTCGTCGGTGGGAGGGTGGTGGACGCCGGCCTGGTGGTCGTCGTCGTGTCATCCGAATCGCCGCCGCCGCACGCAGCCAGAATCACAGCCACCAGCAGGCCAAAGGACAGTCGGACTCTCATACCCCTGAACAACACCCGACGATTCTCGCACACCCGTCCGGTAGCGCCGTCACCCGCCGGCTTTCAGTTTGCCTTCAGCTTGGGAGGCGGAAACTGGGGGTGAGGAGGCTGTCATGCCGGAACCGGTGATCGAGACGTCCGGGCTCACGAAGGACTACGGCGACGTGCGAGCCGTGGACGACCTCGACCTCCGGATCCCCGCCGGCACCGTGTTCGGACTGCTCGGCCCGAACGGGGCGGGCAAGACGACGATCATCGGCACGTTGCTCGGGCTGATTCGTCCTACCCGGGGAACGGTTCGGCTGTTCGGGTCGGACACAACGGGCTCGACCGATGCGGCGGTCCGCCGGATTGGAGCCATCATGGAAACTCCGGCCTTCTATCCGTTCCTCTCGGGCCGGGACAACCTGCGCTATTTCCAGGGCATCAGCGGGGTCGCCGATGAGGGTGAGATCGACCGGCTGCTCGATGTGGTTGGACTGGCCGGCCGCGGTGGGGACCGCTTCAACACCTATTCGCTTGGAATGAAGCATCGCCTGGGCATCGCGTATGCCCTGCTCGGTGACCCCGAGGTGCTGCTGCTCGATGAGCCGACAAACGGGCTGGACCCGGCCGGGATGGCAGAGGTGCGGTCGCTGCTGCGCCGGCTCGGTACCGGCGAGCGGACCATCGTGCTGGCCAGCCACCTTCTGAACGAGGTCGAGCAGGTGTGCGACCAGGTGGCGATCCTCGCCCGCGGCCGGGTCGTTGCCGAGGGTGAAGTACGCGAGATCATCGGCCGCCGGGAACGGTTCCGGCTGACGACTACCGATGATGCGGCCGCCCGGACCGTCCTGGAGTCGGTCGAGTGGATCGACTCCGTGGTCGCCGAGGCCGACGGGCTGCTCGTCGAAGCGCCGGAGGACCGAGCCGGTGACGTGAGCCGAACGCTGGCAGCCGCCGGCATCTACCCGACCCGGTTGCTGCAGATCACCACATCGCTCGAGCAGTACTTCCTCGAAGTTACGGGAGAGGACGGGTCGTGAGCTGGACAACACTCTTCCGCTGGGAATGGTTCAAGCTGCGGGGACGACGCATCGTATGGATCCTGCTCGGCATCTTGACCGTGTTCTCCTCAGTCATGGTGATCATCCGGTACGCCGACTTCGAGTTTCAGAAAGACCGCGACGTCATCGACGAAATCATTTTCCTGCCTGATGCCCCGGTGCTCGGCACCCTGGAGGTCGAGCTCAACTGCACCGAGTTTCTGGCGGGCGTGGCGATCACCGAGGTGCCCGATCCCTACACGCTCGAGGACATCGACCTGCCCGGCACCGGGCGAAAGTGCCGCCAGGAAGTGGAGGGGATCCAGAACCGTCTCGACAAGCTGGTCGACGGATTCACGATGCCGGGCGCTTCCGAAAAGGCGTTGCGCTGGACCGGCCTGCTGAGCATTCCGATCGCGGCATTTCTGACGGTCCTCGTCATCGGCAGCGAGTACGGATGGGGCACTTTGCGCACCACCCTCATGAAGGGTCCCGGCCGGAGTCGCATACTGTCGGTCAAGCTGGCGATCGTGGCCGCGTTGATGGCGGCCGTCTGGGTTGCGGCAATAGCGGTCATCGTGATCTCCTCGCTGGTGACCACCGCCCTGGTACCGGAAGTGAGCCACGGCACGGTCGACGGTGCTGCCGTCGGCCTGATCATTCGCGATCTCGCCCGGGTGTGGTTCGCAGCTATTCCGTACATCGCCCTCGCGGCGCTGCTCAGCGTCCTGTTCAGCCGGTTCGCCGGTGGCACGCTGGCGGCGACCGGGGTGGCGGTCGGCTACTTCTTCTTCGAGCTCTTCTCGATGGGTCGGCTAATCAAGCTGTTCGACGGTGTGTCCGCCTTCCGCTGGTTCGGCACCCTGGTGGAGTACGACCTCGGCTGGAACACCGCCGCCTGGCTGTTCGGTCGGGCAGGTGCTCCCATCCCGGGCTTTGCGCTGGCCGGGGCAATCGGAACGACCGAGTATCCCGGTGACGTGCACGCCTTCCTGATTCAGGCTGCCTTCGGTGTGGTACTCGGCGGCCTGGCCTTCTGGCTCTTCGAGCGTCGCGATGTTGCTGGCCCGTCCGGCTGAGCGAACCGGGGGTGGGGGGTCGGCTCGGGTGCGGGACGGCTGGTCGTCACCCAGCCGGCTGACGCACGGCGAGTCTCGTGCAAGCATGAGTAGATGGTGAGGGCCCGTGCGCGTTCTGGTAGTTGAAGACGAGACCGAGCTGGCCGCCTATGTCAAGCGCGGCCTGGAACGGGAGGGCTTCGCAACGGACGTTGCCGGTGATGGTGAGCTGGGGCTGGAGATGGCGTCGACCGGCGCCTACGACGCGGTGGTCCTCGACATCATGCTTCCCAAGCTGAACGGCTACCGGGTCTGCGCCGAACTGCGGGCCCGCTCCAACTGGGTTCCCATCCTGATGCTGACGGCCAAAGACGGTGAGTACGACGAGGCCGAGGCGCTCGACACCGGGGCCGACGACTATCTCACCAAGCCGTTCTCGTTCGTTGTTCTCGTTGCTCACCTGCGGGCCCTGCTGCGTCGCGGTGGGGGCGCTCGGCCGGCAGTGCTGACCGTCGGTGACCTTCGCCTCGATCCGGCCCGGCGCTCGTTCGCGGTGGGCGACGACATCGTGGCGCTCACGCCGACGGAGATGGCGATCATGGAGGTGCTCATGCGCCGCGGGGGTGATGTCGTCTCCAAGTCTGAGATCCTCGACTCCTGCTGGGACTGGGCCTATGACGGCGACGTGAACATCGTCGAGGTGTATATCCGGTACCTCCGCAAGAAAATCGACGTCCCCTACGGGCGCACGCAGATTCAGACGGTGCGGGGGGCGGGCTACCGGCTGGTAGAGCATCGTGAGTAGCTGGTCGCCGGCGTCGCTCTGGCGGTCGGCTGGGGTCCGGGCCCGAACCACGGGGGTGGCCGTCATCGTGGTCGGCCTGGTGCTCGCCGTCGGGTTCGTCTTGCTGGCCGATCAGACCCGCCAGCGTCTCGAAGACTCGATCATCGACGCGGCCGAAACGCGGGCGCTCGACGTGGCCGCCCTGGCCGAAGCGGGAGCGCTTCCCGGCACGATTCTCACCGCCGGCGCCGAACAGCACGTGCAGGTGGTGCGCGGGGAGACTGTGCTGGCCGCAACCTTCGGGCTGGAGGGGTTCCCCCCGGTTGCCCCGATACGCCCCGCCCCGGGTGAATCCGTCCAGTCCGATCTGCCCGAAGAGGTGTTTCACGAGATCGAGGAGCGCTCCGAGCTCATCGAGGACGAAAGCCCATACATCCTGGTTGCCCGGGGGTTCTCCGCCCCGGACGGCGACGGCACGGTGCTGGTCGCCAGCAGCATCGACGCGGCTTCGACCGCTGTGAACACCCTGCAGCCGCTGCTGTGGATCGGTTGGCCGATCACCCTCGCAGCCGTTGGGGCCACGGTGTGGTTCCTGACCGGATGGGCGATCCGGCCGGTGGCGGCGATGAGCGCCGAGGCCGATTCGATCTCAGCGTCCGACATGGACCGCCGGCTGCCGGTGCCCGGAGCCCAGGACGAGATCCACCATCTCGCTCGGACGCTCAATGGGATGCTCGACCGACTGGAGTCTGCGGCCGCCCGGCAGCGCCGGTTCGTGTCAGATGCGTCCCACGAGCTCAAGACGCCGCTGGCCACGATCCGCACGATGCTCGACGTGGCGGGTGAGCCCGGCTTCGACGAGTGGCAAGAGGTGCTGGGCGGCCTGCGTCGCGAGGGTGCCCGGATGGAGGCGCTGGTGGGGGACCTGCTGGTACTGGCCCGATTCGACGAGGGGGCGGCGGTGGCCCGGCGGCGAGAGGTCGACCTGGACCAAATGCTCGGACGGGTCGCAGAGGGCATGGCGGTTCGTCATCCCTTGCTGGACGTGGACACCGCAGGAATCGAGCCGGTTCGGGTCACCGGGGAGCCGGCGTCGCTGGAGCGACTGTTCACCAACCTGGCGTCGAACGCGGCCCGCCACGCTGCCGGACGGGTGGGCTTCGCCAGCCGTTCGGATAGGGGAGGGGCAGTGGTGCTGGTGACCGACGACGGTCCGGGCATTCCCGTGACCGAGCGCGAGCGCGTCTTCGAACGATTCGTGCGCCTCGACGAGGCCCGGGACCGGCCGGAGGGCGGAACCGGTCTCGGTTTGGCAGTCGCCCGGGCGATCGCCCGGGGGCACGGCGGGGAGGTCACCGTGCAGGACGGCTCGCCCGGGGCAGTGCTCCGGGTGTGGCTCCCGGCGGAACCCGACGGCTTCTCAGCTCGTTCTTAGGTTGTCCATACCGATCTCTCACATACAGAATCGTTACTAGTGACGAATACTTGATGAGGACCCGGTAGCGAAAGGTATCCCATGAGCACCAACCATCCACGCTCACCCGAGCCGAATGATCGCCCGTGGGATCCGACCTGGCGTCCCGGCCAGCCCGCCGAGGCCGACCCGGATGTTCCGACCGCATCGGAGGACATGAGCGATTCTCCCTGGAGCCCTTCGTGGCGCCCCGAGCCCACCACCGAAGCGGACCCGGACATGCCGGCCTCGTCGGTGGGCTCGAGCGATTCTCCCTGGAGCCCCTCGTGGCCGCCTCGCGAGCCGGCCACCCAACCGGACCTCCCGGCTGCGTCGGAAAGGGCGATCGACCGCGGGCAGGATGCGCTCCCCATCGGTGAACCGGCCGGTACCGGCGCCATCCTCTATCCATCCGATCCGACCGCCTATCCGTCACCGTCCGGCTCTCAGCCCGAGCCGACCGCCGAGCTCGAACCATCCCCCGCCCCGACACCAGTCCCCCCGGCAACTCTCCCCGCCCCCGCTCCTGCGCCCGCCCGAGCGGGGATGGGCCGGGGCCTGGTGATCGGAATCGTCGCCAGCGCCGTCATCGCGGCCGCCGGATTCGGCCTCGGCCGCCTCACGGCCGACAACGAAGGGCCGCCGGTGGCCACCGTGGTCGACGCCGTTGCGCCCGGCAACACCACCGACACCTCGCTGGTCACGACCGACGACACGCCCCCGGTTGTTGTTGTCCCGCAAAGCGACGGCACGGTCGAGCCGGTCGCAGCCGCGGCCGCCGCCATCACGCCTGCCGTGGTGCGGCTCGACACCGGGACGGGAACCGGGTCCGGAGTCATCTACGACGCCAACGGATACATCCTGACCGCCGCCCACGTCGTCGGCAACGCATCCAGTGTTGCCGTCAGGTTCGCCGACGGGTCGAGCACCACCGGCACCGTGCTCGGCGCCGACGACGTCACCGACGTGGCGGTGGTTGAGATCGATGCCGACCTGGTTCCGGCAGTCGCTCAGCTGGCGCTCGGGGCCGACCTGACCGTCGGGCAAACGGCCGTCGCCGTAGGGAGCCCGTTCCGGCTGGATCAGACTGTGACCGCGGGGATCATCAGTGCCGAAGACCGCATCGTCAACCAGGTCAGCATGGTGCAGACCGACGCGGCGATCAATCCCGGCAACTCGGGTGGTCCGCTGGTCGATCTGCAGGGTCGCGTGCTCGGCATCAACGATGTGATCTTCACCAACAGCAATGACAACGCCGGGGTCGGCTTTGCCATCTCCATCGATCTGGCCAAGATCGTGGCCGATCAGATCACGGCCGGCGAACCGGTCGCCCTCGCCTTGCTGGGCGTCTCGGTCGGACCGTCGCCGGATGGCGACGCCGGCGGCCTGATCCAGGACGTCAGCGATGGCACCGCCGCCGCCGCGGCCGGCATCGAGGTGGGCGATCTCGTCATCGCCGTCGATGGGGAACCCATCCGGGACTCCGAGGAGCTCCGAGCCCAGGTCATCACCCGGGCACCCGGCACCGTCCTCAACCTGGAGCTGATCCGGGATGGACAGCAGATCACGATCGATGTGACGCTCGGATCGATCGGCACGAACTAGCCGAGCGACCCGCCCGGCGGGGGCGCCGACCGGGACGAGGTGCCGGGGCTGCCGGTAGTGTTCTCGGCCATGGCCGCCGTGTCGCCAACCCTCGAGGCCCGCACCGTTCCCCGGTGGGTGCGTTCCACGCTGTGGTTTCTCCTCATCGTTGCCGTGCTGGTGCTGGTGTGGGAGGCGTACAAGTTCATCTGGACGCAGCTGGAGTGGACCTGGCCGGTGCGCCCGATCAACCGGTCTATGCCGCACACGTGGGACATCGTGTCTGCGATGTTCCGTCCGGCCCGGCGGGGCGGCGAGGACATCTTGCTGGTCATCCTGGCTGAAGCAGCGCTGTTCACCTTGCGAGAAGCGGTACTTGGCTTCGTGATCGGCGGGGTGTTCGGGTTCTTGCTCGCCGTGGTGTTCGTGCGGTCCCCCCTCGCCGAACGCAGCCTGATGCCGTATGTCGTCGCCTCCCAGACGGTTCCGATCATCGCGGTTGCTCCGATGGTGGTGTTGTGGGCCGGGCGCAACGACTGGCCCCAGTGGGTGGCCGTCGCGTTCATCGCCTCCTACCTGACCTTCTTTCCGGTGACGATCAATACCCTGCGCGGCCTGCAGTCGCCCGACCCGACCGCCACCGAACTGATGCGGTCCTATGCCGCCCGTCCCGGCCAGGTCCTCCGCAAGCTGCAGGTTCCCGCCGCGCTGCCGTATATCTTCACCGCGCTCAAGATCTCGGCGACGGCCAGCGTGATCGGCTCGATCATCGGCGAGTTGCCGGCCGGCTTCCCCGACGGACTGGGCCGCGTGCTGCTCAACTTCGCCTCGACGTTCTCGACCTCTCCAGAAAAGCTCTTTGCCACCGTGTTCATGTCGGCCGTCGCCGGGATCGTGTTCGTGGCCGCCGTTTCGCTGGCCGAGCGCGTGGTGGTGCGGTCCCGTCCTGAGGTGTTTGCCGGCGACATGCTCACACCGGACGAGGGGAGGGCGGGATGAGTGCAGTCGAAATCCGCGGCGTGGGAAAGACCTTTGGGCGCGGGGCGGGAGTGGTCGAGGCCCTGCAGAACATCAACCTGTCGATCGAAACCGGCGAGTTCGTGTCCCTCATCGGCCCGAGTGGCTGTGGCAAGAGCACCCTGCTGCGGCTGGTCGGAGATCTGCTGGCGCCGTCGACCGGCACCCTCACCGTCGGCGGCAAGACCCCGCACGCCGCTCGCGAAGATCGCGATTACGGCATGGTGTTCCAGAAGGCCACGCTGTTGGATTGGCGGACGGTGCGGCGCAACGTCGAGCTTCCCCTCGAGATCATGGGGATCGACGGAGAGGAGCGCCAGTCGCGAGCCGCCGAGATGCTGGCGCTGGTCGGACTCAGCGAGTTTGCCGGCCACTACCCCTGGCAGCTGTCCGGGGGGATGCAGCAGCGGGTGGCCATCGCCCGGGCCCTGTCCTTCGAGCCATCCCTGCTGCTGATGGACGAGCCGTTCGGTGCCCTCGACGAGATGACCCGGGAAGCGATGCAGGATGAGCTGCTCCGGATCTGGGAGCGGACCAAGCGGACGGTCATCTTCGTGACCCACAGCATCCCGGAGGCGGTCTTTCTGAGCCAGCGGGTCGCGGTGATGTCACGACGTCCCGGCCGGATTTCGCGGGTGGTCGATGTAGGTCTGCCCTATCCACGCGACGAGGACACGCGAGAGGATCAGGGCTTCTACGACAAGATCACCGAGGTGCGCGAGGCGCTGCGGGAGCACGAGTGACCAGCGAACCGCATGATCGGGACGTGCTGACCGCGTTCGAGGGAGACCTGCCGGGGACGGTCACCCCCTCTGCGCTGCGGCGCCGGATCAAGCGCTACCTGCCCGCGCTCGTTCTGGCCTTTCTGGTCCTCGTGGCCTGGGAGGTGCTGGTGCGGGTCTTCAACGTGCAGGAGTTCATCCTCGCCAAGCCGAGCGAGATCTACGCAACGTTCCTCGATGAGTTCGACACCGTGGTAGAAGCCGGCTGGACCACGCTGCGCGAGGCGGTGCTCGGCCTGGTGCTCGGCACGCTGTTCGGTGTGCTGGCCGCACTGGCGACGGCGCGGTGGTCGGGGATCCGCGAGGGGGTGATGCCCTTCGCCGTGGCCGCCAACTCGATCCCCATCCTGGCGCTGGCCCCGATCGCCAACCAGTGGTTCGGCCTGACGAGCCTGACTGCCAAGGCAGCCGTGGTGGCCGTCATCGTCTTCTTCCCGGTGATGATCAACACGGTGCGGGGGCTCACCGAGGTCGATGCGGGCGAGCTCGAGTTGATGCGGGCGCTGGCGGCCCCGCCCCGCGATGTGGTGACCCGGGTTCGGCTGCCGAACGCCCTGCCGTACTTCTTCAGCGCGCTGAAGGTAGCGGCCGCCCTGGCCGTCATCGGTGCCATCGTCGCCGAGTACTTCGGCGGCCGGACTGCGTCGCTCGGCTTCTACATCACCCAGCAGGCAGGCGCCTTCAAATTTGCCGAGGCATGGTCGGGCATCATCGTCGGGTCGGTGCTCGGAATCGCCATCTATGCGTTCGTGCTGGGGTTGGAGCGCTGGGCAATGCCGTGGCACGTGTCGCTGCGAGCAGCCGACGATCGGTGATGGGCCGACACCGGCCGGTCGTTCTCGATAGTCTGCCCGGAACCGTGGGAGGAGGACCAATCGGATGAGAAAGCATCGAAGACTGGCCGGGTACGGAGCTGTGCTGCTGGCGTTCGCGATGGTGGCGACGGCGTGCGGCGGTGATGACGGCGGGAGCAGTGATGAGCTGACCCCTGTCAATCTGCAGCTCCAGTGGGTGGCGCAAGCCCAGTTCGCTGGGTACTACGCCGCCCTGGACCAGGGGTTTTATGAGGACGAAGGCCTCGACGTGACCATCCTCGAGGGAGCGGTGGAGATCGTGCCCCAGCAAGTGCTGGCGGCTGGGTCGGCCGACTTCGCTCTGGCCTGGGTGCCGAAGGCGCTCGTGTCGCGTGAAGAAGGCATTGACATGGTCAACATCGCCCAGGTCTTCCAGCGTTCACCCACCCTGCAGGTGTCGTGGGCCGATGCGGGCATCTCGTCGCCCGCAGATTGGGTCGGCAAGAAGGTCGGTAACTGGGGCTTCGGCAACGAGCTCGAGATGATTGCCGCCCTGGTGCAGAACGGCATTCGAGATCAGGTCGAGGTCGTGCCTCAACAGTTCGACATGAACGGCCTGCTCAACCGGGAGATCGACGCCGCCCAGGCGATGATCTACAACGAGTACGCCCAGCTGCTCGAGACCGTCAATGAGGACACCGGCGAGCTGTATCAGCCCGAGGACTTCACCTTTGTTTCGTACGAGGAAGAAGGCACCGCGATGCTCCAGGACGCCGTCTGGGTGATGGCCGACTGGCTGGCCGATAATGAGGACACGGCCGAAGCGTTTCTGCGAGCCTCGTTCCGGGGCTGGGTCTTCTGCCGGGACAACTTCGACGAGTGCGTCGACATCGTGCTGCAGAACGGGACCACCCTCGGCGAGAGCCACCAGCAGTGGCAGCTCAACGAGGTCAACAACATCATCTGGCCGTCTCCGGACGGAGTGGGGATGATGGACCAGGCGAAGTGGGACCAGACGGTTCAGACCTCGCTTGATGCGGAGTTCATCACGGCTGCGCCGTCCGGTGATGCCTTCCGCACCGATATCGCACAGGCTGCCCTCGACAGTCTCACCGATGACGGGGTGGATGTGGCCGGCGACGGCTTCACCAAGCGCACCGTGACATTGCGAGAGGGAGGCGAGTAGACGGCGGTCCGTCCGAAAGCCGATAGGCTGAGGACACGGTCTCGCTCACAGGGGCGAGCTATCAGGAAGCGGGCCTCGCTGGAGGCC
>JABDLU010000171.1 GCA_013002865.1 Acidimicrobiia bacterium
TTCGCCGCCATCGACGCCGTCGTCGACGGTGACGCCGACGCCTTCGAGAAACTCAAGATCGCAGCCAACGTCATGCCAGACACCGCTGCGGTCCTCGCAGGCGGAATCGCCACCCAATTCCCCGACAGCCTCACCGGCTAACCGATCCCCGGGGGGTGGCGCCGGTATCGCCACCCCCCGGGCCCAACCCATAGGAACCACCCATGTCCATTCCCAAACTCCGCACCACCACCGGATTGATCGTCCTCACCCTCGCCGTGCTGCTCACCGCCTGCGGATCCGACGACACCGCCGCCCAGCCACAGGCCGAGACGGTCGAGATCAGCGTCGCCCAGTTCCAGTTCCAACCCGGAACAATCGAGGTGCCCGTCGGCACGACCATCACCTGGAACAACTCGGATCGGATCCTCCACACCGTCACCGCCGGCACGCCCGACAACCCGACTCCCGAGATCTTCGACGGCTTGCTCGACGATGCCGGATCGACCTTCTCCTTCACCTTCACCGAAGCGGGTACGTTCGACTACTACTGCGACATTCATCCCCACATGGTCGGCACCATCACGGTCGTCGGGGCGTGACCACCCTGGCCGCCTCCGGCTGGAACACGGGATCGCTAGCGTTGCGGCGCCCCCAACGCCACCGATGGACCGTGACTGAACCCGCACCCGCTCCCGGCGCCGACGACCTCGACCGATGGCTCGTCGAGTCAGCCTCCGGCCGCCAGGACTCGTTCGCCCGCTTGTTCGACGCCGTGGCGCCCGCCGTGCTCGGTGTTGCCCGCCGGGTCATCCGTGACCACGCCATGGCCGAAGAGGTCGCCCAGGAGGTCATGCTGGAAGTGTGGCGATCGGCGGCCAGATTCGACCCGGCCCGGGGTCGAGCAACCAGCTGGATTCTCACCACCGCTCACCGGCGGGCGGTCGACCGGGTGCGCCGGGAAGAATCCGCCCGCACCCGAGCCGACAAGGTAGGAAGGCTCGAATCCACGGCGACCGAGGATGTCGTGTCCGAAGCCGCCATCGAGGCAGACGACCGGGGCCGGGTACGGCGGGCGCTCGAGCGGCTTACCGACCTGCAGCGTCAGACAATCGAACTCGCCTATTACGGCGGGCTGACCCAGTCCGAAATCGCCACCCACCTCGACACGCCGCTGGGAACAATTAAATCTCGCATGAGAGACGGCCTCGGTACGCTTCGCAGCGCCTACGAGGAGTCGGCATGACGCACGATCCCATGACCGAGCAGGCCGCCGCCTATGCCCTCAACGCGATGAGCGAGCAGGAACGCACCGAATTCGAGGCCCACCTCGAGACCTGCCCGGAGTGCCAACACGTTCTCGCCGATCTGCAGGAAGGAGCGGCTCTGCTCGGCCGGGCCGAGGCCGGCGATGTACCCGAGTTGTTCCGGCGCCGGGTGCTCAATGCCATCGCCGATGAGCCCCAGGAGCCCGCCACCTCCGTCGAAGCTGCCGCCGCGGTCCGGCCGCCATGGCGCACCCGCATTACTGGCATCGCCGCCGTTCTCGTCGCCGTGATGGCCACGGTCGCCGTCGTCGCCGCGCTCACCGGCGGGACGACCGCTGGAGACGTGCGCACGGCCGCTGACGCCGTCGTCGTAGCAGTCGCTCCGACCCCGGACCTCACCGCCGAGGTCGATGGAACGTTCACCTACTCGGAAACAGAAAGCGCTTCGGTGCTGACCCTGGCCGGTCTCCCGGCGGTCGGAGACGATGCCACCTACCAGCTGTGGTTCGTGGGCGAAGTGATCGAGGCATCGGCCACCTTCACCCCGGGCGATGGGAACGCCGTCGAGGTCGTCATCGATCGGACTCCGGGCGATGCCGGCCTCATCGGCATCACGGTCGAACCGTCCGGAGGATCGCTCCAACCGACCACGCCGATCCTGATCACGGCTGAACTCGACGCCTGAGCCTCAGAGCACGTCGCCCAGGAACATGGGGCCGAGCACCGATCGGTCGGTGAGGAATGCCTCCAGCCGATGCACCAGCGGCGCCGGTTCCAGCCGGATCTCGCCGAGGCGGTCTAGCCCGACCCACTCGACCCCCACCTGGTAGGAGTCGGCCTCGTGGGGCTCGGCGGCGGCGCCGTCGAGCGTGCACCGGAACGTGATGTCCACACCGTGGTGGCCGGGTGCGTGCAAGAACGCATGCTCGTGGTTGGCGGCGATGAACTCTCGCACCCACAGCCGCTCATGAACCCGCACGGTGTATCCGGTTTCCTCCCTGACCTCGCGAACAACCGCTTGGCGCAGGGTCTCCCCCGGCTGAACTCCGCCTCCGGGCAGCTCGTAGAAGTCGCCCACATCGGGATGGCGCAGATGGTTGAGCAACACCCGATCTTCCTCGGCGACCACGGCTTTGGCGGACGGACGGGGCAGCCGGTTCACGGCCGGACCACGACGGTGTCGCCGGTCAGATTGTCGGTGCTGAGCTCGATCAGGTCTTCCACTCGCTCGCGCAGCTCCGGCACGTGGCTGACCACGGCGACCAGCCGGTTGCCGCCGACCAGGGCCTCGATGCCTTCCATGGCGAGGTCGAGGTGCTCGGGATCGAGGCTTCCGAAGCCCTCGTCGAGGAAGAAGGCGTCGAGCCGTCCTCCAGTGCGAGCCACCATCTCGGCCAGCGCCAGGGCCAGGGCCAGCGAAGCCAGGAAGGTCTCTCCTCCCGACAGCGATTCGGCTCTGCGGTGCGCCTCGGCTGCGGCCAGATCGGCCACATCGAACTGCCCGTCGGCGCTGAATCGGTATCGCCCCCGGGTCATCCGCTCGAAGTGCTCGCTCCCGAGCTCGGCCAACGCCCGTCGCTCTTCATCGAGGATGAACTTGAGGAACCGGCTCGGCAGCAGGTCGTCGGCCAGGGTCGTGTAGATCTCGAGCTGCCCGACGGTCTTGGCCGACCCGGCTTCGAGCTCCTCAAACCGCGTGATTCGCGCCTGAATCGATTCGACCCGTTCGGCGAGCTTGCCGTGCTCGGCGGCCGCCCGCTGGCGGGCGTCCGCCAGCGTCTCTCCATCGGCGAGGCCGAGCGTTTCACCAAGCTCGTCCAGGCGGCGCTGCGACTCGGCTCGTGCCGCTTCGGCGCCTTCCAGCAGCCGGGTGGTTTCGGCCGTGGCGTCCTCCCACAGCGCCCGTAGTTTCTCGAGCGCCCCGGTCAGCTCCGCCGCGTCCGCCTGCGGCCGAAGATCTCCGCCCAACTGGGCGGCGAGGGTGGCAACCGTGGTGGCGAGCTGGACTAGTTCGGAGGACACCTGGCCATGACGAGTCCGCACTTCTTCGAAGGCGGCCCGGGCCGCCTGATCGGCAGCCTGGGCCTTTTCGAGCAACGCCTCAGCTTCGGCCAGCACAACCCGGCGCGATTCCAGTTCGGCAACCGGATCGTCTGCCGGCACCAGCTGAGCAAGGCCGGCCTCCAGCTCGGCCAGGGCTGCGGTCGCTTCCTCGACCTCGGCGACCGTGGCGGCCTCCGCCTCCCGGGCGTCCCCTTCCGCCTGGGCCCGAGCCGCCACATCGGCCTCGGCTCCGGCGACGTCGGCCGCAGCCCGGGTGTGGATGGATTGAGCCGACTGCCGATCCGCCACCGCCTGGGCGGCATGCTTCTCGGCCTTGTCGATGGCGGCAACCGGCCGGCCCGCCGGCGGGGTGGCGACCGTCTGGTCGCACACCGGACAGGCTTCGCCGGCAACCAGGCCGGCTCGCAGCGACCTGGCCATCGAATCATCACGGGCGGCGTGCAACGCCTGGTCGGCTGCCTCGACCGCTTCCTCAGCGGCCGCCAGCTTGGAGCGGGCGGCGGCTTCGGCGGCAACCGCCGCCTCGAGCCGGGCCGTCGCCGCGGTGTGGTCGGACTCGGCACCGGCCCGGCGCTCGGCGGTCTTCTGCTGCTGGGCGCTCAGGGCGGTGATCCGCTCCTCGGCGGACCGGCGGCGCTCCACCAGCGCGGTGGCCTGGTTGATGAGCTCCACTCCCCCGGTGTCACGGCGCACGGTTTCGAGGTGGCGCCGGGCGGCATCGAGGTCCGTCCTCGCTTCGGAGACGACGTGCTGGGCCTTGTCGAGCAGCTCTCCACCGCTCCTGGCTCGATCCAGCAGCTCGGCACTCTGTTTGCGGGCCGGGAGCTGGGCCGCCACATCAGCCAGGCCGGCGCCGGTCTTTTTCGCCCGCTCGACCTCCCGCTCGGCCTCCGCCAGCTGCGTTTCGAGCCCGGCCACCACCTCACGAGCACCGTCGAGCGTCTTCAGGCGGTCGGCGGCCGTTTCCAGCAGCGGCTTCGTCTCCTGCAAGGTGTCGCGATCGCGTTCGACGTCTGACCTGAGGCGCTCGAGGTCGGCCAGCTCGGCCCGCAGCTCATCACGCCGGGTTTTGGCGACCACCTCCATCTGACCAAGCCGCTCGAAGTTGAACACGCCCTTCAGCACGGCATCGCGCTGGGCCGCCGTTGCTTGCAGGAACTCGGCGAAGCGGTTCTGGGCTAGGAACACCGACCGGTTGAAGGCGTCGAAATCCAGCCCGAGCAGCCCTTCCACCCGGGCGGTCATGGCCCGCTCGCCGGTGACCTCTTCCAACCGCTCGGACTCGGGATCGGAGGTGGCGTGCCGGTACAGGTTGTGGGCGCTTTGCCCTTTGCGGCGCAGGGCCCTGACCGCCCGCCACACCTCGCCGTCGACCTCGAACCACAGCTCGACGTGGGCCGACGATCCCCGCTGGTTGATCAGATCCTTGGTGCCCCGCCCGGCTCGCGGGGTCTTCCCGTAGAGGGCAAAAGCGATGCCGTCGAGCAGTGAGGATTTCCCCGAGCCGATCGGGCCGACGATGCCGAGCAGCCGCCGGTCCCGGAAATCGAACCGGTGCTCGGTGCCGTACGACTGAAAGCCGCGCAGCGTCAGCTCAAGGGGACGCATGACTCACCTCATCCTCGACGTCCCGGAAGGCGGCCAGCAGCTCGTCGGGGGCTTCCTCACCCCGCTCCTGGCGGTAGTACTCGGCGTAGATGTCCTCCCACGGAAGATGGCTGTAGGTTGCCGTTTCGGCGGCTTCTCGCTCGTAGACCGCAGCCACCTTCACCAGATACGGGAACGCTTCCCGGGCCAGCGCGTCCAGGCCCGGTTCGGGCCCGTCGGTCTGCACCCGGAGATCCAGGTAGGCGTCGGTCAGGTCGTCCCGGGCGCTGATCTCCTCCCAGGTTCCGCTGGCCTGAATCAGCCGCCGCCCGGCCGACAGCGGAACACTGCGCACCAGTGCCGGCCGGCCCGGCTCCGCCTCGACGACCACCACCCGCTTCTCCTCACCGGCTTCCCCGAAATCCAGCTCCAGCAGCGAACCGGCGTATTCGGCCGGGACGTTGGCGCCCGGGACCGGCTGGGGGGCATGGATATGGCCCATCGCCACGTAGCTCAGAGAAGGCGGAATGGCGCCCTCCCCGACGGCGTAAGCCTCGCCCATGTGAAGCTCCCGCTCCCCGCGGGGCGCACCGTGCCCGCCCACCCGGGCCCCGGTGACCATGAAGTGGGCGGCCAGCACCGAGACCGCCTCCGAACCGGCCTGCTCGGTCAAGTAGCCGGCGTATGCCTCGGCGAGGCGGCGGACCCGGTCGGCGTACTGGCCGTACCAGCGGTCCGTCTCGGCCATGAAATCCACCACCCGGCCCTCCCGCAGGAACGGTAGACAGGCCACCAGGGCCCGGCCGCCGCCGGCTTCCAGGTCGAGCACGCCGCCGCGGTCGGGTGCCTTGATGTCGCCCACCAGATGGATCCCCCACCCGGCCAGGAAGGGGGCCAGCGCCTCGAAGAATTGCGCCGAGTCGTGGTTGCCCGCCACCACCACCACCGGCCGGCTGCCGCCGGCGGCGAGCCGCACCAGGCCGCGCAGGCCGACGGCGAGTGCGTCCATGGGTGGCACCGGACGGTCGAACAGATCACCGGAGTGCACCACCAGGTCGACCGATTCCGCATCGGCGATGGTGGCGACCTCCTCGATGGCGGCTGCCGTCTCGTCGATCCGTGAATATCGGCCGAGCCGCTTGCCGACATGCCAGTCAGACGTGTGCAGGATGCGCACAGCCGCCTACAACCCGTCGAACGGATCGCCCTCGGGTACCACTTCTTCTTTGCGAGTCGCCCAGGGAGGGAACGGAAAATCAACCACCAGCGGGAGCGGGATGGCGGGCTGGCTCACCACCATGGTGCCCGGCTTGAGCAGCCGGGCGCGGGCCCGGGTGGACGGAAGCATCCATCCGTATTCGGCCCGCTCGGCCTCGGCGGCGTCGAGCCGGCCGGCCACCTTGAGGGCGGCGTTCTCCATGACTTCCTGAGCCACCCGCGATGCGGTCTGCTGCGCACCGACCAGCAGGACCCCGAGCGATCGCCCCCGCTGGGCGATGTCGATCAGCATGTCCTTGATGGGGCTCTGCCCCTCCCGTGGCGCGTACTTGTTGAGCTCGTCGAGCACGATGACCGATAGGGGGAAGCGCTGGCCACTGCGCTCTTTCTCCGCGAACGTCTCGGCGAGCAAGGCCCCGACCACGAACCGCTGACCGAGGTCATGCAACGACTGGATGCCGACGACGGTGACCTGGGCGGTGCTGCGGTCGATGCGGCGGCTGTCTCCCGCCCGGATCAAGTGACCGAGCCGGGATGCCCCGGCATGGACCCGGCGCATAAAGGCCGACACGGTGCCGGCCTGGACCCGGCCGGTCCACTTGAGGTCGGGCTCACCGTCGGGCGGATCGACGAACTCCTCGATCGCTTCGGACAGCGATTTGAGGTCGCGGATGACCGTCTCCCCCTTCCCGGCGGTGACGACGTCACCCGGCTTGTGGCCCTCGATCGGGTCGCGCAGGACTACGGCGCCGGGCTCACCAGCCACATCCACAGCGAAGCGCTTGAGCTGAGCCTCGACCCGTTCCTCGATGAACGGAATCTGGTTGCGGGTGTCGGAAGCGTCGGTGAACAGGAACCGCAGCAGGCCCTCGTCGATGAACTCCCGGGGCGTCCAGGCGAAGGCCGCCACCCCGTCCTGGCGGCCCCCGATGTCGGGGACGACGACGTCACCCGAGCGGGCCCGGGGCGGAGCCCAGAAGGCGACCGATTCGAACGGGGTGGGCTCGACGCCGAGCGAGTCCCACACCGCGGCCGCGTCTTCGGTGAAGTCCCGGTTGCGCTTGTCCAGCCACAGCAGGTCCTCGCCTTTTACGTTGAACACCAGGATGCGCAGGTTGGCGGCCCCCTCCCCGACCACTTCCGGCTTGGCGGTCAGCATCCGCAGGAAGAAGAGGGCGAAGCTGGTCTTGGTGGCGACGCCGCTGATCCCCGAGATCGACATGTGCCCGCCCTTGCGACCGTCGAAGAAATCGAGGTCCACGTACATGGGCTGGCCGTCCCGGCCCATGCCGATGGCGAGCGGCCGTCCCATCTCGTCGGTGTACAGCGCCTTGTGGCGCTCCAGACCGGTAGCTCGCCGCACCACCTGACCAGGGTCGGGCGACACCCACAGCTCGGGGTCCACCCGGGTGATTGCCACCTGAGCTGAACGGACCTTGGCGCCGGGGAGGATGCCGTCGGCGGCGATGCGATGGGTGTCGGATTCGAAGGTGGCGCCCTCGTAGACGGCCTCGGATTCGGTCACGACCCCGTACGTCTTGACCTCCCCATGCTTGGGAACGTCGGTCGACACCACGACCAGGTCGTCGAGCTGCAGGTAGTCATCCTCTTCGAGGACGACGCGGAACTCCCGGGTGCTGGTGTGCTGGGTGCCGAGCACGCGACCGACGCCCTTCTCGGGCACTCCCTCGTTGTCCGTCATAGATCCTCCAGCGCTGCGGCCATTATGGCGCTCATGTCGGCTGGCGCATGGTTGCGTCCCGCAGCGCCCGGTAGATGATGTGCCGATCCCCCAGCCGGGCCCGCAACTGCCGTTCCAGCGCCCCGATGGGCACCAGGTTCTGCGGTGCCCGGGGATCGATATGGGGCTCGGAGGCAAAGCGCGGCAGTAGCGCCGCCGTGCGGTCGGCCAGCACCTTCACCTGGTCGAGGGACAGCGACCCGGGCGCTTCGCACCGAACCACCCCCGCCCAGCTGTGCCCGCCGACCGGCCGGGTGAGCCGCAGATACCAGCTGTAGCGCCGGTAGCTGGGCATCCCGAACAGCGGCGTCCGCCAGCCCGGGTCGAGTTGCCCCATGATCGGGATGAGGTCCGACGGCAGGTAGGACACGCGATGGCTTTTGATATAACCGACGACCGATTCGGCGGCCAGCTCGGAGATGGGGCCGTCGGCCACGACGAAGTAGCCGGCCCTGGCCAGCTCGAGGGCGATGTCGGCTTCGGCGCGACGCATCTGGGTGTGGAAGTGCGAGATGAGCATGCCCGGGTCCGAGCTGCCGACCGACTCGGTGCGGTAGGCGAGGCCGAACTCGAGTGGCGGGATGGTGCCCGATGCCCCCTCGGTGAAGATGGCGAGCCGCTCGACTCGCACGCTCTCGACCGAGGACCGGGGAGGGTCGCGCCGCCACAGGGTGGCTCCCGCCGCAAACGATCCGCAGATTCCGGGCACCGGCCCCGATTCCGGATCGTCGATGGTCAGCCGGGCATCGACCCGGCGAATACCGTCCACAAACGCCACCGCCGGGAACCCGTCATCGTGACCGGGCATCGGCTCCCACGGATCGGAGGTCTCCACTGTCGTGTCGATCTGCCCTGCTGCAGGCGCGAGCGACTCATCGGTGTCGATGGACGCGCCGTACTCGGGCGACCATTCCTCAACGTAGAGCCGGGCCATGGCCCGCGATGGTACCGGCGGGGTGGGACAGGAAAGCGGTCAGCTATCAGCTATCAGCTATCAGCTATCGGCAATCGGCAATCGGCAATCGGCCAGAGAGGTTGCACTCGGGGGGATCGGGATACCTCCCCCGCGAGCGCCAGCGAGTGGGGGAGGCAAGGAGGGGGGTGAAAGCGCGTTCCTGTGTTCTTGTTTGCGCCGTACTTTCCGCCTGCGGCGATCCGCCCAACCAAGATGACCCAGGGCATCGTCTGCGATACCGGCGTTTCTGATACCTCCCCCGCG
>JABDLU010000175.1 GCA_013002865.1 Acidimicrobiia bacterium
GTTGTCTGACGTGGAACTTGAAACTTGCAACCTGAAACTTCCTAGCCCCGTTTCGACCCCGGCAAGCCCGGGTAAATAAGACAATGAAATTGTTCTCCGACGCCAAGTGGGCGCTCGTCGGCGGGGCGGTCACTGCTGCCAGCCTGTTCGTCGGCGTCGCCGCCGTGGGCCGGATCGGGTCGTTCGAAGGGCTCCGGTTGCTCGAGTCGATTCTCCCGACCGTTCGCTTCATGGCCTCGTCGGTGCTCACCGCCGGTGTCACCGTGCTGGCCCTCATGCTGACTCTCATCGGGCTGACCTTCACCAGCGAATGGGAGTTCAGCGAGGCCCACTTCCGCCGCCTGCGCCGCATCGCCCTCGTAACCACCTTTACCATCGTCCTGTCTGTGGTCGTGCTCTTGTTCATCAGCCTGCCCATAGAGGAGGCCGACACACTCAAGACGTATTACGACGTTGCTTACTACGCCGTAGCCGGCGCATCGTCGCTGCTCGGGGGTGCCGTCGTTGCCGTGATCCTCATGCTCTATCAGACGATCAGCGGGCTGGTTGCGATCGGGCTGCCGAAGGGACAAAGCGACCTGATCGAGCCGGCGAGAGAAGGTGCCGAGCGGAAACCTAGCCCCGTCTGAGCACCGTCTGCCTCCCGCTCCGGAGCGCTCCGACACCGTACGATGGCGCCGCAATGGACGACACGCTCCTGGCCTTCCTCACCGCAGCATCCGACGACGACGCCCGTCGGCTGATTCGGTTAGCCGGCGGAACGCCGCTTCGGGATGGGCCGGCCCGGACTTTTCTGTTTATCGGAGAGGCCGACGCGGTCGGCCTGCACCACTGGATGGATATCTTCCCGGCGCTGCCGCCCTTCACCCGCCATTCCGGCACGGACCGGTGGCACCTGACCATCGACCTGCCCGAGGCGGCCCGGGTCGAGTACAAGCTGTCGGTCAAACGCCGCGGCCGGCGCCGGCTGGTGCTCGATTCACTCAATCCGCGCCGGGCCCGCGATCCGTTCGGAACCAACTCCCTGGTCACCGGCCCCGGGTACCACCGCCCGGTATGGTCGCTGGTCGATTCGTCCGTGCCCACCGGCAGCTTCGAGACCCTCGAGGTCGACTCTGCCGTGTTCAAGGACACCCGCCCCATCACCGTGTACCTCCCCCCGCAGGATGCCAACGGCCCGGTACCGCTGCTAGTTGCCCACGACGGGGGCGAGTACGTCGAGTACGCCGCCCTCGCGACAGTGTTGGACAACTTGATCGCCGCCGGAGACGTTCCGCCGCTCGCCTGTGTGCTGACCGTCCCGGTCGCCCGAACCGATGAATACACCGCCGACGACCGCCACGCCCGCCACCTCGTTGACGAAGTACTCCCCCGGGTCGGCGATCTGGTCGGCGGAGTCGGCTCCATCGTGGCCATGGGGGCCAGCCTGGGCGGGGTGGCATCGCTGCACGCCGCCTGGCGATTCCCCGGCACCTTCGATGGGCTGATCTTGCATTCCGGGTCGTTTGTCACTGCGCTCGGCGGACCGCACCGCCGCGGCCCGGTCTTTGCGCCGGTAGTCGATTTCCTGGCGGCCTGGCGGACCGAACCGGGACCGCTCCCCGGCCGCATCTATCTCTCCTGTGGACGGTTCGACGGGCTGATTGCCGACAACCGGGTCATGGTGCGCCATCTGCGTTCGTTGGATGTCGACGTGGCATATGACGAGGCTGCCGACGGGCACAATTGGGAGAACTGGCGGGATCATCTCAGGGCCGGGTTGATCCATGCCTTCGGCGGGTAAGGTCGCCATCACGCGAGAAGGCGGCACGGGATGACCACGACACGACGTATCGGCCTCTCGCTGGGCGCCGACCTGTGCTGGCCAACGTTCTACGAGGACATCGTCGGCCGGCTCGATCCGGTGGTGACGGTCGACGGTGAAGAGATCCGCTTCGACGTCGAGCGGGTCACCATCGAGCCGTATTCGTTGCGGGACCCGGCCCGATACGACGTGGTCCTGGACCGGCTCACCCACTGGTACCACACCAGCCGGGAGTGGATCAAGAAGTCGATCGTGATGGACGGCACCTACGTGCTCAACAACCCGTTCACGATTCAGGCGATGGAGAAGCACACCTCGTATGCGGCCATGATGCGCCTCGGCCTCCCGGTCCCGGACACCTGGATGCTTCCGCCCAAGCACTACGTGCCCACCGCCGACCTCCAGATCACGCTGGAAAGCTATGCCCGCATGTTCGATCTGCCGGCCATCGGCCGGGAGCTCGGCTACCCGTTGTTCCTCAAGCCGTTCGACGGGGGCGCCTGGGTCGGCGTGTCCCGCATCGAGAGTGACGGCGACCTGGAACGCGCCTACGACGAGTCCGGAACCCGGCTGATGCATCTGCAGAAGGCCGCCGAACCGTTCGACTTGTTCGTTCGGGCGCTGGCCATCGGCCCCCAGGTCAACGTCATCCGCTACGACCCCGCCGCCCCCATCCACGACCGGTACAAGGTCGACTTCGACTTCGTCGACGGTGAGGAGTGGCAGCTGCTCTCTGACATGGTGCTCACCATCAACACGTTCTTCGGCTGGGATTTCAATTCGTGCGAGTCACTGCGCGTTGATGGAGAGTTCCGCCCGATCGACTTCGCCAACCCGTGCCCCGACTCCCAGGTGACCTCGCTGCATTTCCACATCCCCTGGCTGGTCAAATCCAAGATCCGCTGGTCACTGTTTTGTGCGGCCACCAAGCGGCCGATGCACCTCAACCCCGACTGGGGCGAGTTCTTCGCCGTCGCCGATCGTGACCTCCCGTACCGGGAGAAACTGGCCGAGTACGGACGAATCGCCCGCCGCCGCCTCGACACCGACCGCTTCGAAGAGTTCTGCGCCGACAACCTGGCCGACCTCGACGCCATCGCCCTCGAATACTTCGGGACCGACCGGGCCCGGGACACCGTCCGGGCCAAGGTCGCCACCCTGTTCCCGGCGCACGAGGTCGACCAGTTCGCCGATCACTTCTGGGGCCTCCTGCAGTTCTGGCGCCACACCGAGTCGTGAAGGAAGAATCGGCCTGGTTCTCCGAACGGGTCAACGAGTGGGTCCATGTGGTGCGCTGGGGCCACTACGGGACCCCGGTGCTGGTGTTCCCCACTGCCGGCGGCGACGCCGGGGAGATAGAACGCAACGGTCTGGTCGGTGCCCTCTGGCCCCTGATCGAAGCGGGTCGGATCAAGGTTTTCAGCGTCGACAGCATCGCCGGGCGGTCATGGCTGCGCGGCGACGATCCCCGCCATTCGATGTGGCTGCAGGACCGGTTCGACGACATGATTTACCGGGAAGTAGTAGCGGCCATTCGCGCCGATTGCCGCGACGACTTCATCGAAGTGGTCACCGCCGGGGCATCGATCGGCGCCTTCAACGCGGTGGCGTCGCTATGCCGCCACCCGGACGTGTTCCGAGCGGCCATCGGGATGAGCGGCACCTACGACCTGAGCGACCGGCTGGGCGGCCACTGGAGCGACCACTTCTACTTTTCGTCCCCGCTCCACTACCTCCCCGGGCTGACCGAGGACGGCTCGCTCGGTCCGCTGCGAACCCGCTTCGTCGTGCTGGCAACCGGGGCGGGGCGGTGGGAGGACCCAGATGAAAGCTGGCGCATGGCCGCCGCTCTCGGCGCCAGAGGCATCCCCAATCGGGTCGACGTCTGGTCAGAACGCCACGACCATGCCTGGTCGACCTGGCGTGAGATGCTCCCCCTCTACCTGGATGATCTGGTCTGAGCGGCCGTCAGCGGGTCAGCGCGGCTTTGACCCGTTCGGCGTCGACGGTCGGCCGGGCCAGATCGAGCAGCGCAAAGATGAACACCGAGATCCCGACCATTTCAAGACCCTCTTCGATGGGAATCAGCACGTCCTCGACGAGTGTGTCCCAGGAGAGCTCACGGGCTCCGGCGGCAACCAACTCGAGGCCGAGCACGGCGGTCAGGTAGAGGCCGACCCCGATCAGCAACCAGCGCTTGGTGCGAGCCGGCAGACGTCCCAGGAAGGGTCGCAGCACGGCGATGACCCCGATCAGGCCCAACGAATACGGCACGATCCATAGGAACGTGGTGGCGGTGTTGAGGTCGAGGATCTCGTGAAGCACGTCGAGGCGTTCGTGAATGGCGGTTGCCTCGTCGATGGAGAGGAACAGGGCAGCGCCGGCGACCACCGCCCAGCCAAGCCGATCCTGGTAGTGGCCCCGGTTCAGGTGCAATGCGGCGAGGGCCGCCGTCAGCAGCAGGAGTGCGGACGAGTACCACGTCCCGATGCTGGTCTCGTCGTTCAGGTCGGTGATGCGTCTCAGCTGGGAGCGCCAGCCCTGGTCGAACCCATCACCGACCGCCAGCCCGCCATAGTGGGCGAGGACGAGCAACCCGGCGATGACCACGAGGATGCCGACCACGGTGCGCGGCCGAACCTCAACGGTAATCTGGCTCTTCTCCGGCAATGCCATGCCTGCAGCCTATTCCGCTGCCACGCTACGTGATCCGCATGTCGCCACCGTGCCCGGCAGCTACCCTCCCTCCGCTCCATGTACGCTCCACTTCGCCTTGTCTACGGCCTTCGCCCGCATGCCTCCCTCGGCTTATTGCTGGCCGCCCTGACCGCCACATTCATGTTCGTGCTGACGCCGTTCGCCATCCCTGATGTTGCCTTCGAATTCGACATCGCGGTTGGGACCGCCGGCCTCATTTCGACCGCTCAAGTCGGTGGTTTCGGCCTCGCCAACGTGCTCGCCGGCCGCCGTCTGATGCCTTCGGCCGGGTTGCTCCGCACCGGCATCGGGGTCCTGGTG
>JABDLU010000176.1 GCA_013002865.1 Acidimicrobiia bacterium
TCGTCGACAATCCCGACGAGGTCACCGTCGACATCGTCGAGGAGGGTGACGACGACATCGTCGCCGAGGTGCGCTGCGCCAAGCCGGACATGGGACGCGTGATCGGGCGCCGGGGCCGGGTGGCCCGTGCCATTCGCACGCTCGCTCAGGCCGCCGGCGAGGAAGAGGGACTGACCGCATCGGTCGAATTCGTTGACTGAGCCCGTCGTCATCGGGTCCTGCGGACGGGCTCATGGCATCCAGGGTGAAGTCGCCGTCTACACCGACGTACCCGAGGCATTTCAGCCCGGGTTCGGTGTCGTGACCGGAGCCGGGGGAGCGCTGACGGTTTCGAGCGCCCGCCCCCACAAGGACCACATCCTGGTCTCGTTCGAGGAAGTCCTCGATCGCACGACCGCCGAGGCGATGCGCAACCTCGAACTGCTGGTGGAGGCCGACCGGCGTCCCCCCCTCGCCTCAGACGAATTCTGGGTGAGCGACCTCGTCGGGCTACAGGCTCAGGATCCCGAAGGGGCCCAGTTGGGAATCGTCGCCTCCGTCGTGACCACCGACGCTCAGGACCGGCTGGTGGTTGACACCGGCCATGACCGGGTCGAGGTCCCATTTGTGCCCGAGATCGTGACCGACGTGCTGGACACGCACGTCGTCATCGACCCACCGGCGGGCCTGTTCGACTGACGCGCCGACGGGACGGCCGCAGCCGCCCCGCCGCACGCGTATTCAGGCGGTCTACCGCCGGATCCGGAAACTGTTCTCGAACCGCAGCCCGAACCACTCGGTGAACCGCCACTACCCCAGCGCGGCGATCCTCTCCGTGCTGTCCTGGTGCTGCTGTGTCTTCCATGCCATCTCCCGGGCCGTTCTTTGACCGGTATGTGTCCGGCAGGTGAGCGGGTCTGACAGGGCATTAGCTCTCCGGGGTCAGCAGTTCTCTTGCGTACGCGAGCCGGTAGGGGGCAATGAACTCCCCACAGGGTCCGTCGTAGACGACCAATTCTCCGAGCAGTTCCCGTCCCTCCGTCGAGCACACCCGGGCGTGCCCGTCGGGGTCCTGCTCCCGGGCGTAGCGGTCGACCGCGGCTTCCGCCAGGGTCAGGTCGAACAGCACCGGTGCCCGCACGATCAGCCCATCGCGAATCGTCCACTGTTTCGGCACGGCAGGGATGAGGACGGCGTCGGCGAGCGGCTCATTCTCGATCGTGAGCAGACAGCTCAGCGCCGAGGGGGTCGGCTCGGTGCAGTCCCGCACAACCCATCGCCAATCGCCGCCGAACGCAGCCACGCTGTAGGAGAGGTAGTTCTCCCACCACTCGACCGATCCGACCTCGCCTCTGGCGGCATTGAGGGCTTCGGGGTGAAGATACGCCAGCGCTCCGGCCACGTCCCGCTCATTCCACCTCGCATAGAAGGCGTTGACGATGTCGGTTGGGGAATCCGATTCCCCCGGAGCGGGGTAGGTGATGGGTGGGGGGGCGACGTCTGGATCACCCTGGGACAAGCCGATGATGCCGGCAATGAGGAGAGCGATCACGATGGCGGCGCCGGCGGCCAGCGCCCTTGTCCACCGGGTGGGCGGCCGCCGCCGTACCTCGACGGTGGTCGAGGCTTCGGACAAGCCGGCGTGCCGCTCAATTTCGGCGAACAGTTCGATCCGCTCTGACGCCGTCATGAGGCCGTCGGGGTCGGGCGCGGGGTTTGCACTGCGGACGCGGTCGGCGAGTCGGTGTTCCATCACGCGCCACCTCTCTCTGTCTGGGTCGTGCTCGCGGCGCTCAAATCCTGTTCCAGCTGCAGATAGGCGCGGTGCATCCGCTGGTCGATGGCCGCCCGCGAGAGGTGGAGTACGTCGGCCGCATCGTTCCGGCTCAATCCTTCCCATTCCACCAGTTGGAGCACTTCGCGATACTTCGGCCGCAATCGCTGGATGGCTTCCCGGACGACTTTGTGCTCGTCGCGTTCAATGACGTGAGCCTCCGGTCCGGGTCCGCCGTCGCCGCGGAGGGATACGAGCTTGGTGACGAGGTTGTCCGATCGCCGTCGCGACCGCCGATGGTTCTTGACGACGTTGCGGGCAACGCCATACAGCCACCGAATAGCGCCCTCATCGCTCGGGACATCGTCGAACTTGCGCCAGGCAACGGCGAACACTTCGGCCGCAGCATCTCGAGCATCGTCGCGTGGCAGCCGTCGGACGCAGTAGGCCAGAACCCGGCCTCCATACTCTTCATAGAGTCGGGCGAACGCGGTTTCTGATTCGGTGCGTGCAACCACACCCGCTCCCTGGGTGGACTCCCATTACTACACGTGTGTCCGGATGCCTGTCGGATCTGACAAATGCACGGGATTGTCAGAACACCATCGCAACCGGCGATGTCCTGCCTGTAAGCACCCATCAGGGAGGGAACCATGCAAAGCCAACTCACATCCACGGCCCGTCAATCCCGGCGCGTCGGCACCGTCGACCTGTGGCCGGTTGGCCGCATTGTGGCGCTCATCGGCGCGGCCGCCCTCGCCGTCGCCATCGCGCTGGCGGCAGGGATTGGTACCGCGCCTCAGCAGAACGCCATCTCGGCGGATCAGCTGCGCTGGGAAGCGATCGCCCAGGGATACGCGGGACCCAGCGTCCGGGCGATGGATGCCTCGGCGGCTCGTCTGGCCGGACTGGCCGTCCACTACCAGGGGCTCACCCCGGCCCAGCAGGCGGCTGCCGACCGCTGGGGCGGTCTCGCCGCACGCAGCGACAACGGTTAGCGGCCGACGGCGCGAGGTCCGCCGCTAGCGTGGCCGGATGTCGCGCCCGTCTGACGAGGAAACGGACATTCGCCGGCGCCTGGGGGCCAATTACTGGAGGCTGTGGGTAGCCAGTGTGGTCTCCAACGTCGGCGACGGCGTAGCCCAGATCGCCTATCCGTGGCTGGCGTCGGCGGTGACCCGGGTCCCGTTGCTGATCGCTGTGATCGCGGTGGTGCAGCGGCTTCCGTGGCTGGTGTTCACGCTGCCGGCCGGGGTCATCACAGACCGGGTCGATCGCCGCAAGATCATGGTGGCGATGGACCTCACCCGGATGGTCATCACGCTGGGGGTTGCACTGGCGGTGGCGGCCGAAGCGAGCGGGCTCCCGGCACCGGACGAGATCGGCTCCGGCGTTGTCGCCGGCACCAACACCATGCTGTATCTGGCATTGCTCGGGTCGGCCTTGCTGTTCGGCATGGCGGAGGTCTTGCGTGACAACGCCGCCCAGACCATTCTTCCCGCCATCGTCGAGCCGGAATCGCTCGAGCGGGCCAACGGGCGCCTGTGGGGGGCCGAGATGGTGGCCAACAGCTTTGCGGGCCCGCCCCTCGGCAGTCTGCTCATCGGCGTCCTGTTCGCCCTGCCATTCTTCGTCGACGCCGGAACGTTCGCCCTCGCCGCCGGGCTCATCTTCCTGATGAAAGGCAACTTCCAAACGACGCCGGGGGAGGGCAAGGTGGCGTGGCGTCAGGAGATCAGCGAGGGGTTCCGGTGGCTGTGGCGGCACGAGGTTCTGCGGCCGATGGCCATCATCCTCGGGCTGCTCAACGGCCTCGGCATGATGACATTTGCGACCTTTGTCCTCTTCGCGCAGGAAGTTCTCGGTGTCGACGCGTTCGCCTTCGCTCTGCTGATGACGGCCGGTGCCGCCGGTGGGGTGATCGGCAGCGTGAGCGCCTCTGCCGTCAGCAAACGCCTCGGAAGCGGGACGTCGCTGGTGGTGGTCCTCGTCGGGTCGGTGATCACGTCGTTCGTGATTGGGACCGCGGGATGGTGGCCCATCGTCTGGATCATGTTCGCGGCCTCCAGCCTGCTCGCGGTCCTGTGGAACGTCATCACCGTGTCGTTCCGCCAGACCATCATTCCCGATGCGCTGCTGGGCCGGGTCAACAGCGTGTACCGGTTCTTCGGGTGGGGGATGATGCCGATCGGTCTATTCGTGGGCGGCGCCATTGTGTCCGGCGTCGACCTCTTTGCGTCACGGGAGGTTGCCCTGCGGGTGCCGTGGCTGGCCGCCGCGGCCTCCTACGTCGTGTTAGCCATCTACGCCGCCCCCAAACTCACCACCGAAAAGCTCGAATCCGCCCGCACCACCGCCGTGAACCCACAACCACCCGGCCATTGACGCGTCGATTCCTGCCGTTGACCGTCGACAGTCGACAGTCGACCGCACCGCCGCAGGCGGTGCGTTATTCATCCCTCCAGTCGAGCCAGTCCTGGACGGGATCCAGGTCGTAGTCCGGGCCGTTCAGGCCGAGGGTGATCTCGTCGAGATGGGCGAACTCCGGGCCGGGCCCGGTCTTGCTCCATTCGACACCGGCCGAGCGGCGAATGGTGTCGGGGTTGCGGCCGACCTTGGCGCACCACTCGTCGAGAATCTGGCTCTTGCGAGCGAAGGCGTCCGGGTCTTTGAGATTCCAGAAGTAGTGCCAGGTGTCGGCATGCTCGGCCACCATGCGCAGCGTCTTCTTCTCTCCGCCGCCCCCGATCATGATGGGGAGTTCGCCCACCGGTCCGGGGTTGAGCTTGCCGAGGCGCTCCTTGATGATCGGAAGGTCACGAGCCAGGTTGTCGAGGCGCCAGCCTGCGGTCCCGAACTCATACCCGTACTCCTCGTAGTCCCGCTCGAACCAGCCTGATCCGATCCCAAGGATCGTCCGCCCGCCCGAAATGTGGTCGACCGTGCGGGCCATATCCGCCAGCAGCTGGGGATTGCGATACGAGTTGCAGGTCACGAGCGGGCCGATCTGGACTTTCTCGGTGATCTCGGCCCACGAGGCCAGCATCGTCCAGCATTCGAAGTGGGCGCCGTCGGCATCCCCGTAGAGGGGATAGAAGTGGTCCCAGTTGTAGACGATGTCGACGCCCATCTCCTCGGCCTTCACCACCTGGCGGCGGATGTCGTCGTAGGCGGCGTGCTGGGGGTGGAATTGGACGGCGATCTTCGGTTTGGCCACGGGAGAGCTCTTTCGGTCGACTGCTCCCGAACCTAGCGACGGCCGTTTCGTTACGCCCGGTCGATCTTGATGTTGCCGGACACGCTCTTGGCGCGAATGAACACCTCGCCGGTCGGTTCGGGCCCGCCCTGGCGAGGCGGGGGAAGGTCGACCTTTCCGCTCAGCGTTCGAATGTCGAGGTCGGCGCGCCGACCGGGGGCGATGCGGAGGTCGAGTCGGCCCGACACGCTCTTGGCGATGAGGTTGTCGCCCTCATAACGCCGGACGACCACGTTCCCTGAGGCAGTCTTGAGGTTGACGGATCCGGTGATTGTGCCCAGGTCGATGTCGCCGGATGCCGTCGAGACGCTGCAGTCGTCACCTACCTGGGCGATCCGGACGTCCCCGGAGGCCGACACCACCCGCGTGTCTGCCCGGCTTTCTTCAATGGTGACATCGCCGGATGCCACCTTGACTTCCACCCGCCCGGCTGCGGTGGCTATGGCGACGTCACCTGATGCCGACCGGGCGGCGACGTCCCCGACCGGGGCGTTGACATCGACGTTGCCGGAGGCGACGGCCGTAACGAGGTCGGTGCCGGGTGGGACATCCAGCCGGATGCGGTACGAGCCCCGCAGGCGGCCCTCTTCGCCGATCTGGATGTGGTCTCGAAACTGCTCCACCAGCAGCTTGTCGGGATTGGAGGCGCTCACCGACACGTGGACGGCGCCCGGCTCGCCCTCGTTCACCTGGATGTGGCCGGCGGCGATGCGAACCTCCACGTCGGGGTGGGGTCCCACGTCGAAGGAGACGATCCGCTCTCTCATAGGTCGATGCTCGTGCGAACGCGATTGCCCTGGCTCGAGCCCTTCGATCGCGAGGCCAGCGCGTTGATGACATAGGAGTTCACCGAATCGCCGGCATCATCGGCGGCTTGCTCGAGGAGGCTCTTGAGCCCCTCCGGCAAGCGAAGCGTCAACCGGGCCTCGTTGCCCCCGGCGATGATCTCGACATCGGTTTCCCGGGCGGCCAGCCGCAGCTGCGGCTCGCCGTCGGACATGACGACGGTCACCCGGTAGTCGGGAAGCTGGGCACCGACTTCGATGGCAGCTTGCTCGGCGAGGGTGGTGCCGGCTTGACGAAGAGCAGGCTCGAGCACCGCCATCAGGGCGGCGGCTGCCTCGGTCACATCGGTGTCGTCGGCAACCAGCTCGAGCTGACGGTGAAGGGCGGCTTCTACTTCGGTGAATACGACGCTGATGTCCATCAGGCCCTCGTGTCGGTTTTCTCGATGGTGCTGCGCCGGCTTCGCCGCGTGTAGCGGATTGCGGCGATGGCATCGGTGACGTAATGGTCGGGGTACATGGGATGGTCCTTCGTGGTGAGTGGGCTAGGTGCGCCGGGTTCGGCGCCTGGGCGGGTGGCGGTGGGCTGAGATGGCCCGGGCGGAGGTCTCGGTTGCGATCACGGGGATGCTCCTTCCTGCGGCGATGTCATCCGACATCGTTGTGATGTCACAATGATGTCATATCGACACCAACTTGTCAATACCCTCGTGCAACATCTTCCGCCGGGAGTACCGGCCCCCGGGTCGGGCGATCCGCACACCGGCGCGCAACCCGGTGCGGGCGGTACGCTTCGACTCGCATGAGCCATCCCGTCCCCGATCCCGAACTCGCCCTCGAGTACGCCACCGGTGCCCGCGACGCCGGGCCGCTGTTTGCCGAGGCAGGCCGGCTGCGCGACGAGGGCAAGGGACGGACCGTCACGTACTCCCGCAAGGTCTTCATCCCCCTCACGACGCTATGCAACGACACCTGCTCGTACTGCACCTTCGCCAAGCCGCCCGGTGCGGGCGGCGAATACCTCGAACCGGACGAGGTGATGACCATCGCCCGGCTGGGGGAGCAGCACGGCTGCACCGAAGCGCTCTTCACCCTGGGCGACCGTCCCGAGCAGCGCTGGCCGCAGGCGCGGCAGTTTCTGGCGGCGCATGGCCACACGACGACGATGTCGTATGTCCAGGAGATGACCGAGGCGGTCGCAGCTGAGACCAGCCTGTTCCCGCATGCCAACCCGGGGCTGATGGACGACGAGGATCTGGCGGCACTGCGTCCCTCAAACCCGTCGATGGGGATGATGCTCGAAAACATCTCCCCCCGACTCATGGACGAGGGCATGCCCCACCATCGGGCGCCGGACAAGGCACCCGGGCTGCGGGTGGCCACCATCGAGGCGGCCGGCCGGACCCGGGTTCCGTTCACAACCGGTGTGCTGGTCGGTATCGGCGAGGGGCCCGAGGAAGTCATCGAAAGTCTGTTCGTGCTGGCCGACCTGGCCGCCACCTGGGGGCATATCCAGGAGATCATCGTGCAGAACTTCCGGGCCAAGGCCGACACGCCGATGCGCCGCTCTGCCGAACCGACCGTTGACTACTTCGCCCGGGTGGTGGCGGTGGCCCGGTGGATCTTTGGTCCGGAAATGAACGTTCAGGTGCCGCCCAATCTCACCGGGCGATACGAGGTCTACCTGGAGGCAGGCATCAACGACTGGGGCGGGGTCTCGCCGCTCACCATCGACTGGGTAAACCCCGAGCAGCCCTGGCCCCATCTCGCCGAGCTGGAAGACCGCACCCGGGCCGCCGGATTCACGCTGCGGCCCCGCCTGCCCGTGTATCCGGAGTTCATGACAGACGAGTGGCTTGATCCCCGCATGGTCGACAAGGTCCTCGGCGCCGTCGACAGTGATGGCTACGCGCTCGCGCCAACGGTTGGAGCAGCCGGATGATCACCTTCTTCCAGGTCCGCCCCGCCGCCGATCCGGCCTCAGAGATCTGGGCGGCTACCCGGCGCAAGGAAGGCACGCTGGCCGCCGAGTTCGTGACCCTCTCCCACGATCAACGCGCCGCCGTGCTGGCCGGCGGGCTGCTGCCGGTGGCGCACACCGTCGACCTGGACGGGCCCGAGCCCGCCGGCTGGGTCGTCGGGCCGGACCCGGCCGTCGCTCTGATCAAGGCCGGCATCGCCGGCTGGCGCACAACGATTCTGCACGATGGGTCCGACGAGGCCGTGCTCGACGCCGTCGTCCGTTCCGGTGCCGGCTTTCTGCGCACCGGCCGCAGCCGGGTGGCCCGGGCCCGCCGGATCGTGGAGTACCCCGCCGTCGACGCAGTGGTCTCGGTGTTCGTCGACACCGTCGAAGACGCCCTCGCTGCCGTCGAAGAAGGCGCCACCGACCTCCTGCTGCGGGCGTGGGATCGCGAGTCGATCGGCCAGCTACGCGATGCCGTCGGTTCCGGGGAGCTTGTCGAACGCACCGCCCTATGGCCCGATCCCGGTCTCGACGAGATTCGAGAAGCCGTTGACGCCGAACTGTTCGCCACCTACCTGAACCAGGTGGACGGTACTGGCCGGGCCCGGCCTCGCTATGACTGGGCACCGGGCAAACCGGAGGATCCGCCCGTCCCCGCCCGCCGGCTGTCGCTGCAGTGGTCGGACGCCGAATGGCTGGGGCGCACCGCCCGGCCGGGTATCGATCATCTCGAACCCGGCCTCCGCTCGATTCTCACCCGCTCTCTGGCGGGTCGGGCTCCGTCCCGTGATGAGATCGAGATGCTCTTCCGGGCGCGCGGCCACGAGGTGGAAGCGATCGCCGAGGTCGCCGACGAGCTACGCAGGCGGCGCAACGGCGACGTGGTCACCTACGTGGTCAATCGCAACATCAACTACACCAACCAGTGCTATTTCCGCTGCGGCTTTTGCGCGTTCTCGAAAGGGCCCAAGTCGCTGAACCTGCGCGGTGACCCCTACCTGCTCACACTCGACGAGGTGGTGGACCGCACCCGGCAGGCGTGGGAGCGGGGCGCCACGGAAGTGACCCTGCAGGGCGGGATTCATCCCGAGTTCACCGGCGACTTCTACGTCCATGTCACCGAGCTGATCAAGGCTGCGGTGCCGGAGATGCACGTGCACGGGTTCACGCCGCTCGAGGTGTGGCAGGGCGCCGAGACCACCGGCGCCACTGTTCCCGAGTTCCTCGCTCGCCTCAAGGCGGCCGGCCTCGGCACACTGCCCGGCACCGCCGCTGAGATCCTCGACGACGACGTACGGCGCCACCTGTGCCCCGACAAGATCCGCACCGCCGAATGGGCGTACGTGATGACCTCGGCCCATGAGCTGGGCCTGCGGTCGACATCCACCATCATGTTCGGCCACATCGACGGCCCGGCTTCCTGGGCCAACCACCTCGAGGTGCTCCGCCAGATCCAGCGTCGCACCGGTGGCATCACCGAGTTCGTGCCGCTGCCGTTCGTCCATATGGGAGCCCCCATCTATCTGCGGGGACGATCCCGTCCCGGTCCGACCTGGGACGAGGTGGTTCTCATCCACGCCGTCGCTCGCATCGCCCTCGACGGCCTCATCGACAACATTCAGGCATCGTGGGTGAAGCTCGGACTGGAGGGCGGGCGGCGCCTGCTGGAGGCCGGCTGTAACGACATGGGCGGCACCCTCATGGATGAGAACATCTCCCGGGCGGCCGGTGCCGCCCACGGCCAGCTGGCTACCCCCGAAGAGCTGGAGGCCACCATCCGGGCGGCCGGGCGCACACCGGCCCGGCGCAACACCGTCTACGAGCTCATCGAGTCTTCGCCGCGAACCGCCGACCGCTGAGGCTCAGCGGGGCGAGCGGAGGGTTACGGCTGTTCCGGTTGCGGTGACGATCAGGCACTCAGCCAGCGCCGTGTAGTCGAGCTTGACGCCGATGACGGCGTGGGCGCCGCGGGCGACGGCTTCATCCACCATGGCGGCCTGGGCGATCCCCCGGTCCTGGGCCAATTCCCGGCGCAGCGAGGCCGAGCCGGCCGGCGATGCGATCAGGGCCGTCAGGTTGTTCCCATCGATCGAGCACGCCGATTCGCCGGTCACCATCCCCAGATTGGTGTCGATCTCCCAGTTCGGCACCCCGGTCGTGGTCGTCACGATCGGGCGCCAGATCTTGGTGCCGTCGGCGGTGCGGACCCAGCCCTGCACCGACTCCCGCCACAGGTCGCCCCATTCGGGGGCGGGCTTGGGCTCCGGTGCGGGGGTGTGTCCGACGCCTTCGACCATGATCCAATCGGGAGCGGAGGTCGGGGCGGCGGCGGGCGCCGGATCGGCCGGCCGGGTAGGGGTCGGTACGGGATCGGTAGCCGGCGGAGACTGCGCGGACGGGTGGTCGGCCCACTCGGCCGGTCGGATGTCGAGCACGACGGCATCGGGACGGTCCGAGACCGGTGCTCCCGGGTGATCTTCCTCGAGGCTGCGACGAGCCGCGGCCAGTGCTTTCAGGAGGGGGCGCACGTTGTCAACGTCGCCCCGGCTGCGTCGTCTGGTGGTCCAGAAGTCGTCCACCCGACCCTCTTGTGTCATGTTTCCCCGGTGACTCGGCCTGGCGCCAGGATAACCTGAAAGCGTGAAAATCACGGTGATCACGATGTTTCCCGAGTTCTTCGAGTCTCCTCTCGAGGTGAGCCTCGTCGGCCGGGCCCGCCGGGACGGAATCCTCGACGTCGAGGTCGTTGCGCTGCGCGAGTACGGCCTGGGAAGACACCAGACACTGGACGGTGCGCCGTTCGGGGGAGGAGCCGGCCTCATCATGCGAGTCGAGCCGCTGGCCGCCGCCCTCGGCCCCCATCCCGACGCTCACAAGGTGCTGCTGTCGGCCGCCGGTCATCGTCTCACCCAGGAGACGCTCGACCGGCTGGCCGGGCTGGAACACGTCGTACTGGTGTGCGGCCGGTACGAGGGCGTCGATCAGCGCGCCGCCGAGCACCTCATGGACGAGGAGATCTCCCTGGGCGACTACGTGTTGCTGGGCGGTGAGGTGGGTTCGCTCGCCATCATCGAGGGCGTGGTGCGGTTGCTGCCGGGCGTGGTCGGCAATCCCGAGTCGGTCGTTCACGAATCGTTTCGTGACGGCCTGGTCGAGGAGCCCCAGTACACCCGTCCGGCCGAATTCCGGGGCTGGCAGGTGCCGGAAGTGCTCCTCTCGGGGGACCACGGCAAGGTGGCCGCCTGGCGGCAGGCCGAGCGTGAGCGCCGTACCCGGGAGCGGCGCCCCGACCTGTGGCGGGAAGTAGCGCTAGAGGACGAGGGGGAGTAGAGTTTCGCCGTCCGGCAACCGGCCGGGCGTTTCTCCGCGAGGACTCCTATGGGCATCATCGAAGACGTTGAGCACAGCTATCTGCGGGACGACATCCCCGACTTCAGCCCGGGTGACAATGTCAAGGTCCATGTTCGGGTGGTCGAGGGCGGCCGGGAGCGCGTCCAGGTGTTCGAGGGTGTCGTCATCGCTCGCAGCGGCGCCGGCGTGCGCGAGACCTTCACGGTCCGCAAAGTCGCCTTCGGCGTAGGGGTCGAGCGGATCTTCCCGGTCCATGCCCCGATCATCTCCCACATCGAAGTGGTGCGACGGGGGGCGGTGCGCCGGGCCAAGCTCTACTACCTGCGCGATCGGGTCGGGAAGGCCACTCGCATCAAAGAAAAGCGCTGAGGTCAAGGATGGGGCCGGGGGATCCGATACTCACCTCGCCCAATCTTCGACCCTGACTAGCGTCCCATTTATGGCCTCAGAACCGGTTCCCGACGAGGAATTGCCTCCTCGCCTTCGTTTCGAGCGACTCGTCCATGGCCCGGAGGCGACCGTGTTCGAATCGGTCCGACCTGAGCCGGCCGGGGTGCCGCCGATCGCCAAAGACGACGCGGCCGACGGAACCGGCGTCGATCGCTCGATCCTCGAGCGGTACGAAGCGCTCAAGAAAACGATGGGCGAGGAGATGGCGCCTGAGCCGGCGGACGCTCCCTCCGATGACACCTCGTACGACGAGTTGCAGCGCCGGATCGTTGCGGCCAAGCAACAAGAAGCTGCCCTGCGCGAGCAGCTGGCGGGCGAGCCGGGCGAGCCGGCCGAGCTCGCCGGGCCCACCTACGAAGAGATCGAGAAGACCAAGGCCGCCGAAGCCCGCGCCCAGCAGCGGGCGGCCAAGAAGGAACGAAAGCGCCAGAAGCGCAAGAACCGCTCGTTCTGGGCCGAGCTGCCGATACTCATCCTGGTGGCGCTGGTCGTGGCCATCGTCATCAAGACGTTCTTCTTTCAGGCCTTCTACATCCCGTCCGGATCCATGATCCCGACGCTGGAGATCAACGACCGGGTGCTCGTCAACAAGCTGTCCTACCAGTTCGGGGCGATCGAGCGGGGCGACATCCTCGTCTTCGATTCGCCCGAGGCCATCGACGTTGAGCGCTCATTTCCCGCCCGGGTGTTGCGTTCCATCGGGGAGGCGACCGGCCTGACCTCGCCCGACACCGTTCTGATCAAGCGGGTCATTGCGCTGCCCGGTGAGACGGTCTCGGTCCTGGACAATCAGGTGTATGTCAACGGCCGGCCGATTGCCGAGCCCTACCTGCCCGATGGGATGACCATGCGCGATTTCGAGGAAGTCACGGTGCCGGCCGATCATGTTTTCATGATGGGTGACAACCGGAACCAGAGCCGGGACAGCCGGGTCTTTGGGCCAATCCCTCGCGAAGACATCGTTGGGCGGGCATTCGTGACCGTCTGGCCACCCGGGGCCTGGGGTGGGCTCTAGCCGCCATGTCTGTCCGACCCCTCCGGTATACCGATGGTGGCAGACGCCGTTGTGGCGAATACCCGGTTAACGTGGCCGGGAGCGGAGACAGGAGAGTCGGGTGAACGAGGAAGATCTCGAGCGGTACGAGACTGAGGTCGAGCTTCAGATCTACAAGGAGTACCGCGACGTCCTCCCCATGTTCAAGTACGTGGTCGAGACCGAGCGCCGCTTCTATCTCGCCAACTCCGTCAACCTCGAGACCCGTCAGGTCGGCGATGCCATCTACTTCGAAATACAACTCGAGGATGCCTGGGTATGGGACATGTACCGGCCGGCTCGCTTCCTGCAGAAGGTCAAGATCATGAGCTTCCGCGACGTCAACATCGAGGAGCTGGAGCCCGGCACCGCGCTCTAGCCCGGCGAAAGCTCGCCCGCCTCGGGGAGTCCGTGGCCGCCGACTTCCTCACCCGCCGCGGCGCCACCATCATCGGGCGCAACCTGCGCGCCGGCCGGGGCGAGATCGACATCCTGGCTCGCTGGGGCCACACCGTCGTAGCCGTCGAGGTTAAGACACGTCGGGGGGGCGATCCGCTGCTCGCCTTCACCCCCGCCAAAGAGCAGCGGGTGCGTGCCGCGATGGCCCTGGTTCGCCCG
This sequence comes from Acidimicrobiia bacterium, assembly GCA_013002865.1. Lineage (GTDB taxonomy): Bacteria > Actinomycetota > Acidimicrobiia > Spongiisociales > SHLN01 > SHLN01. The sequence continues at coordinate 13,213 of JABDLU010000176.1, forward strand.
GCGCCGCACCGGCTGGATCTGGTCACCGTCGCCGTGTCGGCGTCCGGTGTGGACATCCGCTGGCTCCCGCATATCTAGGAGGAGCGAGGTGGTCGCGCCCGCAGCTCTTTGAACCAGCATCCCCGATGCCAGTGCCTGCGGAGGTCGGGAGCCTCCTCGGGGACCACTACCAGATGGCCGACACCCTCGGGGATGGTGCTCGAGCAGCCCGGGCATTGATACGGTTTGCGGGCCGCATACGGCTGCACCACCGTCACGATCTCTACCCCCAGAGGGCCCACGCCACTACTCCCGCCGTCACGATGAGGGCGAACACCACCATGGCGATGTCGGCCCGGTCGCGCTCGTGGGATCGGAACGGATTGAAACCCATGGGCGAATGGTAGGAACCGCTAGCAGCTCAGGTCGACGTCTAGGTCGTCGCCGTCGGCGATGATCTGCAACTCCTGGCAGGCCTCAGTGAATCGCTGACGGGCTCCAGTGTCGGACAGCGAGATCGCATAGTCGTCGATGCCCGTCAGGGTGTCGATTGCTTCCAGCTCATCGATCCGCTCCTGGTAGGCCCGCAGCACGAACCGGCCGGCGGAGACCGTGTCCTCGTGCGGCCCGGTCAGCGAGCTGGGCGGCTCGATCTGTTCGAGTTGCCCGACGCTGACGGCAAACGAGTTGGCGGTTGTGGAGATCGAGTCCTGGAACAGGGTGATCAGCTGCTCCTCGGCCGTTGCCGATTCGAAGTTGATATCGAGCAATCCGGCATTGAACGAGGCCTCAACCGCATCGAGCTCGGCATCGAGCCCCCGGGTGATTCCCTCCACCTCGGCGAAGTAGTCGGCATTCGAGGCTCCACCGGTGCACGCCGGTGCGAGCAGGACCAGGGCCAGAGCGAGGGCCCAAGCGGGCATCTTCATCGGGTGAATCTACGTCAGGTATCCCGCTAACGATTCGAAGTCTGGCGGGCTGGGCCGGCTGCCAAGCATGACGATCGAGACGAGCAGCAACACCACCAGGACCCAGGCGGCAATGGTTGCGGCGCGGCGTATCTGGCTCCGCCGTCTGCCCCGCGCCAGGGCGCGCTCGTCGAAGACGGCATCGGTCGGCCGGGTGAGTACCGCCGTGGCGGATGCACGAGCCCGGGCCGCAGGAGTTTCCGGCTCCGGCCGTGGGGTGGGACCCGCCGGCCGGGTCGTGGGTAGGGCCGGGGCCGGCCGGTCTGGCTTCGATGGTGGTACTGCAATGGGGGGCGCGGCTTGCCGGGCCGTACTCTCCTCGGGCACCTCCCGGCGTGCGGTCTGCTCGATTGGAGCGGCCGGGAGCGATCCCACCCATCCCTCGTCGGCCGGCGTCTCAGGTGGGACCCGGACCAATGTGGCCCTGGCCGGCTGCTTGCATCCGCCGCGGCAAAACCGGGGGAGCGGGCCGCGTGCGCCGACGCTGATTGGCTCAGCGCACCGCTCGCAGGCAACGGTTTCCGGACGGGCCGGGCGCGTGCGCTTACCCCGTCCCCGGCACTGCGAGCAGAATGCCGGCACGGGGCCCTTCGCTTTGACGGTGACGGAGGTCCCGCAGCGCGCACAGGTGATTGTTTCCGGTCGGCCCACGACCTCCATTATCCCACAATATGTGGCGTTGATTCTCACCTTCTGTGTCTGTCGCAGCGTGCCCGTACGGTGGCGCCATGTTCGCTTCAATCGCCTCCACCGCCCTCATCGGCACCGAATCCCGGCATGTCCAGGTCGAGGTCCACATGAGCGTGGCCAAGCAATTCGGCTTTTCCATCGTCGGCCTCCCCGACACTGCCATCCGTGAAGCGCGCGAACGGGTGCTGTCGGCGATGACCTCGTCGGGGTTCAAGATCCCCGCCGGACAGCGCATCGTGGTCAATCTGTCGCCCGCCGACCTTCCCAAGGTTGGCTCGGCCTATGACCTTCCCATTGCGCTCGGCACTCTGGCTGCCGCCGGGGTGGTCAAGCCAGCCGGTGACCTGGTGGCGCTCGGTGAGCTGGCGTTGAACGGGGATGTGCGGTCGGTACGCGGCGGGCTCGGTGCCGCCGTCGTTGCCCGGCGGCTCGGCGCGCCGTGCCTACTGGCCCCGGACGCCGCAGCCGATGCCGGTCGGGTCGACGGCAGTGACGTGCGCGGGGCGGCCACCCTGGTCGACGCCGTCGCCATCGCCAACGGGGAGAAGCCCGGAACCCGGCTGCCGCCGGCGCCGTCCGCCGCCGGGCCATCCGCTCCTGATCTGGCCAGCGTCCGCGGTCAGCATGCCGGGCGGCGGGCGCTCGAGATCGCCGCCGCCGGCGGCCACCACCTGCTGATGTCCGGGCCACCCGGCGCTGGCAAGACCATGCTGGCTGCCTCCCTGCCCGGCATTCTGCCGCCCCTCACCGACGAGCAGGCGCTGGACGTGGCCCTGGTGTGGTCGGCGGCCGGTCTGGTGCGCGGCTCGACCCACCAGCCCCCCTTTCGGAGCCCGCACCACACCGCCACGGTGGCAGCGCTGGTTGGGGGCGGATCCGGCATGCCGAGCCCGGGCGAAGTCAGCACTGCCCACTGCGGCGTGTTGTTCCTCGACGAGCTCGGCGAGGTCCCGGTCCGGTTGCTCGAATCGCTCCGCCAGCCGCTCGAGGATGGCCACGTCACCATCGCCCGGCGGGGCCACACCGTCCGGTTCCCAGCTGCGTTCCAGCTGGTGGCGGCCACCAACCCGTGCCCGTGCGGGTTCAAGGGTGATCGGCTGGTCGGCTGTGGGTGTACGGAAACGGCGGTTGGGCGGTACCGGGCTCGCTTCTCCGGCCCCCTGCTAGATCGCATCGACCTGCGAGTGCGGGTATTGCGGCTCAGTGCCGCCGCCATCACCGGGCCGCCGGGCGAAGCGTCTGCGCCGGTGCGGGATCGGGTCGTTGCGGCGAGGCAGGTGCAGTGGGATCGGGGAGGTCTCAACCGCAACCTGGATCGGGCCACGCTCGACGCCCAGCCGTTCACGCGCGACGCCGATCGCCTGCTGGCGGGTGCGGTCGACCGCTTCCGCTTGACCGGCCGCGGCTACGACCGGGTGCGGCGGGTGGCGCGCACCATCGCCGATCTCGGCGGGCATGAGCAGGTCGATGAAGACGCCGTTGCCGAGGCACTCGGCTACCGGAGCGACCCATGAGAGATCGTGTGATGCTGGCAACGCTTGGGCTTCACCCCGCCCGGGTGCGGCGGCTTCTGTCCGACTGGGGCTCGGCGGCCGCGGTTCTCCGGGCCATCCGGATCGGTCAGATCGATGTAGCGCCGTCGGTGCGGGACCGGCTCGGGGTGGACGGGGACGAGCTGGTCCGGCAGTCGGGAGCCACCGTCCTCCCGCGCGAGAAATGTCCGGCGGGCCTCGGCGAGCTGCCGGACGCTCCCGATGTGCTCTTCGTCCGGGGCCATGTGCCGGCCGGCCCGTCGGTGGCCATCGTCGGGACGCGGGCGGCCACCGCCTACGGCCTCGAGGTGGCGCAGCGGTTCGGGCGGGCGGTCGGCCGGGCCGGGTGGCCGGTGGTGTCGGGCCTGGCCCGCGGCATCGACGGCGCCGCCCACCGGGGGTGTCTCGAGGCCGGTGGGATCGCTGTCGGTGTGCTGGGGTGCGGGGTCGATGTCGCCTACCCGCCCGAGCACGGCGCTCTGATGCAGGATGTGCTGAACGGGGGAGGGGCGATTCTCTCCGAGTATGCGGCCGGGTCGCCTCCGGAGCCCTGGCGGTTCCCGCCTCGCAACCGGATAATCAGCGGACTGGCGTCTGTGGTGGTGGTCGTGGAGGCCGGCGTGAAGGGCGGGGCGCTCATCACTGCGGCCCGGGCTCTCGAGCAGGGAAGGCTGGTGCTGGCGGTCCCCGGCGACATCGATCGGCCGACCTCGCGGGGCTGCAATCTACTGATTCGGGATGGGGCCCATCCCGTCCTGGACGTCGACGATTTGCTCACCAGCCTGACGTTTGCGATGGGGGATCCGCCGGCAGGACGCACCGACCCGCCGCTGGTCTCACTATTGGAAGGCGGCGATCAGACGATCGAGGAACTGGCCGTCGGACTCGAAACCACCTACGCCGATGTGCTGCGCCGGGTCGGTCGGCTGGAGGTGGCCGGCATCGCCCGGTCCACCGACGGGGTCGTCATGCTCCGGTGAGCGGGTTTGATCGATGCGTTTAGTGGGAAAAGAGGCCTCTCTGAATAAGCGAAAGGCGACATTCCAATGCTGTGGCAAACCCAAAATGAAGACGTCCTCCCAAACGACCCGACCGACGAGGTCAAGGAGACGGCTCGCGACATTCTCGAGAGCATTCTCGAGACCCTCCCCCTGATTGGAATCGCCATCGTTGTGCTCGTGGTCAGCTATCTGATTGCTCGTGGCGTGAGAAGTCTCCTGCGGTCTCGGCTTTCTCAGGACCGCAGCGAGAGCTTTGCCCGTGTGTTCTCGAAGCTGGGCTTCGCGGCCGTCATCGCGCTCGGCGTGCTTACTGCCGTGACTGTCGTGTTCCCGAGCGTCAAGCCCGGAGACCTCATTGCCGGCCTCGGCGTGTTCTCCATTGCCATCGGTTTCGCGTTCCAGGACATTCTGTCGAACCTGCTGGCGGGCATCCTCATTCTGCTCCGGCAGCCGTTCGAGATCGGCGACCAGATCGAGGTTGAGGGCCAGGCCGGCACCGTGGAGGACATCACGATACGCGAGACCCAGTTGCGGACCTTCGGCGGCGAGAAGATCGTGATCCCCAACGCTGAGGTTTACCAGAGCGTTGTCCGGGTGCAGACCGCGTACGGTCCGAAACGCACCGTGCTCGAGGTCGGACTCGACGATCATGAGGATCAGGACAATGCCACGGACGTCGTACTCGAGGCCGTCCGCTCGGTCGACGGTGTCAAGTCCGATCCTGAGCCACAGGTGTTCTTCACGGGCTTTGGCGACTCAACCACAAACTTCGACCTTCGCTACTGGACCGACCCGGAGCAAGCAACGGTGCGCTCGGTGCAGGACCGAGTGGTGCGGGCCGTCTCACGGGCACTGAAGGACGCTGGAATCGACATGCCATCGCCCATTAGGGAGCTGGACGCCCGTCCCAGTCTTGCAGAGACCTTCGCCGGTCAGAGCTAGGGGAGTACCGGGCCACCGGCACTCGTTACCCGCACCGCTGAACCCGTCGCGCACGGCGATGAGCTCTACGCCGGTAGGGTGCGGGCGGAACGGGAGTAATCACAACGGCACCAGCCAGCCAGTCGCACCATCTTGCCGAGATCGCCGGGGTCGTTGCCGACGAGCTGGCTCGACCTGTGCGCGGCATGCATTCCACCATCGTTGGTCGGGTGTTTCGGTACCTCGGCCCGATCGCCCGGCCGGTGCAGATTCTGCACGATGCCGTGGCGGGAGCGGTCTACGCGGCGGTCCCGATCGGTGCCCGACTGGTGGGCGCAGGGGCCGACCTCGCCCGCGGCCCGGGCGACGGGTACCCCGCCACGACCGCTGTCGTCAACGCGCTGTGGGGCGACACCCTCGCCGGAGCGTCCAGCCCGCTGGCGGTCGGCCCAAGCATCCGTGGCAGCGACGGCCGAACCGTCGGGTCCGTCGCGGTCGGGCCGAATGTGGTCGTCCTGCTGCACGGGCTGGGTCAGACGGAATCGTGCTGGCTCCGCCACGGGTCAGAATCTCTCGGTCAGCGGCTCGACGAAGAGGCAGGCACCACGCCACTTCTCGTGCGCTACAACACGGGCTTGCCGGTTTCGCGCAACGGGCGGGCGGTATCCGACCTGCTCGAAGGGCTGCTGAGCGAACACACCGACCAGATCGAAACCGTCTCGTTGATCGGCTTCTCTATGGGCGGTCTGGTCGCCCGGGCCGCACTCGACAGCGCCCCACCCGCCGCCCGATGGCCAACTCTGCTACGCCACGTCGTGACGATTGGCTCACCCCACCGAGGCACACCGCTGGCGGCGATTGCGCCCCTTGCGTCGCGCGCTCTCGGGATCGCCGCCACCACCCGTCCCCTGGCCACCATGGTTGAACGGCGCAGCCGGGGGCTCAAAGACATGGACGGGTCGCATGCCGGGGGGGAAACGTTCGAGCCCGCGCCGGGTCCCGGCCGGCCGCGCCATCACTATGTCGCCGCCACCATCACCGGTGACATGACTCACCCGATCGGGGCGGTGATGGGGGATCTGGTGGTCGGTGTCGGTAGTGCCACCGGCCCGGCGGTGACCACCGACAACGTCCGCGTGGTCGGCGGAGTGCGTCACTTCGACCTCCTCGGGTCGGAGGCGGTGGTAGACCAGGTCGTTGATTGGGTGCGGGCCACCTGACTAGTCACATTGGCCACCGATTGCGGGCGCCCTCCCATAGGATGGTCCGATGCCTCCCCCTCCATGGTCGGCTGCGCCTGTGGGTGAGTACCTCGACCGGCTCGCCGGCGAGCGCCGCCTGGCCGACAACACCGTCCAGTCCTATCGCAGAGATCTCGAAGCGTTCTTTGCGTATGCGGAACAAGCCGGTGCCGCCGGGCTCGGCGAGGTCGATCGGCGCCTGGTGCGTCGCTACGTTGCGGCCTTGTCGGAATCGGGGCGGGCCGCCCGGTCGATCGCTCGCAGCATCTCGTCAGTGCGGGCCTTCTACGCCGACGCCGTGCGCCACGATCGGGTATCCCACAATCCGGCCGATGGGATTTCCGTTCCCCGTGCTCCGCAGAGACTTCCCCGGGTGCTCCCGGCGGCCGGGATCGCAGCGGTGCTCGATGACCTCACCGGCACCGAAGCCGTTGTGTTGCGCGACCGGGCCCTGCTCGAACTGCTCTACGGGTGCGGGCTGCGAGTCAGCGAGCTCGCCGCACTGACCTGCGGGGCGGTGGCGGAGCGGCGGTTCATCCGCATCGACGGCAAAGGCGGCAAACAGCGCGACGTGCCCGTCGGGGATCCTGCCCGCGTCGCCCTGGCCGGGTGGCTCCAGGACGGCCGTCATCGGCTGGCCGGGTCCGGCGCCGGCGACGCGCTGTGGGTCGGTGTGCGGGGTGGCGCCCTCGACGCGCGGGGGATTCGGCGAGTCGTGGCGGCCCGGCTGGGGACGTATCCCCACGCCCTGCGTCATTCGTTCGCAACCCACCTTCTGGAAGGTGGCGCCGATTTGCGCGCCGTTCAGGAGCTCTTAGGCCACAATGAGCTTTCCACGACCCAGATATACACTGCAGTGACCAAGGACCACCTCAAGGCAACTTATGAGCGCAGCCACCCGCGAGCCTGACGACAACGGCGTCCAAGAGCTCTGGACAACATTCAAAGAGACGGGCGATGCCAAAGCTCGCGAGGGCTTAATCCTGCACTACTCGCCGCTGGTCAAGTTCGTCGCCGGCCGGATGGGCGTCGGGCTGCCGCGCAACGTCGAGCAAGCCGACCTCGTCTCGTACGGGATCTTCGGCTTGATCGACGCCATCGACAAGTTCGACCTCGAGCGTGGCTTCAAGTTCGAGACCTACGCCGTCAACCGTATCAAGGGCGCCATCCTCGACGAGCTGCGGGCACTCGACTGGGTCCCGCGTTCGGTCCGGGCCCGGACCCGGGAGATTCAGCGGTCTCTGGCCGAGATGGAGCACAGTCTGAAGCGCACCGTCACCGACGAGGAACTGGCCGCGCATATGAACGTCCCGCTCGAAGTGCTCCAGGACCAGCTCGCCGAGATATCCACCCTCGGGTTGGTGGCACTCGACGAGCTGCTCAATGTCTCTGAACGGGATTCGGCGTCGGTGGGGGATCTCCTCCCCGATCCCCGGGCAGCCGACCCGGTCGCGGAATTCGAGACCGACGAGACCAGGCGCGCCCTGGCCGAAGCCATCAACCGCCTCGCCGAACGCGACCGGCTGGTCGTGACCCTCTACTACTACGAAGGCCTCACCCTGGCCGAGATCGGCGACGTGCTTGGCGTGACCGAGTCGCGCGTCTGCCAAATCCACACCAAGTCGGTCATGAGTCTCCGCAACCGCATGATGGAGCCCATCTACCGCGGAGGGTAGGAACGTCGGGAACCCTGCGGGTTCCTTGGGAGTTGCTTCGCAACTCCGTGGTTTGATCTCTGGCTGGCAACGTGCAACTTGAAACTGGCAACTTCTTCTCGACGCCCGACGCCGGGAACCCTCCGGGTTCCCTGGGAGTTGCTTCGCAACTCCATGTTTGATCTCTGGCTGGCAACTTGGAACTTGAAACCGGCAACTTCTTCCCGACGCCCGATGCCGGGAACCCTGCGGGTTCCTTGGGAGTTG
>JABDLU010000179.1 GCA_013002865.1 Acidimicrobiia bacterium
AACACCTCCATCGCAATGGGGACGAGATCTGGATGGGCCACCCAGGTCCCGTCGTGGCCGTTGTGGGCCTCGAGCTCCTTGTCTTCCCGCACCTTGCCGATGGCGCGCTCGTTGACATCGGGGTCCCGCCGGCTCGGGATAAAGGCCGCCATCCCGCCCATGGCGTGGGCGCCGCGCCGATGGCAGGTGCGGATCAGCAGCCGCGTGTAGGAGCGCATGAAGTGCACGTTCATCGTGACCAGGGCGCGGTCGGGGAGGAGGAAGTCGGGATCGTTTCGGAACTTCTTGATCATCGAAAAGATGTAGTCCCACCGGCCGGCATTGAGGCCGGCCGAATGGTGCCGCAGCTCATTGAGGATCTCATCCATCTCGAAGGCGGCGAGAATCGTTTCGATGAGGACGGTGGCCTTGATCGTTCCGGTTGGGATACCGAGCGACTCCTGGGCGTGCACGAAGACGTCGTTCCAGAGACGGGCCTCGAGATGACTCTCCAGCTTCGGCAGATAGAAATAGGGGCCCGAGCCGTGCTCGGTGAGGTAGCGGGCGTTGTGGAAGAAGTACAGCCCGAAGTCGAACAGGCTGGCCGAGACCGGTTCACCGTCCACCGTCATGTGAACCTCCGGAAGGTGCCAGCCGCGGGGTCGCACCATCAGGGTGGCCGGATCGTTCACCAGCTCGTACACCTTCTCGCCCTGCTCGAGCCGAATGGTGCGCCGGACCGCATCCACCAGGTTGACCTGCCCATCGATCACGTTGCTCCAGGTCGGCGAGTTGGCGTCTTCGAAATCGGCCATGAACACCCGGGCGCCAGAATTGAGGGCGTTGATGATCATCTTGCGATCGACGGGGCCGGTGATCTCGACCCGGCGGTCCTCCAAGTCGGACGGGACTGGATCGACATGCCACGAACCCGCTCGCACGCCGGACGTTTCCGGAAGGAAGTCGGGCAGCTCACCGGCGTCGAGGCGAAGCTGCCGTTCGGCGCGGGCGGCGAGCAACTCCCGACGGGTCTCGTTGAAGATTCGGTGCAATCCGGCGACAAACTCGACGGCCTCCGGCGTCAGAATCTCCTCGTGGCGGGTGCTGGTGGAAGCGGCTAGTTCGATCATGAACACACTTTCTTATCACTTTGTGGGGATGACCAAGCCTACAGCCCCATAAGAAAGGCTATTCTTATCTCCACGACCGCCTCCGGGGAAACTTATGATCGATCTACTCACCTTCGGCCGCCGACTCCGGCACGCCCGCCGCCGCCGCGGCCTGACTCTCGATGAGCTGGGAGGCATGGTCGGCAAGCCGGCCCCGTACCTCTCCAATCTGGAGAACGGCAAGCGGGAGCCCAAGCTCGGACTGGTGAGTGATCTCGCCGAGGCGCTCGGCAGTACGGCCTCAGATCTTCTTGATCCGTCGCCCCCGACCCGGCGCGACGCCCTTGAGATCGGCCTGGAGCGGGCTCAAGCCGAGCCGCTCTATCAGGAGCTCGGTCTCCCGCATCTCAAGCCGGGCGCCAAGCTCCCCGACACCGCCCTCGAGCACCTGATGGCGCTCTACGGCGAGCTCAAAGAGCGGGCCAACGTGCCTGCCGCATCCCCCCAGGAGGCACTGGCCGCCAACTCGGCCCTACGTGACTATCTGACCGCACACGATTTGTACCTCGAGCCGATTGAACGCGTAGCGGCCGATGCCCTCGATGCCGTTGGAGCGGACCAGCCGGGTGCCATGCCGCAGAGCTTGCTGAGCGACCTGGTGGCACACTTCGGCTTCGAGATACGCCAGGTTCCCGACCTCCCAATGTCGGTTCGGGCGCTGGCCGACCTGCGTCATCATCGGATCCTCATACGGGGGCGCGACGAGATGCGGACCCGCCGCGCCCGTACGGTGGTTCTGCAGACTCTCGGTCACTTCGTGCTCGGCCATGGTGCCCCGACCAGCTACACCGAATTCCTTCGCCAGCGGATGGAGGCCAACTACTTCGCCGCCGCCGTGCTCGCACCGGAACGCACCCTCGTGCCGCGGCTGCTCGAGGCCAAGGCCGAGCGGCGGATATCCGTCGAGGAGATCAAGGAGCTGTACTACATCAACTACCGGCTGGCCGCCCAGCGATTCACCAATCTGGCAACCCGCCACCTCGACGTGCACACCCACTTCGTTCGATCGGATGAACTGGGGGCAATCTGGAAGGCCTACGGCAACTCGGGCGTGCCCTTCCCGACCGGCCCGGACGGCTCCATCGTCGGCCAGCGCCTCTGCCGCCAGTGGGGCACGCGGCTGGCCTTCCGCTCGGACGACAAGTACGGGATCCACTACCAGTACACCGATACCGGCGCAGGCACGTTCTGGTGCGCCACCCATCTGGAAGTGGACCGTGAGCCGCCCCATGCCATCACGGTCGGCACCACCTTCAACGACGCCCGCTACTTCCTCGGCTCGGGCACCGATCGCCACAGCGTCAGCAACTGTCCCGATGGCGAGTGCTGCCGCCGGCCACCGGGCGATCTGGTGGCCCGCTGGTCGGAGTTGGCCTGGCCGTCGGCCCGGGCATCGGTGCTCAATCCACTCGGCCTGCCGAGCGGCAATCTGCCCGGAGTCGATCTGACCGAGGTGTTCGAGTTCCTCGACTCCCAGGCGCCCTGACCGCCACTAGCGTGGCGGGCCTGGGAGGTCCTGGCGTGAACGAATTCGATGCGGCCCTCGCCGCTCGGGAATCGGGTGAGTCCCGGTGGGAGGTTGCCATCCCCGACGGGTGGGACTTCTTCGGGATACCGAATGGCGGCTTGCTCATGGCGATGGCGGCCTCGACCCTCGGGCCGGCTTCCGGCCACCCGGATCCCGTTACCGTGACCGCTCACTACGCGAAACCAGCATCGGCCGGACCGGCCGTCCTGGAAGGCGAGGTGCTCAGGAGCGGACGCCGACTCAGCACGGTCCGGGGGCGGCTCTCGCAGAACGGCAGACCGATCCTGCACCTGCTCGGAACCTTTGGGGACCTGGACGCTCGTGAGCATGGCGCCGTGTACGAGCCGGGATTGCCGGCTCTGCCACCGATCGAGCAGTGCCTGGACGACGACGCACTGCCCGCAACGCCGGCCATCTTCGATCGGGTCGGTATCCGATTTCATCCCGAGCACGTCGGGTTCGCGACCGGGGAGAAGACCGGCCGGGCCGAGCTGGGCGGATGGATGCGGTTCCGGGACGGGCGGGCGCCGGATCCGCTCGCCTTGCTGCTCATGGCCGATGCCCACCCACCCGCCATTCTCAATGCCCCCGATGTCTCGTTCGGATGGGTGCCCACGATCGAGCTTACGGTCCACGTTCACAAGAAGTCGGCCCCGGGCTGGATCGGCGGATGGTTCGAGGTCACGCACGTCAGCGGCGGGTATCTCGAAGAAGACGGCGTGCTGTGGGATTCGGCCGGCGACCTGGTGGCGGTGTCCCGGCAAATCGCGATGGTGCCCCGCTAGCACCCAGGGCTAGCGTCTCCGCCATGGGAGGGCCACAGGATACCGTCAGGACCGCCGTGCTCGATGGCGCCAGGTCGGTGGCGCCGCTGCTGTTAGGAGTCGCTCCGTTCGGCCTGATTTTCGGCGTGACGGCCGCCGGGAGCTCCGTGGGCGGCGGGCTCGGCTATGCAACGTCCCTCATCATCTTCGCGGGGGCCGCCCAGCTTGCCACCGTGCAACTCCTCACGGCCGGCTCGGCGGCCGCCGTCGTCATTGCCACTGCGCTGGTCATCAACGCCCGTCATCTCATGTACAGCGCCGGGCTGGCGCAACATTTTCGACAGTTCCCGACAGGGTGGCGGCTGTTGCTGCCGTACGTTCTCACCGATCAGGCGTTCGCCGTCTCGATCATCCGCTACGAATCGGTGTCCGATCCGCTGTATCGGCGCTGGTACTACCTCGGCGGCGCCATGACGTTGTGGACGACGTGGCAGGTGACCACTGCCGCAGGGGTCATCCTGGGTGCGTCGGTACCGGCCGCCTGGTCTCTCGACTTCGCCATCCCACTGGTGTTTCTCGCCCTGCTGGTTCCGGCGCTGCGCGACCATCCTGGGGTGGCCGCCGCCATCGTCGGCGGCGTCGTCGCAGTCGCAGCCGCCAACGTGTCCTACAACCTGGGTTTGATCATCGGAGCGGTGTGCGGCATTGCGGCCGGCGTGATCGTTGAGCGGGTCACGACATGAGCGACTGGGTCGTCGTGGCAGTCATCGGCGCTGGCACCTACCTGCTCCGGCTGTCGTTCATCGGGGTTTTGGGCACGCGTGCGATGCCGATCTGGGCACAGCGCCCGCTGAAATACGTCGCCCCGGCGGTGCTGGCTGCGCTGGTGCTCCCGGCGGTGACGCTGGTCGACGGGTCGGTCGACCTGACCCCCCTCGGCAATCCTCGCTTCCTCGCCGCCGCCGCGGCCGGGCTGATCGCCTGGCGCCTCCGGAACGTCGGCGCGGTCATCGTCGTAGGCATGGCCCTCCTGTGGCTACTGCAGGGACTCGGGTGATGCCACCCCGACAACTCAGGCCCGCCGCTACCGTCGCGCCATGAATCGAACCTTCCTCGCACCGGCTGTGGCGATTGCCGTGAACCTCTCCGCCTGTGGCGGGTCGGCGGGGGCCG
>JABDLU010000185.1 GCA_013002865.1 Acidimicrobiia bacterium
TTGACAGCCGGTTTGTGTTTGATTCCGGGTGTGGGCCCGCTGCAAGACGTCACCATCCTCGAACTGGGCGGCATTGGGCCGGTGCCGTTTTGCGGGATGGTGTTTGCCGACCTCGGGGCCAGGGTGATCCGGATCGATCGCATCGACGAGGTTGGGAGCGGTCCGCGACGCACAGAACCGCTCCTCCGGGGGCGCAGCAGCGTTGCCGTGGACCTCAAGCATCCCGCCGGCGTTGAGACGGTTCTGCGCCTGGTGGCGCACTCCGATGCACTCATCGAGGGGTTCCGGCCCGGCACCACGGAGCGGCTCGGAATCGGGCCGGAGGAGTGTTTGGCAACCAACCCGCGCCTGGTGTACGGGCGTATGACCGGGTGGGGTCAGGAGGGCCCACTGGCCCAGGCGGCCGGCCACGACATCAACTTCATTGCCCTCACCGGGATACTGGGAATGATCGGCCCGGCCGAAGCCCCGGCCGTCCCGCTCAACCTGGTCGGCGATTTCGGCGGCGGCGGCATGCTGCTTGCCGTCGGGGTGCTGGCTGCCCTGCTGGAGGCTGAGCGCAGTGGGTCCGGCCAGGTAATCGACGCGGCGATGGTGGATGGCGCGGCATTGTTGTCGACGATGGTGCACGGCTTTCGGGCCGGTGGGCTGTGGACCGACGAGCGGGCCGCAAATGTGCTCGACGGAGGCGCACCCTTCTACGCCGCGTACCGGACCGCCGACGGCGGGTTTGTATCGATCGGCGCAATCGAGCCGCAGTTTTTCCGCGAGCTCATCGACCGTCTCGGCCTTTCGGGGGTCCCCGATCAATACGATCGGGCGCGCTGGCCCGAACTGCGTGCCCGCCTCGCCGAGACGTTTGCCGGCCGGGAACTCAGCCATTGGGTGGATGTGCTCGAGGGAACCGACGCCTGCTTCGCGCCGGTGCTCTCGGCCGACGACGCCCCGGCGCACCCGCATCTGTCCCAGCGCGGCACTTTCGTCGAAGTGGACGGCGTGCGCCAGCCTGCACCGGCGCCGCGCTTCAGCCGTACCGGGCTGGGCGCGCCGGTCTCCCCGGCGGCCGCCGGTCGGGACACCGAGGCTGTGTTGGGTGCTGCAGGCTTCAGCACCTCGGAAGTCGACCGCCTCCGTGAGGACGGGGCCATCGCCTGATCACGGGCCGCTTGCGTCGGGGTGCGTCCGCTTACCGGACGACGAGCCGTCCGACCACCGTGCCGGGAGCCGGTGTCGCCGTCAGTTGGGCCGAGAGGTCGTAGGCCCCGCCGGCCAGGCCCACATCGGGCTCGTCGAGAACGAATCGGAGCGTCTCGCCGGCAGCCAGTGTGACGTCCCTGATCGCCTGGTCGAAGCTGCGGTCGGCGCTCCACTGATACACCGATTCGCCGGTGGCCGGGTCTTGTAGCGTCACCTCTGCCGACTGCCCGGTGAGAAACCGGAGGTCCACCGGACCGGTCGAGCTGTTGGTGACCAGCGCGACGAAGTCGACCGAGTTGTCTCCGACCTCGACCGGCACGATCACCCGGAAGCTGAGCCCGGTGGTGGCGTCCCGCCGGTTGAGCTCGACGGCCTCCACCGCCAGCGTCCCGTCGGTGAGTGTGCCCCGGGCCCTGACGGCCTCAGCCCAGAACGTGTTCTCGCCGAATGACACGCCGGCCACCTCCGTGATGTCGATGCCGGTCACCTCGACGGCCGGCTCTCCGCACTGCGGCGGGAACGACTCGAGGCTGGCGTCGCACAGTCGAAAGCGGCCATCGGTGGGGCGCGCCCACAGGAACCCTTGCACCGCCACGGTGCCGCTGCGGCCCTCCGCTTCGGCAGGAGTGAGGAGCGGGGCGCCGCCGACGGCTCCCTGCCGGTCGCCGCGACCGCATGCGGTCAGCAGGAGCACACAACACGCGACCAGTGCGATTCGTTTCATGCGCCGGCCGTGACCGCACGAGCTCTGAGCTGGCCGCAGGCCGCGTCGATGTCCTGGCCACGGGTATCCCGCAGGGTCACATTGGCGCCGGCCGCCCGCAAACGCTCGATGAAGCGGGCGGTGGCGCCGGGACCAGGCGGCCGGTCGGCAGTGAGCGGCGTTGGGTTGAGGGCGATCACGTTTATGTGAGCCCGCAGCCGCCGGGCTATGCGGGCCAGCTTGTCGGCTTGTTTCATCGTGTCGTTGGTACCGGCGATCAGCGTCCACTCCAGCGATGCCCGCCGACCGGTTTCGTTCACGAAGTATTCGGTTGCGTCGATCAGCTCCGCGAGCGGATACCGGCGGTTGAGCGGCACCAGCCGGCTCCGCAGCTCATCATCGGCGGCGTGCAGGCTGACGGCCAGGTTGACTCGCCACGGCTCGGCGGCCAGCCGCCTGATCGCCGGGGCGACGCCGACGGTCGATACGGTGATCGACCGGGCCGACAATCCCATGTCGGACGTCATGCGATCGATGGAGGTCTTGACGTTGGCGTAGTTGGCAAGGGGCTCACCCATGCCCATGAATACGACATTGGTCACTCGGGCGGGAGAGTCGGCGAGCCCATTGGCGTTCAGATAGGCGGCGGCGTAGGCGACCTGGGCGACGATTTCGCCGGCCTGGAGGTGGCGCTCGAACCCGAACTGGCCGGTGGCGCAAAATGTGCACGCCATGGCACAGCCGGCCTGGCTCGAGATGCATAGTGTCGTCCGGCGGGGATAGCCCATGAGCACCGCCTCGATGCTGGCGCCGTCGGGTGCCCGCATCAGCCACTTGACCGTCCGTCCGCCGTCGGCGAGCTGCTCGACCTCCAGGTCGAACGGCCATAGCGTCAGCTCAGCGCGCAGCCCGGCCGGGATATTGGTCATCTCGTCGGGATCGAGCACGGGCGACTGGTACAGCCAGTGGTGGAGCTGGTCGGCCCGGTAGGCGGGCTCGTCCGGCCACAGCGCGGCCAGCTCCTCCGGGGGCGTCAGGTACAGCACGGCAGGCGAGGGCACGGCTCGGCTCAGGCGCCGGTCCGGCTCCGGGCTTCCTCGATCCAGTCGGAAACCGCGGCCCGACCATCGAAGGACCCGGCGAGGGCTTCGGCATCGGCGGTTGCCAGATCAGAGAACGATCGGATCCCCAGTTCGCTGAGTTGTTCGGCGTAGACGGGCCCGATGCCTTTGATTGCCGTGAGGTCGTCTGCGGTGGCTGCTGGTGGGGCCGGGTCGGGGACCGCCCGGAGCTGGGGGCGGGGCTCCCAGCTCCCATCGGCGGGGGTCGGGTCGGGCGCAGTGTGCTGTTTGGCATACCAGACGGCGCCGACGACCGCACCGGCGAGGGTGAGCAGCCTGATGATTCGCTTCATTGCTCAGACGATAGCGGCGGGCCTACGGTGCGACGGTCGTCGTGGTGCTCGGTGGGAGCGTCGTTGACGTGGTCGAGGTTGGCAGGGTGGTCGACGTGGTGGATGTAGTGACCGTTGTGGTGGTGGTCGAGGGCGGCGGCGGGACCGTGGTGGGCGATACCGTCGTAGTCGTTGTTGGTGGCAGCGTCGTCGTCGTTGTGGTGGTGGTCGATGGAGCAACTACCGATCCGTTGCCCCAGCAGCTCTTCGATGCGTTCCAGTGCTTCCAGCCCCCGTCCGAGTACAGCAGCCAGGCGGCGACGATGGTGTTGGCCGTCGGGTCGTAGATGTCGGCCCCGGGGATTCCGGCTTGGGCGGAGCGGGATTCCCAGTAGCGCGGCAGGTGCTGGAACAGCCCGGCCGCGCGGCTGCTGGGATGCGTGGCGTTGGCGTCGTAGCGACTCTCACACCACGCGACCAGCATGGCCCGCTCGACATCCGCGGCATTGAAATAGGTTGCGATCAAGGAGTACACCGTGTCCGGTGGCAGCGGGGCGCGTGTGCGGGGCGCCGGGGCGGGAGCGGTGGTGGTGGCCGTGGTGCTGCTGGTGGTGCTCGGCGGCGGCGGAGGAGGGGGTGCAGTGGTTGTGGTGGTCGTGGGCGCCGACGTCGTGGTCGTCGGTCCGGTTGTTGTGGTGGTCGTATCCGGTACTGCCAGGCTCAGAATGTCCTGTGAGAACGCGAAGGCGGCCTGCCGGCCGGCGGCGGCCCCGATACCGGGTGGGAGCGTGGCCTCGG
>JABDLU010000192.1 GCA_013002865.1 Acidimicrobiia bacterium
GTGTCGGCGCCGGCGCATGGTTCGGTGGTGGTGAATCCGGATGGGACGGTGACCTATACGCCGGATGCTGACTTCTTTGGGGCTGATTCGTTTTCGTATACGGCGTCGGATGGGGTTGCGAGTGTGGCCGGGTCCGTCACCGTGACGGTGACCGACGTAAACGACCCGCCCACCGCGCCGGGAGTGCTCGCGCTTGAAGCCGCCCCCGGAGATGTCCCGCCGCCGGTGGCGATCGACGATCCCGAGGGCGATGTCGTAACGGTCACCGTTGTCGACGGAACCCTCCCGCCCGGTCTGACCCTCAACGCCGACGGCACCTGGAGCGGCGAAGCCACCGAACAAGGCACGTTTGTGTTCGCCGTGGAAATCTGTGACGACGCCGGCGCCTGTACCGGGTCGGTGTTGTCGATCTCGATTGCCCTCCTGCCCGCCACCGGCGTGTCTGCCGCCTTCCTGGCCCGACTCGGGCTGATCTTCGTGCTATTTGGCTGGGCCGTCCTGCGCTTCATCAATCCGATCGCCCCGGCGACCACCCGGCGCTAGGTCGGTACGGCCGAGCCCGTGAGGGCGACATGCGATCCAATTCGTCGGGGAAGTGTTTCTCGCTTGGCGGTAGCTGGTTCTTGTCGGGGGAGGGCCGCTGAAGAACCGTTGCAAGAAGAACCACCACCCGTGCGTGATATTGGCGTAAGTACTGTCCTGAGAGGGACATAGACAAGAGGAAGGCGGGGAGGGGCGTCGGTGCCGCGCTCTCTGATCGGAGGCGGGTGGCGGCGACCTCAGATCGGCTCTTTCTATTGGATCTAGCGAGGGGGTTTCTAATGAGAAAGCTAGGCAGACTGTTCGTGGTGCTTGCCATGGTCCTGGCCACAACGGGCACGACCGCCGCCAGTGCAGGCAAGCCCGTGGTTCCCGATCCCGTGATAACACTCAATGCGCCGACGGCGACGTGCGTCCAGACCGGGTCGGGTTACGACCTCGTTCTCCAAGTCCCGGAGTCCTCGATCGTCGGGGGTGAGTTGTCGAGTTTCAATGTGGACACTTCCCGCATGGCCGATATGACTACGGAGTCCTACACCCAGACCATCCGACACGAGTCGTGGTACTTCGGATGGTGGGAGGGCAGCGATGCGACGGAACTGCCGAGATTCCCGTATGTCCTGAACACTGCAGATTCGTATGATCCATCAGATCCCACGGTTGTCCCGAGTTGGACCGGCCACAGCCTGACAGGGACCCTGGATGCGGCTACGACCATCACAGATACCGGGTATTTCGAGGTCGGTCTTTGGGTCGGTGCCGTCGCAACGGCGAGAGGAAAGGGCAACGCACCACGGGCCCATGCCGGAGACAGCTGGGTCCTTCAGTGCATTGTGCCCGGTGCTGCGTCGCTAGTGGAGCTCCCGAATCTGATCTGGTGCGACGAGGATGAGTCGGGTTGGTGGTCCTGGGACGAGGGACCGAACGACCGTAAGGAATGTGAGCTCCTTCCGTAGCGCAATCGCTTGGGTGCTGGTGTCGGCGGGCGTCGCGCGATTGGGCTCTCCTTCTAGCCGGCGGGACCGGTCCGCCGACCCCCGCAGTCGACTACCGTGTCGGCTCGACCGGGCTATCGCGTCGCGGTGACCTGGTTGAGCCCCATCGTTGCCAGGTAGAAGGTTGCCGGGTTGGCGTCCGGCCACTCGTCGCCAGGGCAGGCTCCGTTTGCCGGAAGATCGACGGTCAGCTCGAGTTGCCCGCCTTTACGCAGGCGTTCGTGGACGGCGCCGCACCAGTCTCCGGGCACGTAGTCGCGCACGGTGATTTGACTGCCCAGCGCCCGTTTTCCGGTTGCGGCGGAGTCACCGGTCAACGTCCATGGCCCGGTGCCTCCCATGGGCGCCGGATCCCACACACACAGGTAGTAGTCCCGGGGACCGAGATCCAGCGACATGGTCCAGACGCCTGAGGTCTCAGCCATCTCGGTGAACCCGCAGTCCGGGTAGGGCACGACCTTGAGCGTCGCCGAGGCGGTTGCGGTGAGATCTCCGGCGGTCACCGTCACCGTGTTGACGATCTCCGGTAGCGCCAGGTGGATCTCGTCCACCGGGACGGCGCCTGCATAGGTCCAGGTCTCGTCAGAGTCGATGGCGCCATCGCGGTCGGTATCCCCACCAGAGAACTCCAGCGGGATGAGCGGGTCGTACACAGAATCCAGGAGGACCGAACCCTTCCCGACGGCGACGGTCACCGTGTATGGGATGACGTCACCGACTGCGTGCACCGACCACGGCAGTTCGGCCGTCTTCGTCACCTCGAGTCGTGGTTGTCCCTTGCTGGTCGGCGGCTTCGCAACGGCGGGTAGCGCGAGCGCCAAGAGCGTTGCGAGTGCGATGAACATGGTCACGATCTTCCGCATGGCTCCTCCTCTACATTTGCTTTGTGGCCCGATGGCGAAGCTCGGGCTGATACTTCAGTCGGTCCATTCGCCGATCCAGACGGTTGCTCGCCCTTCTTGCGTCGCAACGGCGACGACCTTTCCGTCGATGGCGACCGCGCCGTCGAAGCCGGCCGTCGTTCGGCCGCCGTCGAATGTCTCGATCCCAAAGACCCTCGGTATGACTTCTGCCCAGTTTTGATTGCCCGGAGCGCCCCACACCGCCGGGATTGCCTTGCCGGGCTGAAACTGCGGTCCGGGTGGTCCGACGCCGTATTGCAGCCACCGTCCGACGGCGACCGGTCCTCTACCGGTGGCAACAAGCTCGATGAGGTCCGCAGACTCGTCTCGCAGTTCGGGCACGTTGGTCGGGGCCAGGTGGCGGACGTCCCAGTTCACCCGGTCATCGGACGCCCAGAAGGCGGGGTGCATGTCGAAGTAGGTGTATCGACGGCTCCGGTAGTTGCCCGCCACCAGAATGTCATCGCCTTCGATGACAATCGATTGGGCCTGAGCGCCGAACCACGAAGCGTCCTGGGGCAGCTCGATGTTTTCCCACTCCCATCCGTCCTCCGAGACGAAGAGGTGTGGCGTGATGTCGAGATAGGGTCCGGCGTCGCCGGTAACGGACTCCTCCCGCCATCCGGCGGCAGCAAACCCCCGGTTGGTCGCAACGACATCGGCGAAGAACCGGCTGGGCGAGTCGAGCACCTGCTGCCACGTCCATCCGTCCTCCGACAACCACACTGAACCAGAGCCAACCGTCACGATGCCCCTCTCGCCCGCGGCAACGTCCTGCATTGCTCCGAGCTCTTGGAATGCCTCGGACTGCACCTGGGTCCAAGACACGAGGTCGGAGGAAATCCAAACTGCCGGCCTACCAACCAGACCATCGAATACCTCACCGACGGCGAGGTATCCGAAGTCCCCTACGGCCAGGTCGTAGATGGCAGCGTCGACATCGAGGTCAGACCCTTCGATTGGCATGAGTTCCCAATCGACTCCGTTCTCCGACATCCAGATGGCTGCGGTGCCACCATCGCTGGATTCATCCGTCGAGTAGATCGATCCGGCGGCGATTAGCCGCCCCTCACTCGAGATAACGGTGTGCATCATGTACGCGCGTTGGTCGTCACCGGCTCCGAGCGCGGCCTGCGGGGGCGCCGGCTTCCAGGTCATCGGAGGAACTGCGGCCAGGGTGGTTGTGGGGGCGGGCACCGTTGTGCTTGCACCGGGGAGTGTCGTCTCCGGCGCCGGTGGAGCGGTGGTCGGCGTGGGAAGCGTTGACGAAGGCTGGGTGACGACCGGTTCGATATCGGAGACGAGGAAGCGGTAGCCGAGCGCCAGACCGCCGATCACGACCACGATGAATGCAGCCGCTACCAGGGCGGCCGCCCGCCTCGGCCGCGAACGAAGGGCAAGCGGCGGGAGTGCGTCGGCCGTCTCGGTGAGGAGGGCCTCGATCTCGACGGCCGGGCTGACCTCGGTCACATGGGATGCGTAGTCCCTCAGTTGTCGGTCGAGGTCGACGGTCATGATGTTCCTCCCAGGTGCGCGCGGAGCTTTGCCATTCCACGTCGAGCGTGGGTCTGCACGGTTGGCGGTGAGAGCCCGAGCAGGTCCGCCACCTCCACCTGCGGCCAACCGAGCCCGTGGACGAGCCATACGACGGTTCGCTGCTTGGGGGAGAGGCGGCCGAGGGCGGCCGGAAGGCCGGGCTCGACCCAGGGAAGCTGCGGATTGGGCACCGATGGGAAGCCGGCTTTCCGACGACGGGCTCTCGAGGCTGTGGTGCGACCGACCCGGTAAAGGTACCCGGCGGGGTTGTCCATGCCCGATAGCCGCTCCCAGTGCTGCCATCCGTAGAGGAGCGCATCGGCGGTAGCGTCTTTGGCACCTTCGACCCCACAGATGGGGATCAAGGCGTGCCGGATGCGGGGCTCAACCTCACGTGCAAACGCCGTGAAGGCTTCCTCCCTGGTCGCTTCCGTCAACATCGGCATCTCTTCTGCCCTCATTCCCTAAAGCCAAGGGCCGGTCGAGGCAATGACACGATCCTGCGATCAGCGCATGGCTCCCATCGTTACCGCGGGGACCGGTTCTGCCCAGAGAAGAAGTGCCCTTCTCTGCGGTCGGGCACGACCTCGTCGTCGATCCGGGTATCCCAGTCGTGGCTGCCGGTACGCTTTGGTCATGAGGCCGTCTACGGCGTCTGCCGACGGGTCCTTTGTGATCGAGGACTATGAGCCGGCCTACCTCTCGACCTGGAAGACGGGTGGGCTGGTCGGAAAGGTCGAGGCCGCCCTCCGCGAACTGGGCGATTGTCGGGCCTGCCCCCGGGTTTGTGGAGGGCTCACCACCCTCGGGCGATCCATTCGGGTAGATGGGGACGCTCGGTACCGATGGTCGTGCCGCGCCCGTGCCCGGGATGCACCAGCGTATCGTCCGGCAGCGTCATCAAACGGTCGCGGATGCTCTCGATGATCAACTCGAAGCTCGACCCGGGTCGTCCGGTGGCCCCCGGGCCGCCGGGGAACAGCGTATCCCCCGAAAACAGGTGCCCGGGGAGGGTGAAGCAGGTAGACCCCGGGGTGTGGCCGGGGGTGTGAACGACACTCAGCCGAAGCTCACCCACGTCAACTTCCTCGCCGTCTTCGAGCGGAAGGTCAGGCGAGATACCGGTCGCGCGGGAGTCGGCGCGGTGTATCCGGAACGGCACCGCCAATCGCCGCCGCGCCTCAACCGCAGCCCCGACATGGTCGTGGTGACCGTGCGTCGTCAGAATGGCCACAGGCTCGACGTCGCTCACGGCCGCCTCGATGCGCTCCGCCTCGGCGGCGGCATCGATGATCACCGCCTTGTCGGTGCGGGCGCAGGCGACCACATAGACGTTGTTCTCAAGTGGGCCGACCACCAGCTCACGAATCCGGAGCACGTCGTCTTCGTACTGCCAGTCGAACTGCGGGGCGATCACGTCGGATCGGGCCCCGCCACCATCGGCAGGTCCGGGTCCTTGGTCCACTCCTCGAGGGAGCCGGGGTAGATGGCGACGTCGGTGTAGCCGGCGCGCACCATGGCAAACGCCGAGGCGGAGGCAGCGATGCCGCCCCCGCAGTAGGTGATGGCCCGCTGGTCGGGTGAGCCGCCCAACCCCGACTCGATCTCCTCGGTCGACTTGAGCGAGAAGTCGCCGTCGCTGATGACCGCCATGGGTTCGTTGATCGCCGAGGCGATGTGCCCGGGCCGGTCGTACATTGCGAACAGCCCCTGGTAGCTCTCCTCGGGGAGGACATCGATGATCCGCACGGTGGGGTCCCCGGTGGCGGCGAGCACCTCGTCCCTGTCGGCGAGTGCCCCCGTGCGAGGGGCGGGGGTCAGAGTCGCCGCCGGGTGCTTGGT
>JABDLU010000197.1 GCA_013002865.1 Acidimicrobiia bacterium
GAACCTTCCCGTCGTTTGAGCGAGCGAGGTGTCCAAAGCGATCCGGGTCGAGGCGACCGATCCGCTCACCCAGGAACTCGTCGGTGAGCGTGATGTTGATGAAGCCGGGTCCGGCGATGCCGAGCTCGGCGAAGACATCCGGATCACCCACGGCATCGATGACATCCTGGGCGATGTCGCGAGGAGCTCGCCCCGCCGCCTTGGCTGCGGCCAGGGCACCGTTGCATTGAAACTGGGCGAGGTCGGGCCGGTCGGAGACGGTGACCGTCCCGAGGCCGGGATCGAGGCCGAGCGACGCAAAGGCGGCGCCGAACCGATCGGTGAGGTTGGAGAGCAAGGACATAGCGGCAGGATAGGGTCCGGCCTCGGCGGTGAGCGTGCAGCCCCAGCACTATCGTGCCGCTCTGTGACCGACCCGGATGCCCCCGCCACCGCCGAGCAACTCCTCGCCTACCTGAGCGAGATGGGCATCGAGACGACCACGGTGTCGCATCCGCCCGTGTTCACCGTCGATGAGGCCAAGCGCCTGCGAGGCGAGCTCCCGGGAGCCCATTCCAAGAGCCTGTTTCTCCGCAACAAGAAGGGCCGGATGTGGCTCGTCGTGGTGCTCGAAGACCGGAGCATCGACCTGAAAGAGCTCGGCGAGCAGCTCGGGGCGGGGCGCCTGTCGTTCGGGAGCCCGGACCGGCTCATGCGGTACCTCGGGGTGATTCCCGGTGCGGTCACACCGTTTGGCGCCTACAACGACCGGGACCACGACGTCCGGATCGTGCTCGATGGCACGATGATGGAGTCGCCGATCCTCAACTTCCATCCGCTCGACAACACGCGCACGACGGCCATCAGCCCGCAGGGTTTGATCGAGTTCCTCGAAGCGACCGGCCATGAGCCGGAGATGCTGGCGTTCTAGCTCTCGCTTCGACGAGGGTGGATCGGGCTCCTGGTGCCTCGCAGCGAGTCACCAGTGCCGGAGCCGTACCGGACCTGGATGATCTCGGCGAGGATGGAGATGGCCGTCTCTGACGGGGTTTCGGCACCGATGTCGAGTCCGACCGGGCCGTGGATGCGGGCGACGTCGGCGTCTGAGTAGCCCTCCCCCAGCAACCGCTCGACCCTCGCCGCCGAAGTCTTGCGAGAGCCCATCGCCCCGATGTACTTGACCGAACTCGCCAGCACCCACGGTAGGACCGGGTCCTCGAAGCGGGCGTCGTGGCTCAGCAGCACCACGTAGGTACGGCGATCGAGATCGATCTCGTCCTTCAGGTCGTCGGGCCAGCCGACAAGCACCCGATCGGCGTCCGGGAATCGTTCCTGCGTGGTGAAGGCGCCGCGGGCATCGCTCACCGTGACGTGGAACCCGAGCTGCTTCGCCATCGTGGACAGCGGCTGGGCAATGTGGACCGCCCCGAACACGACGAGATGGGGAGGCGGCGCCACCGTCTCGATGAACACGGCGCGATCGCCGTATTGGAGGGTGCGGTTCTGTTCCTCTTCCATCAACGACCGGGCGTCGGCCAGGACGTCGTCTGCAACGTCGGCGGGGAGTTCACCTGCCACGAAGCCGTCGTCGTAGTCGATGACCGCTTTGGCCCCGATCTCGGGACCCTCCACCATCGTGGCCAGGGCACCGAGTCGCTCCTCGGCGACGAGCGTGTTGAGCGCCTCGATCACCACGGTTCGATCATCACCTGGATGGTTCCGCCGCAGGCCAGGCCGACCTCGAAGGCCTCGTCATCGGCGATCCCGTATGTGACTAGACGGGGCTCTCCCGACTGGAGAACCTGCTGGGCGTGAAGGAACACGTCGTTCTCGACGCAGCCGCCGGAGACGGAGCCCTCCATGTCGCCCTCGGACGACACAAAGAACTTGGCGCCCTCCGGCCGGGGAGCCGAACCCTGTACGCGCACAACGGTGGCGACGGCGACGTCCTTGCCCTCGTTCTTCCAATTGGTGTAGATGTCTAGTGCTTCCTTCATGGGTTCGACTCTAGAAGCCGCGTCGCTCCCAAAGGGCCTTCGGGCTCTGGCGCGTCCGTGCGGCGATGCAGATGCTGGCAGGGATACATCCGGAAGGAGGCGTCCGTGACGAAGAATCGGCCCAGGAATCGGATCAGCGGGCTCGTCCTGGTCATCTCCCTGATCGCCACCGGGTGCGGCGACGACGCGGCGAGCGAGACCACCCTCCCCTGGACCGAGGAGGACGTGACGTTCATCTTTGACTCGGACGAGATCTTCGGCGTTTTGACGCTGCCTCCCGGCGACGGACCATTCCCGGCGGTCGTTCTCATCGACGGCTCGGCTTCGGAGGTCACCGGCGTTCGACAGGGAACGGCTTCGAGGGCCTTCATCAACTTCTCCCGGGCAATGGTTCGCGACGGGTATGCCGTGCTCCGCTACGACCCCCCGGGGGTGGGACGATCCACCGGCGAATACCCGGTCGAGATCCTCGATGACCGTGTAGCAGAGTCGATGGCCGCCCTCCGCCACGTGCAGTCGCGACCCGATGTGGTGCCCGAGAACGTCGGTCTGTGGGGTGGGAGCCAGGGCAGCTGGGTGATCGCCCAGGCGGCCGCCGACCATCCCGAAGATGTTGCGTTCATCATCTCCGTGTCGGGAGCGGGTATCTCGGTCGCCGACCAGCAGGTGTGGGGTATCGAAACCCAGAGCGCGGCGGCGGGCCTCGCCGATGACGACGTCGCCAGGGCCGGCCTCATGGGCCGGTTGCTTGTCGATTGGCAACTGACCGAGCCGATCTATCGCGCTGAAACCGAACCGCTCCTCGCCGACCTCGGGCCCGGACCGTGGGAGGCGTTCGCGGAGATCGTCTACCAGTCCGGTGACTCGTCGTCGGCTCCTGCCATCGAAGAGGTGATCGAAATCCTCGAGCAGGTGCAAGACGAGCCGTGGGCGGCCGCCCTGTTCCTGAAGGAGCTCTACCTCCCGCGCCTTCGTGCGGCCACACCCGAGCTGATTGCGGAACTGCGAGCTTCCGTTGGGGCATCACTCTTGACCGATCCCAGGGACTCGCTTACGAGAGTGCGGTGCCCGGTGCTTGCCATCTTCGGTGAGAACGACATCGTGCAGCCAACCGAGCGGAGTGCCACCCTGTTCGAGGAGTACCTCACCGCGGCAGATACCAACGACGTCACAATCGTTGTGATGCCCGGCATTGGCCACGACATCAACTGGACGACCCCCGGGTACAACGAAGCAGTCTCGGAGTTTCTGGGGAGATTGGCTTGACCCTCGACCCCTCGAGCCTCAACGGTCGACCGTCAACGGTCGTGCCCCCCTACCCCTGCGGCTCCGCCGCTGCGGTACCTTCCCCCCGCCTCCGGCGGGGGGACTGGCATGCACCCAAAAACGAATGGAGGTTGGCGAAGCCAACCTCCCAAGCAACCCGAAGGGTTGCCGCGCCCTCGGTAGGATTCGAACCTACGCACCCGGCTCCGGAGGCCGGCGCTCTATCCCCTGAGCTACGAGGGCAACCCCGCGATTGTAGGTCGGTCGAATACATTGCAGCCGCTACGGCGGTCGGAGTGCGGTCGTGTAGCCACGCATCACAGTTCCAGGACGCCTTCGACACGTAGCGGAAGGACACCGTGGACTTCGCTCCGATATTCCTGTCAGGATTGGACGGAGGTGGGAATACAGGGGTATGAAGGAGGCAATTGCAGCGTCGATATCGGGAGGACTGACCCTGGTGCGTAGTGGCGAGGCCGAGTTTCGAATGCTCTATGACCGGCACTACGACGCCATTCACTCCTACTTCTTGCGCCGCACCGACACATCGAGCGCCCCGGATCTCACCGCCGAGGTGTTCCTGGTCGCCTGGCGCCGGATCGATGATGTGCCCCGCGGCGAAGACACGCTGCTGTGGCTGTACGGGGTGGCTGCCAACATGGCGGCCCACCACCGGCGGAGCAGCGCCCGCG
>JABDLU010000207.1 GCA_013002865.1 Acidimicrobiia bacterium
ACTCGGAAGGCTGGTAACCCGACTCACAAAGGTCGGTTTGGTCAGTCCCCCGGCCCGCAAGGGCGGGGGGAAGGTACCGCTCGCCGAAGGCGAGGGGTAGGGGCAAGGCGATATTCCCGAACCTACGGCTTGGGTCGCTTGCTTGTCAGTCCCGGTCAACGGTCACGAGCAGGGGCCAGGGGGTGCCGGTGGGGTCGGTGATGGGGATGGTGATCAGCCAGGTGTCGTTGCGTCGGTGCCCTTCGATGATTTCGCCGGGCTCGCCAAACGCGGAGGCTCGTTCAATGGCGGCGACCGCGACCGCGTCGGGGATGGGCTCGGGATCGGGCGAGATCACCGGGGGCGGATCAGGGAGCTCGAGCGGCTCCGGGATGTCGAGCACCGTCGTACCTCCGTCGGGAGAAACCTGGACTCGAACGGCCACCGCCTGCACTGACCCTCGTGCGAAACCCTCCCCTGCGTCGGTCAGCAGCCGAATCGCCACGTTCACCCGGTACTCGTCACCGGCCACCCGCTCCACGTCCCACGCCCGGGCCCATTCGACGTAGGAGATAATCCCCGGTGGGGCGGGGGCCTCCCGGCCCAGCGCAGACGACAGGTCGGAAACCCGGCCGGCCAGCCCATCGACCGTGAAGTAGTCGGTGACGAACCACTCCGCCCGCATGGCAGCCGCCCGCGAGACGTCACCCCCGTCAGCCTGCAAGTCGGCTTCGGACATCGGAACCGTGGTTTCTAGCACCGTCAGCAGAGTCGTCACCGTGGCGGCGGGCGCGGCGGCCGGCCGGCTCCGGGCCGCCACCATCCCGACGACCAGCGCCACGACCGCTCCGGCGATGACGTACACCAGCCAGGGCGGCTGGCGGGCGGCCGTAGTGAGGGCGCTCCACGGAACGGACTCGTAATGCTCCTCTTCGGCGGGACGTCCCTGATCGACCACTCGCGCACGGTACGAAACCGGGCCGGTCGGTTCAAGGGGTCTGTGTCACGAAATCCAGGACGACCGCCATGAAGGCGTCGAACTCGTCGCGATGCATGGAGTGGGATGCCCCCGCCAGCGTATAGAACTCGATGTTCGGGTTCATCTCGGCCAGGCTCTGGCCGAGCGCAGGGGGCACCAGCGGGCCCAGGTCAGGGTCGGCGCCCAGCAGCAAGGTGGGAATGGTGATGGCGGCCACCTCGGCGACGACGTTCCACCCCGGGTTGTGGCGCATCGAATCTTCGATCACCCGCCATCCGGCGGCATTCTGGGCCTCGAGCTTGATCCGGGCATCCTCGGGGTGCCACGTCGGGTTGGCTGCCTGCACCATGTCGAGGGTGACGTGCGGTCCCAGGTCGCTGGTGACGTACTCGACGGCAATTTCCTCATCGAGGATCACCAGCATGGGGTCCTCCAGGATCAGCCGGTTGGTCCACTCCGGGCGGCCGGTGATGGCCTCGACGACGGCGGCTCCTCCCAGGGAGTGGCCGAGCACAACGTCCCACCGGTCCGCTAGCGCCAGCAGGTCGGCAGCGTAAGCGCCGATGCTGTAGTCGTCGGGAGTGTCGCTCGAGCCGTGACCGCGGAGATCAACCGCAACGACATGAAAGCCGGCGTCGGCCAGTGCCGGGCCGACCCTCCACCAGCCATCGGCGTTCGAGCCGACTCCGTGGACGACGAGCAGCCGGCGGTCGCCACTCCCCCACTCGATCCGGGCGAGTTCGACCGTCATCGACCGGTCAGCGCAGACCGTGGCCGACGAGGTTCATGAACTCGCCGCGGGTCCGGCCGTCCGATTGGAACGAGCCCCGGAGCGCTGAGGTGACCATCTCGCTGTTCTGCTTCTGCACGCCGCGCATGAGCATGCACAGGTGGGCGGCCTCCATCACGACGCCGACGCCGAGCGGATCTAGGCACTCCATCAGCGCGTCGGCCACCTGGTTGGAAAGGCGTTCCTGGATCTGCAGACGGCGGGCATACACGTCGACGATCCTGGCCAGCTTGCTGACACCAATGACCCGTCCCTGTGGGATATAGGCGACGTGGGCCCGCCCAAAGAACGGAAGCATGTGGTGTTCACACATCGAGTAGAACTCGACGTCCTTGAGCATGACCATTTCCGAGTCGGGTGACTCGAAAATGGCGTTGTTGACGACCTCTTTCAGGCTCTGGGTGTATCCGCCGGTGAGGAACGCCATGGATTTCGCAACCCGGAACGGGGTGCGCTGGATGCCTTCGCGGTCGGGATCCTCGCCGAGTATCTCGAGTTGCTCACGAACGAGCGCCTCGAACCGGGGGTTGAAGGTTTCGTCACTCGGACCGTACTCCTCGAACGCATCTTCCGGCGTGAGGTCCAGGTCTTGTTCGGCCATCGGGACTTTCCTCAGGGTGGGGGGCAGTGCTTCATCAGCAATCTCGCCGACCGTCTTATTCCGGCCCGGGACCATCCAGTCTCGAGCGACCTCGGCGGCCGGGACCGCTACATAGGAGTATTCGGTGAGCGAAGGATCCGGGATGCCAAGACTTTCGTCGACGACATCCTCATACAGCGTCACGTCGAGATCAATCGTGCGGGGAGCGTTCCTGTCGCCCGTTCTGACCCGGCCGAGGGCCGACTCGATATCCCGCAGGGTCGACTTGAGCTCGGCTGGTGCGAGGTCGGTTTCGATCGATACCGCTGCGTTATAGAACGGCGGATAGTCCCCGCCAACGGCGGCCGACTCGAAGATGCAGCTCACTTTGGTGACCGTGAGGTCAGGATGCTGGCGCAGAGCGCGCACCGCCGCAGGGAGGTTGGTCTGGCGCTCCACGTTGCTCCCGAGGGCAACCACCGCAGCGCTCATGAGCCCAGGACCTCCGTCCGGGTACGGTGGATGGTCACCCCTACCGACCGGGTGAACGTGACCGCCCCGGGCTTCTCGGCGGTGATCTCGACTTCCTCGATCCGCTCATCGGTCTCGAAGCAGATCCGGGCAAGGTCGGCGACCAACTTCTCCACCAACCCGGGCCGGGCGGTTTCGATATGGGCGTACATTGCCTTGGTGATCGTCGAGTAGTTGATTGAGTCGGCCATGTCGTCGCTCGCCCCCGCCGCCCGCGTGTCGAAGAACAGCGTGGCATTGACCAGCACATCCTGCGGATTCACGCGCTCATCCGGATTGATCCCGATGATGGCATGGACGAGGAGGTCCGTGATGTGGATCCTGTCGAGCATCAAGCGAGCGTAGCGAGCGGTATCAGTTGCAGGTTGCCAGTTTCACGTTCCAAGCCGGAAGGCATCAGGCAATCAGCAATCAGCAATCAGCAATCAGCGGGGATACCTCCCCTGCGAGCGCAGCGAGTGGGGGAGGCAAGGAGGGGGGTGGGCAACCATGCGGGTTGCTGAGCGCGTTCCTGTGCTCTTGAGTGAAGTTGCCAGTCGCAGGTTGCAGGTTGCAGGCCAGAGGGAGTCCGGGCGTCGGGGGGTCGGGAACCCTTTGGGTTCCTTGGGAGTTGCTCCGCAACTCCATGACAATCGGTGCCCGATGCCCGACGCCCGACGCCTGATGCCGGGAACCCTTCCGGTTCCTTGGGAGTTGCTCCGCAACTCCATGCAGAAGGCCTGACAGCCTCTGACTGGGAACCTGCAACTTGCATCCTGCAACTTTGCCTGACCGCTCATCGATTGCACCACGCAGGGCTTTAACCTCCCACTCATGGAGAAACCTCGCATACTGGTCACGGGCGCCACCGGGTACATCGGCGGGCGGCTGATTCCCCGGCTGCTCGAACTGGGGTATCGGGCGCGGTGCATGACCCGGGATCCGCGCAAGCTCGCCTTCGATCCCTGGCACGACGACGTTGAGGTCGTCAAGGCGGACGTGCTCGATCCCGACAGCCTGGCGGTTGCCCTGGATGGATGCGACTTCGCCTACTACCTCGTTCACTCGATGGGCTACGCCGACAACTTCGGTGAGACCGACCGCACCGGAGCTATCAACTTTCAGGAAGCAGCCGACGCCGCCCGGCTAAAACGAGTCGTCTACCTGGGCGGCCTCGGGAGCGCCGAGGAAGGCGACCTCTCCAAGCACCTCTCCTCCCGCCACGAGGTGGGGAGATTGCTGGCGGCCGGCGCAACGCCGGTAACCGAACTCAGGGCGGCGGTCATCATCGGGTCGGGCTCGGTGAGCTTTGAGATGCTGCGGTACCTCACCGAGGTTCTGCCGATCATGACCACACCCACGTGGGTGCGCACCCGCTGCCAGCCGATCGCAATTCGCGCGGTGCTGCAGATCCTCACCGCCGTCCTCGAAGACGGCGAAGGCGCAAGCCGGGTCGTGGAAGTGGGCGGTCCGGAGATCCTCACCTATGAGGAGATGATGCAGATCTACGCCGAAGAGGCCGGGTTGCGGCGCCGCATCATCATTCCGGTGCCCGTCCTCAGTCCCGGCCTGTCGTCGCGCTGGGTAGGACTGGTGACGCCGCTTCCGGTTGGGGTGGCCCGGCCGCTGGTCGACAGTCTCAAGAACGAGGTAATCGTCACCGACGACTCGGCCGACCGGTTCCCGCACGAGACCATCACTTACCGCGCGTCGGTGCGGCTGGCACTCGACCGCACCACCGCCCGGGAGGTTGAGACCCGGTGGAGCGACACCGCCACCAGCCCGGCCCTTCCACTTCCCACCGACCCGAGCTGGTCGGGCGGCGCCCGCTTCGAAGACCAGCGGGTAGTCACCACCGAGGCTCCCCCCGAAAGCGTGTTCTGGGCGTTCTCCCGGGTGGGGGGCGAGTTCGGTTACTACGGGTTCAGCTGGGCGTGGCGCCTGCGCGGCCTGCTCGACAGCCTCGTTGGAGGTGTTGGACTGCGACGGGGCCGCCGCGACCCGGAAGACATTCGACCCGGTGAAGCGCTCGACTTCTGGCGGGTTCGCAAGGTCGATCCCGGCAAGCATCTGCTGCTGGAGGCCGAGATGAAGCTCCCGGGCGACGCCTGGCTCGAATGGACCGCAGAACCGACCGGGATCGGCACCCGCCTCACCCAGACCGCCACCTTCGTGCCGCGGGGCCTGTTTGGGCGCCTCTACTGGTGGTCGCTCATACCGTTCCACGGCCCCATCTTCGGGACGATGGCTCGCCGCATCGCCGAGGCGGCGCTTACCCGATCGGCCGACACCCCGACGCAGTAGGGGCGGCCGACTCGCCGGGCAGGAAGGCCGTTACCAGCCGCGGGTGCCGGGGCCACCCTTGAAGGGCCCGACCACCCGGGAAGTGATCCAACCGCCGTAGAAGTCGCCCGCCTGGGGGACGACCCGTTCGTCACCGACGAAGCAGGCGTCGACCCGGCCGGGGTAGAACGCAATCATCCCGGTGAGCGCTTCGTAGCCGGGTGACGGATCGAGGTAAGTCCATCCGGCGTCGATCGACTCGTTGTCCCCGACCTCCAGCGACACGTATGACGCCCGGCCCTTGAACTCACAAAAGCTGGTCGACGGGCTCGACTGCAGCACGACGTCGTCGATGTCCTCGGGCGGGATGTAATAGACGGGCGGGTGGCTGGTCTCCAGTACCCGGAGTGCCTGCCTCGTCTCCGCTATCACCGCTCCGCCGAATTCGACCCGCACCGGCTCGGCGACCGGTTCCACCCGGGGAGGGCGGGGATAGTCCCAGACCGATTCCTGACCGGGTTGGGGCTCGACACGCTGCATGCGGGGCAGCGTAGGCCCGCCCGCGCACCTACCGGCGCCGGGCGACGACGACGACCGCCGGGAGATGGCGGGTCTCGTGGCCGTGCGCGTGGGCGGTCTCCACCACCTCGGCCCGCACGAGGGTGAAACCCTCGAGGAGTGGGACCAGCTCGTCCACCGTCACGAGATCTCGCGGTGCCATCCAGCCCTCATCGGCCAGGGAGCTATCGAACTCGACCAGCAGCAGCGTGCCGCCGGGGTGGACGGCCCGTGCCGCCGCCTCGATGGCCGCCGTCCGCCCCGGCCCGCGGGCGGGAAGCGCAAACGTGCTGATAACCAGATCGAACTCCGCAGTGGGCTGCCACTCCCGGACATCGGCAACGGCAAAGTCAACGTCCACGCCGGCCTCGGCGGCTGCCCGGCGGGCGCCGGCGATCGCATTGGCTGCGATGTCGAGGCCCGTCACCGTCCAGCCGCGGGCGGCCAGCCAGATGCTGTTCTGGCCAAGACCGCACCCGAGGTCCAACGCGGTCCCCGGATCCCATCCATCGACCAGCGCGGTCAGGTGACCATCCACCGGGGTATCGGTTGCACCGTCCTCATAGGCGGCGTCCCAATCTGCCGCCGTCATGCCCGGTGCCCTCTCGGACGGGTAGACGGAGCACTCACCACAGGTGGGCCCCGCCGTCGAGGCGCTGGATTTCGCCGGTGATGAAGTCGTTGCGAACGAAATGCACTACCGCCTCGGCTACCGGCTCGACGCCGCCCACCCTTTGCAGAGGCGTCTGGGCGGCCAGGTTCTCGGCATGGCCTTCCTCGGCGCCGGCGGGCGGAAGCACCACGCCGAGGGCTACGGCGTTCACGCGAATGCGGGGCGCCAACTCACTGGCCGCTACCCGGGTGAAGGTGTCCAGTGCTCCCTTGGCCACGGTATAGGAGAACCGCGGCCCTTTGTACGGGCGCATCGTCTTCCAGTCGGTGACGTTGACGACCGCGCCGGACCGCTCCTCCGGCAGCGCCAGGGCAAAGCCCTGGGTGAGGAAGACGGGAGCCGTCAGGTTGAGGGTCAGGGTGCGATTCCACTGCTCGAGCGTCACGTCCTCCAGGTGATCGCTCGGAAAACCGGCCGCGCTGTTGATCAGAATGTCGACCGGGTCCCCCAGCAGAGAGGCAATGGACACCGGGTCGGTCAGGTCGGCCTGGGCGAGGCGGACATCGACGCCGAGGGCGGCTGCTTCAGCACGAGTCTCCTCCGCCGCGCCGGCCGAGCTGTTGTAGTGCAGAACCAGATCAGCGCCGGCTGCGGCGAGGGCCAGCGCGATCCCCTTGCCGACCCGGTGCGCTCCACCCGTGATGAGGGCGCGGCGCCCCTGGATTTCCATGGGCGGAAGGGTACCGGTGTCCGAAAATGAGAAGTGGATTGAGGGCAAGCGACTACTCTCACCCCGTGCAGCCGAACCCCGACCCCAAGCCCGGCCGCTGGATTCTGCCCGTCGTCATCCTTGCGATGATGGGTTTCGCGTGGCTATTCATCAACGCCGCCGAGGACCCGACGGTCAGTGCCGGCGTGACGACGACCACGCTGGATGGCACCGGAGCCACCACGACGACGCTCGGTTCGGCCACGACCACCACCACGGCCCTTCCGTCGGACGTGGTGCAGTACAACCTGGACATCACCGCAGGCGGCATCGAGATGGCAACCCTGCAGGAGCGCATGGGCGAACTGAACTCGAACTGGGACTCGCGCTCGGCCTCATACGCAGACACCCTGGCGGGGCTGCGGGCACTGGATGCCGACATCAACAGCTGGCGAACCGGCCTCAACTCCATCACCGTGCCGACGTCGCTGCCCGAGTACGCCAACTTCCATACGATCATGCTGGCCGCCGCCGACGAGATCCCGGCTCGATCCGCCGACGTGCTTGCCGGGCTGCAAGCCCCCGATTCGGGTGAGGCCCGCCGGGCGGCACTCATTCAATTCAACGAGGCGGTCACCGCCTACGGGAACCAGGTCAACACCATCGCCGCCTACAAGCCGGGCGACGCTGAGCTGTAACACAGCGTTCACACATCAGAAACCCGGACGCAACCCGGTGCTGCAATAGTGCTCCGGATACCTACGTATTGAAGGAGTCCCACGTGCCCTATCGCGCTGAATACATCTGGATCGATGGATCCGAACCCACCCAATTGCTCCGCTCCAAGACCCGGGTCCTTCCCGACGGCGCCGAACTGCCGATCTGGGGCTTTGACGGCTCCAGCACCAACCAGGCTCCGGGCAGCGAGTCTGACTGTGTGCTCCGGCCGGTCACTTCGATCCCGGATCCGATCCGGGGAGGCGACAATGTGCTCGTCCTTGCCGAAGTTCTCAACACCGACATGACGCCCCATGCGTCAAACACCCGGGCGGCGTGCGTCGAGATCGCTGAGCGCTACGGGAGCCACGAGCCCTGGTTCGGGATCGAGCAGGAGTACACCTTCATGAAGGACGGCCGCCCGCTCGGCTGGCCCCAGGGTGGTTTCCCGGCACCGCAGGGTGGCTACTACTGCGGGGTCGGTGAGGACGAGGTGTTCGGCCGGGATGTAGTGGAAGCTCACACCACGGCCTGCATCGAGGCCGGCCTGGAAATCTCCGGCACCAACGCCGAGGTGATGATGGGCCAATGGGAGTTCCAGATCGGCCCGCTCGGCCCCGTCGAGGTGGCCGACCAGGTCTGGCTGGCCCGCTGGCTGCTCTATCGCATCGGCGAGGATTTCGAGATCGCCGCCACGCTCAATCCGAAGCCCATCAAAGGTGACTGGAACGGGGCCGGGGCCCACACCAACTTCTCTACCAAGGAGATGCGAGAGAGCTACGAGCCGATCATCGCGGCGGCGGAGGCGCTCGGCAAAGCCCACGACCTCCACATCGAGAACTACGGGGCCGGCGTCGACCAGCGCCTGACCGGGCTGCATGAGACCGCCCCGTGGACCGAGTACTCATACGGTGTTTCCGATCGGGGAGCCTCGGTGCGGATTCCGTGGCAGGTCAAGGTCGACGGCAAGGGATACCTGGAAGACCGGCGGCCAAACGCCAACATGGATCCGTACGTGGTGGCCCGTCTCATCACAGAGACCGTTTGCCGGGATGCCGAAGGCTAAACCCGGCGTCTGGACATGAAGCGTTGAGGGGGCGGAGCGATCCGCCCCCTCGCCAATTTCCCCGGGGAGGCCTAACGTCAATGGCAATGGATAAGCAAGCCGAATACGTTCTGAGCACCGTCGAAGAGCGGGGGATCCGATTTGTGCGGCTCTGGTTCACCGACGTCCTCGGGTTCCTCAAGTCGGTGGCGATAACGCCCGCCGAGTTGGAAGGGGTACTCGCCGACGGCATGACGTTCGACGGGTCGTCGATCGACGGTTTCTCACGGATCCAGGAAGCCGACATGATCGCCAAGCCCGATCCGACCACTTTCCAGCTGCTGCCCTTCCGCCCCGACGAGGGCGGGGTGGCGCGCATGTTCTGTGACATCGTCCGGCCATCCGGCGAACCGTTCGAGGGGGATCCCCGCTGGGCCCTGAAGCGAAACCTGCGCCGCCTCTCCGAGCGCGGGTTCACTTTGGATGTCTCCCCCGAGCTCGAGTTCTATTACTTCGAAGATGCCTCCCCCGCCCGCACCGTGCTCGACCGCGGGGGGTACTTCGACCTGACTCCGCTCGACGTCGCTCAGGAGTATCGCCGGCGGTCCATCGTCGCGCTCGAACAGCTCGGCATTCCGGTCGAGTCATCCCACCACGAGCAGTCGCCCGGCCAGCACGAAATCGACCTGCGGGGCGCCGACGCCCTGACGATGGCCGACCAGCTGATCACGGCCCGCCTGGCCATCAAGGAGGTGGCCATGGAAAACGGCATGTACGCCACCTTCATGCCCAAGCCGCTCCAGGAGGCGGCCGGGTCGGCGCTTCACCTGCACCTGTCGCTGTTCGAGGGCGAAACCAACGCCTTTCACGAGCCCGCCGATGGCCTCTCCAAGATCGGCGAAGCCTTCATTGCCGGCCTGCTCACCCACGCTCGCGAACTGACCGCAATAACCAACCAGTGGGTCAACTCGTACAAGCGGCTCCACGGCGGGTTTGAAGCTCCCACCTTCGTGACGTGGGCCCACAACAACGAATCGGCCCTCATCAGGGTGCCGACGATTCAGCCCGAAAAGCCCGAGCGCACCCGCATCGAGCTCCGCTCACCCGACCCGGCAACCAACCCGTACCTGGCCTTCACCGCTCTCGTGGCGGCCGGCTTGGCCGGGATCGAACGTGGCTACGAGCTCCCGCCCGAGACCATGGAAAACGTGGCAGTGACCGATGCCGACAGCCGATCGGCTCCCAATGCCGAGCGCCTGCCGTCCAGCCTGGAAGAAGCCCTCGATGCCCTGGAGCAATCGGATCTGATGAAAGAAGCCCTCGGCGAGCACATCGTCGAATGGTTCCTGAAGAACAAGCGCGATGAGTGGCGCCGCTATCGCCGCCACGTATCCTTGTTCGAAGTCGAGGAAAACCTTCCGATTCTGTGATGATGCTCGCTCTGATCAGTGCCCGCGCAGAGCTCGTCGAAGCTTTGGCGTCTCTGTCGGCAACCGCCGTCTCGCTGACCGATGCCTCGGAAGTGGCCGACACCCAGCCCGAAGCCGGCTGGGACGCGCTGGTGATCGATCTGGGACCCGAACCGGACCGGGCGCTCGCCATCATCCGGCGAGTCAAGGATGAGCTGGGCCTGCCGATCCTGGCGGTCGTCGATCACGCCACCGAGGTCGCCAACGTCTCAGAAATCGACGACTTCCTCGTGGCACCCCTTCGGGTCGAGGAGTTGCGCGTCCGGCTGCGCAAACTGGCCCTGCCGGCGGCGGCGATCGAAGATGTCATTCACTTCAAAGACCTCGAGCTGAACCTGGCGACCTACCAGGCAACGGTGGGTGGAGAGCCGCTCGACCTCACCTTCATGGAGTACGAGCTGCTCCGGTTCTTTGTGACCAACCCAACCCGGGCCTGGAGCCGCGCCCAGATCCTTTCCCAGGTGTGGGGGTACGACTACTTCGGTGGTTCGCGCACCGTTGACGTGCACGTCCGGCGCCTGCGGGCCAAGCTGGGCGAGGAACGGTCGTCCTGGATCGGGACCGTCCGGTCCGTCGGCTACCGATTCGGCTGAGCGGGGTGGTGGACCGGCTCAGCGACGTGCTGGCGGCGGCCGCCCGGGGTGAGTTCCCGCCCGTCGACGGAGTCATCGAGGTCACCGGGCCGCCGGCCGGCCTCGACCTCGAAGCGGTCGTCGAGTTCACCGGTCACGCCATCGTCGCAACGGCACTTCCCTCCGAGGTCGTGCTGTCCCGCCAATACGACGCGTTCGGTGGCATCGTGTCGGCCGACGCCCTCCGTTGGCTGGCGGGGCCGTCGGGAGAGGTCGGGTGCCTCGACGTGGTGCTGGTGACCTCGGGAACCGGCCGGTCGACGTTGCCGCTCCGTGGTGACCTCGACGAGCACCCCCGAGTCATCGCGGCCCGCCGGCGTCGGAACGATGTCATCGTCTACGGCGACGACACGGGCCTCGTCACGGTGGGGATCGGCCTCGGGAATCGGTGGGAGGTCAGCGTTGAGTTGTTCGACGAGACCGCACGGAGCGGCGGAGCAGGCCGCCGCCTCATCGGCGAGGCGATCGGCCATGTGCCGGATGGTGAACCGGTGTTCGCGTCTGTGGCGCCTGGCAACGCAGCATCGCTGCGTTCGTTTCTTGCCACCGGATTCGAGCCGATCGGCGCTGAGGTGATCATCCACCCCGGCCGCTGAAACAGATCCCTCAAGTTCGCCTCCAGAATGCCGATACGCGGGATCTGGCCGCCCAGACTGGAGCACTCATGGTGATTCGGACCTTCATCGTCAACACGATGCCCAGCCGCTCAGCTGAGGACACGGTGACTCAGGAGGGCGGCGTTCTTCGCGCCCGGGGCACCGCACCGGAGGCGCCGATGCCGGCGCCGCAATGGAACCCCTTCCAGGAGCTCGAATCCGAAGAGCGGGTCCACGTTCGTGTCCGGGCCGAATTCCACGGCCTCGACGACGAGACCATCCCCACCGGCATGGAAGGCAGCTACTTTCATTAGGGCACTTACCTCCCCCGCGAGCGCAGCGAGTGGGGGAGGCAAGGAGGGGGGTGGGCAACCCTGCGGGTTGCTTGGCGCGTTCCTGTGCTCCATTTCGACGGCCAGAGAGTGTCTAGCGACCAGTGACTACCGACTAACGACTCGCTATGACTTCTATCTCAACGGCGACGCCGCGTGGGAGGGCGGCGACTTCGACCGCTGAGCGGGCCGGGGGGTCGGCGTCGAAGAACTCGCCGTACACCTCGTTGACCGCGGCGAAGTCGCCCATGTCGGCCAGGAACAGCGTTGCCTTGACGACGTGGTCGAAGGTAAGCCCAACATCGGCGAGCAGGCCGCCGATCTGCTCCATCACCTGACGGGCTTGCTCGGTCGTCGACCCGGCCGGGCGACCATCACCATCGAGGGCAATCTGCCCCGAAAAGAACACCAACCCGTTGGCCTCCACCGCCACCGAATACGGCCCCAACGCCGCCGGCGCCGACGGCGTCGGAAGGATCTCTTTGCTCATGGGAGGAGGGTAACGGCCGGGCACCGGGCATCAGGCACCGGGCATCAGGCATCAGGCATCAGGCATCAGGCAGAGTTGCACGTTGCAAGTTCCAGGTTGCAAGCCAGAGGGGGGCTGGGCTGTGCGAGTGGAGTTGCGGAGCAACTCCCAAGGAACCCGAAGGGTTCCCGCCATCGGCCAGAGGGTCCGTTTGTTGGTTAGCCGGCGACTGGCGACCGGCTATCGGCTGTCGGTCAGAGGGTCCGCTGGGGTTTGGCCGTTGACCGGCGACCGGTGACCGGCGACCGGCGACCTAAGAGAAGCTGCTGCCGCAGCCGCAGGTCCTGGTGACGTTGGGGTTGTTGATCGCAAAGCCGGCGCCTTGCAGCCCATCCCGGTAGTCGACTTCGGCGCCTTCCAGGTGGGGCGCACTGGCGGAGTCGACGACCACGCGGACGCCGTCGAACTCAGCAACGGCATCGGAGGTGCCTACCTCGCCGTCGAAGAACATCTCGTACGAAAACCCCGAGCAGCCACCGGGCTTGACGGCAACCCGCAGCGCGAGCGACGTGTCGCCTTCCTCCTCGAGCAATGACTTGACCTTGGCGGCGGCGGGCGATGTGAGTGTCAGCATGGTGGCGGTCTCCTGTCCGGTTGAAAGAGATTATACGCCAGGAACAAAAACAGCCGTATAGATAGTTGGGGAACGACGAATACCCTCTGAACAGATCATGAGTACCACGACCGACATCGAACAGGCCCTGCGCGGCGTCGTCGACCCCGAACTGGGGGGCGACATCGTCGAGTTGGGCATGGTCAAGGGCATCGAACTGACCAATGGCATCGCCACCATCCGGGTGGCGTTGACGATCGCCGCCTGCCCGATGCGCAGCCAGATCGACGGTGATGTCCGGCGCAAAGTGGCCGCGCTCCCCGGCGTCGACGATGTGGTCGTCGAGATGGGCGAGATGACGGCCGACGAGCGCTCCGCAGTCATGTCGAAGGCCCGCTTCCGGGCTCGTGAGAACGCTGAGCCAACGATGATCGATCCCGTCACCCGGGTCGTGGCCGTCAGCAGCGGCAAGGGCGGGGTTGGCAAGTCGTCGGTCAGCGTGAACCTCGCCCTGGGGCTGACTGCACAGGGCTTCACGGTCGGCCTGCTCGACGCCGACATCTGGGGCTTCTCCATCCCCCGCATGCTCGGCGTCGGTGAGAAGCGTCTCGGCGCCAACACCGACGGCAAGATCGTTCCGCTCGAAGCCCAGGGACTCAAACTGGTCTCAACCGGGCTGCTGGTCGATGACGAAGACAAGGCGCTCATGTGGCGCGGGTTGATGCTGTCCAAGGCGCTCGAGCAGTTCTTGACCGACGTGGCGTGGGGCCACATCGACTACCTGGTCGTGGACATGCCACCCGGAACCGGAGACATCCAGATGGCGCTAGCCCGTCTGCTCCCCCAGGCCGAGATGGTGGTGGTGACCACCCCCCAGAAAACCGCCCAGAAGGTGGCCGCCCGGGTTGCCGATATGGCCCGCCGCAGCTTCATGCCCGTCATCGGGGTGATCGAGAACATGGCCGGCTTCACGACGCCGTCCGGCGAGCACTTCAAGCTGTTCGGTGAAGGCGGCGGCCAGGAACTGGCCGACGAGTTGGGTGTTCCCCTCATCGCCAGCATCCCGCTCGATCCGTACGTGGTCGAAGGAGGTGACGCCGGGGCCCCCGTCGCCACAACCCATCCCGAGTCACCCGCCGGAATGGCGGTGCTGGCCGGCGCCCGCCGCCTCACCGAGCTGCTTCCCCCGGCCGAAGACGAGACCTGCACGGCCCGCATCGACCGGCTGCTCGACGCCCTGCCCGCCACCAAATAGCGTCACTCGTTCAAGCGGCGCTCGAGCTCCCGGATCCGCCACTCCCAGTCGTATCGGATGAGAATCCCGCTTGCGTACAGGTCACCACGGACGCGATAGCCGTCGGCGATGAGGTCTCGCCACACAATTCCCCGTTCGTCGGCTTGGCCGGCCAGGGCATCGAACCGGGCATTCGGTTCGCTCCGGCCGCCGATCTCGAATCCAAAGAGCCGCATGCCGCCAGTATGCACCGGCCCTCCAGTGACTACCACCATCCGTGACGCTGTAGCCTCACCCTCGGCGACGGGAGGCGGACATGCGCAGGCTGGCAGTGCTCGCGATGGCGGTGGCGTTCATGGCGATTCCGGCGCGGGCGACTGCCGACACCGACCTGGTGGCGCTGGTCGACCCGTTGACCGGCCGCTGGGAGCTTGGTCCCGACGAGAGCTTCTTCTTCGGCGTGCCGGGAGATGTGCCGTTTCTCGGCGATTGGGATGGAGACGGGATCGACACCCCGGGCCTGTATCGACCGTCGGATGGGTTCGCCTATGTGATCAATCGGCGCGAGACCGGGCCGGCCGATGCCAGCTGGTTCATGGGAATCCCCGGCGATGTGCCCATCGTCGGCGACTGGGACGGCGACGGCATCGACACCTTCAGCGTCTACCGGCCGACCGAAGGCAAGGTTTACATCAGCAACCTGAACGAAACGGGTCCGGCCCGGTTCGACTACTACTTCGGCGTCCCCGGCGACAAGCCGTTCGCCATCGACTTCGACGCGGACGGGACCAGCGAGGTCGCACTGCACCGCGAGTCAACCGGGCTGGTGTACATGACCGACGGACCGGACGGCGGCGCGGTGGCACCCACCGACCTCGAGTTCTTCTGGGGCATCGCCGACGACGCCGTGTTCGCGGGAGATTGGGATGGCTCGGGGGAGCAGACGCCCGGGCTGATTCGCCCCGACCGGGCCCGGGCCTTTCTGCGGCTCGAGAACACCGAGGGCTTCGCCGATCGCGCCTGGCCGATCAATCACCCCGGCTGGTTGCCCGTTGTCGGAAACGTGGCCGGGGCACCGTTCCGGTTCGATGTGGAGATGACGGGGTCCGAGGTGGTCCCCGGGCCGGGCCAGGCGGCCGCCGGAACGGCCATGCTCTCGGTCTCGGTCGGAGGCGAGATCTGCTTCAGCCTGGAAGCTCCGGCTGTTGCTGGAGTGGCGAGCATCGCCGTCTATGAGGGCGCCCCCGGCGAGGTCGGCTCGCTCACCGCCAACCTGCCCGTTTCGGGCTCGTTCGGATGCGCCACGGCCTCTCCGACCGCCGCCCTCGCTCTGGTCGACCGGCCCGAAGACCACTACCTGCAGGTCACCAGCGCCCAACACCCGGCAGGCGCCATTCGAGGCCAGGTGGCCGAGCACCGCGGCTGGGATCTGGCCCTGGTTGGAGCCAACGTGACCGGGCTGGGTGATGCCGACGGCTACGCAACGCTCCGGCTGGACGTGTCGACCTCCGGCGAGATCTGTTTCGACAACCTGCAAACCCAGCGCATCGGCACAGTCGAATCGGTCGGCGTCTACCGGGCGCCGGCTGGAGAGGATGGGCCGTCGGTGGCCGTGCTGTCGGCCGCCGCGGGCTGCACGATCGTTACCCCGACGACTGCGTCGATGCTGCTGGCGCTGCCTGCCGAACACTATGTGCAGGCGACCACCGGCCAGTATCCGGACGGCGCGGTTCGGGCCCAGCTCACGTCCCGGTCGTAGCCTCGCCCGGCGACAGCGCCGTAACTTCCCGGCGAAACGGTGGCCCGTCCCGGTCGACCTCTTCGTTCAAGTCCGCCGCGAAGCGGTGCCCATCCCACACCGCCGCCGCGATGGTCCCCGGCGCCGAGCAATCCCCGATGGCGGTCACCGATGCGAGGCCCGCACCAGCCCACTCGTCGCGGCGTTCTCGCAGGTCGGTCACCAGCTGATCGTCCGGCATGCGAGCCGTGACGGTGACGAGGGCGTCGGCGGGAATGGTGCGTTCCGTCCCGGTAAAGGTGTCGGCCACCGTCACGCCACCGGCTGCCGTGGCCGTGAGCACCGTTGAGAGCTCGATGTCGACTCCGGCTTCCACCAGCCGCTTGTGAATACGGGCTTGTTCGAGGGTGTTGACGGTCCACTGGGAAACCGCGGGGGCCGGCGTCACCAGCACGACCTCGCAGCCCTCGCCGGCGAGCAACTCGGCGAGTACGCCGCCCATGTAGTAGTGATCGTCGTCGAACAGCACGATGCGAGATCCATCGGGCCGGGCCCCGCTCATCAGATCGTCCGGGGTCAAGACCGGCAGGTCGGGGTGCATCGAGAGTGGATGGGTGTGCCACCGGCCGACCCCGTCGGCCCGCCACTGTGATCCAGTGGCGACGGCGATGTGGGTGAAGTCGTATGTGAGGGCCTCGTCGGCGGTCATCGGGCTCTCGAAATAGTGCTCCACCGTATCGAGCATCGCGAGCTGGCCAACCCGGTAGTCGACCACCCGAATCCACGCCGCCAGCCCGGGCAGTCGGGCCTCCCGAGCCACCCGCCCGCCCAGCCGGCGGGTCTGTTCCACCAGCACGACCGGATAGCCCCGCTTGCCGAGCGCCTGGGCGGCTTCCAGGCCGGCCGGGCCCCCGCCGACGATCAGCACCCGGTCATCGGAGCGCCGGGGCCGCATCCGCTCCGGATGCCAGCCGCGCCGCCATTCCTCGCCCATCGACGGGTTTTGCGTGCAGCGGATGGGCGACATCGTCCAGTCCCCCGAAACGCAGATGTTGCAGCCGATGCACTCCCGGATCTCGTCAATCCGGCCCTCTTCGATCTTGCGGGGCAGGAACGGATCGGCGATCGACGGGCGGGCCGCCCCGATGAGATCGAGGACGCCCTGTCGGACCATGCGAACCATCGTGTCCGGTGACGTGAAGCGGCCCACCCCGACTACCGGCTTGGACGTCAGCTGTTTGAGTCCCCGCACCCACGCTTCCTGGTGGGCCTCGGGACTGAAGCGGGAGGTCATCGAGTCGTCGGCCCAGCTGCCCGGAACGAAATCCCACAGATCGGGCAGCTCGCCGAGCGTTCCGATGACCTCTTCGATCTCCGGCCGGGAGATCCCGGCGTCGCCGATGAGCTCATCGACGGTGATGCGGCAAGCCACGGCGGCGGCACCGGATGCCTCCTCCCGGGTGTCCTCCAGGATCTCGCGCAGCAGCCGCATCCGGTTCTCGAGCGAACCGCCGTAGGCGTCGGTTCGCTGGTTGTAGCGCAGCGACAGGAAGTGGTGGAGGCCCCCCAGGTTGTGACCGGCGTAGACGTACACGATGTCGAAGCCGGCCTGGATGGCCCGGCGAACGGCGGCTCGATGCCAGCGCCGCAGGTCGGCGATGTCCCCGATAGTCATG
This sequence comes from Acidimicrobiia bacterium, assembly GCA_013002865.1. Taxonomy (GTDB): domain Bacteria; phylum Actinomycetota; class Acidimicrobiia; order Spongiisociales; family SHLN01; genus SHLN01. The sequence continues at coordinate 17,523 of JABDLU010000207.1, forward strand.
GCCCGGGCCTGAACCGGGTCGTAGCCGGCCACCGGAAGATGGCCGGGGCCGAGCGGTGTCAGGCGGGTGTAGGGGTTGGAGACATGCATGCCGTTGTGGGCCAGCTCGATGCCCGCCAGCGCGCCGTGGTCATGGATGCGATCGGCGGATCGGGCCAGCGCCGGGATGTCGGCGTCTTCCCACAGCCGCCCCTCGATATAGGGCGTGAAATCCGAAGACGGGTGGATCTCGGTCTCTTCGGTACACACCACCGCCCAGCCGCCCTCGGCTTTGACGCCGCGCATCTCGGCGACGGCGCTGGGATCCCGGTACCCCATGCCGTTGCAGTGCGGGACCTGAAAGAAGCGGTTGCGGGCGACGACCGGCCCGATCGGCACGGGCTCGAACAGGATGTCATACCGCGGGTCGCGCACGGGCGGAACCTACCACCCCGCCCGGGCCGGTCAGCGGCCGTGCAGTGCCGGTCGCAGGCTGCGCCACCGCCGGTGTTGGGAGCGTCGCGCCGGGGTGGGCGGCTGCCCCGGGACCCGGCCGGGCGCGCCGGGGGGTTTCCCGGCCGCGTGCGGGTGCGGTCCATCGCGCTCGGCGGCGGCGAGTACCTGATCCACCGAGCTCCCCCGATTCAGCGCCCGCAGCGGGCTGATCAGCCCGAGGCTGCGGTGAGGCCGAACCAGCCAATCCTCGATGGCGAGGTCGCTGAAGTCTGGCTTGAGGCGCTTGACCACTGCGGCGACGTCCGACCGCACCCCGCTCTCATCGAACTGGAAGGCGAAGTACACCTCGGGGAGCCACTCCCCCTCTACGACCAGCAGATCGGGCCGATGCTTCAGAACGTCCGGCGGAGTCCCAGCCCGGCGGGCGGCCTGCTTCCTCGTCAGGAACGGGCCCTGCAGAATTCGCTCGCTCACGGGGCGGTCTTCACATGGGCGGGTGATGCCAGGCGGCGGATGGCGGCCGTCACGGTCGCGGCGATGACGGGGACGGGCACGGCTCCCGTGTTCCAGGTGACGTCATACCGGAGTGGGTCATCGATGTCGGCTTGGAAGTGGTTCTTGAGCAATCGAGCCCGGGCGGCATCGAGGCGGCGGGCTTCCCGCTGGGCGGCGCGCTCGTCGAGCCCGTAGTGGTCCATCATCCCGATGATGCGCACTGCCTCAGGAGCCACCAGCCGGATTGAGAGCCCGGTACCGAGGCCTCTGGTCACCTCACTTCCGGCTCGTCCGATGATGATGCTTTTGCCGGCCGAGGCCACGGCTGCCACCACCCGGAAGACCCGGTTCATCAGCATGTCCTGGTCGATGGTGGGTGACAAAATCTGCCCGAAGAACTCAGTGGTTCGAGTGCGGTACTGCTCGGCGATCAGGGCACTCATGGCGGGGGCATAGGTGGGATCCTCGGCAACGAGCTCGCACAGCTCGCTGTCGAACACTTGCCAGCCGGCAAAGAGCTCGACATCGGCCTGTTCTGCGAAGTTGGCAAGCAGGGCGGAAGCCAGCGCGTGAGCCCCGGCCCCCGCCTGCCGTGAGATGGTGACGAACGGCCAGGCGGTTGGTTGCGCCACTTCCGCTCGCACCGCCTGATCGGAGAAGTGCGCGCTGAGATACCTGTCCAGGTTCCTGACTCGGTCCATAGTCGGCTCCTCGCACGTGACGTCCACCCTCCAGCGTCGCGCCGGCGCCCGCCGCTCACTAGGGGCGGGTGACCCGAGTTGGAGTGTCAGTCGGCAGCCGGGCTATGGGCAGATGGCGTCGACGGTTGGGAAGGGATTGACGGCCTCGCCGCCGTCCGGGTGGATCTCGAAGTGCAGGTGCGGCCACGCATCAGGGGCGTTTCCGGTGCTGCCGACCGTACCAAGCGGCGCTCCCCGCTCGACTCGCTGGCCCTGAGCCAGGCCCGGGGCCCAGCCGTCCAGGTGGGCGTAGTAGTACTCCGCTCCGCTGTCGCCGAGCAGCCACACGGTGATCCCTCCCAGGCCACCATCTGCGAGCCGGCCGACCGTCCCATCTTCGATGGCGACCAGTGGGGTTCCGCGATCGGCCATCATGTCGACCCCTTTGTGGGTCCGTCCCCCCGAGCGGGGGGCACCCCAGGTGTCGCGGAAGTGGTGGGGCCCCTGCACCGGACACACGAGATCACCGGCCGGAAGCGGCACCGTCGTCGTGGTCGTTGTCGGAGGCTGAACCGTCGTCGTAGTTGATGCCGGCACGGTCGTCGTGGTGGTGGCCCCCACCGGAACGGTCGTCACCGTCGTCGTGGTTGTGGCCGGGGGGCCGAGCGTCGTCGTCGTGACCGGCGCCGTCGTCGTCGTAGTTGGCGCCGGAGTGGTGGTGGTTGTGGTGGTCGTCGAGGTGGCGGCCGCCTGCAGCTCCGCTTCGTAGGCCTGGGCCAACGCCAGGTAGTCGGCCTCGAGGACGGCCACCCGCCCGGTCAGCTCGTCCACCCGCAGTGTGGCTTCTGCCTCGGCGGCGGCGAAGAGCTCGATCTCATCCGCCAGAAACGCCAGGTCTGCTTCGAGGCCGGCCACGGTCTCCTCCCGGGCGGCGATCCGGGCTTGATCGGCAGCCAGCCCGGCTTCCAGGTATCGGCGCTCGATGGCACTCTCAGACCAGATGCCACGGCTGGTGCCGGTGAACAGGACCAGTGAGCGATCCACTGCCGCCTCGACCGCCCCGGTTCGGGCAGCGACTGCCACAGCGGCCTCGCCGGCGAGCTCGTCGTACTCGAATTGGATCAACCCGCGGGTGTCTGCGGCGATGCGCTGCTCCCAGGTGGCGGTTTCCAGCTCTCCCTGGGCGCCCTCCCATTCCAACCGGAGGTCGCGCAGATCGTCCTCGGTGATGGCCGGGGCCGGAGCCGCCGTCAGCACGATCAGCAGAGCCGTCCCGAGCGCGCCGATGGCTCGTTTCACGGCCGGGACCATCCGTCGTCACTGCGGGTCGCCCGACCCTCGGCTGCCAGCTTGTGGAGGTGGGCAGTCGTCGATTGGGTGGCCAACGGCATGAGCGCCCGCTCGAGCTCCGGGTAGACGAGAGCAACGATGGCCTCCGCTGATCGCGGTTCACGCTCCAGCACGCCAAGCACCTGCTCCTCGCGGGCCCGCCGGTGGGCGATGTAGTCGGCCAGGACCGCCGCTGGGTCATCGATGCGATCACCGTGGCCGGGGTAGATGATCTCCGGAGCGCGCGCCGCCAGCCGATCGAGCGTGGCCATGTAGGCCGCCATGTCGTCGACGACCACCGTGCTCCCGGCCTTGATGGTGTCGCCGGTGAATAGCACCGACCCAACAGCAAAGGTCAGCGAATCCGGCGTGTGCCCGGGTGTATGGAGCACCTCGATCATCTTCGTCCCTACGTGAATACCTTCACCATCGGCAACCGGCGAAATTGCTTGAAATCCGCCGAAGTTGCCAAAGCCGTAGGAGGGGACGGAGAACTCCGCCGCCAGCGGATTGGCCGCCGGGGCGTGATCCTGGTGATGATGAGTAACCAGGATGCCGACTACCCGGAGGGCAGCAACCGCATCCCGGATTGCACCGAGGTGTGAGCCGATCATGGGGCCGGGATCGATGATCACCGCATGGCCGGACGACTCGACGACGTAGCTGTTGGTGCCGGGGCCGGTGAACGGGCCGGCGTTGGGGGCGAGGATCCGGGTGATGCGCATGGCGCATTATCCCCGGCCTTACGATGCCGGCCGGGCGTAATCTGGCCGTCATGGAACTCCGCGACCTCCCGTCAGTCGGCGACCTCATGGCCACGGTCACCTCGCACGGTCTGGCGCGCGAGATCACGAGCGACGTCGCCCGGCACGCCATTGACCGAGCCAGACAGCAGATCCAAGAGGGCGGCACGCCGGATGCCGGCTCTCTGGCCCAGCACGAGCTCGACCGCCTGGCCCGGCTGCGACCGCAGCGGGTCATCAACGCCGGCGGTGTCCTGCTCAACACCAACCTGGGACGGGCCCCCATCCACGCCGACGCGGCTGCAGCTGCCGCCACCGCTCTGCAGTCATATGGCAACGTCGAGTTCGATCTCGCCACCGGCCGGCGGGGCGGGCGCGGCGCTTACGTGAACCAGATCATCACCAGCCTCACCGGGGCCGAAGCCGCCCTGGTGGTCAACAACAACGCCGGTGCGCTCTTCCTGACGCTGGCCGCCCTCGGGACCGGCCGCCAGGTGGTGATTTCCCGCGGGGAGCTCATTGAGATCGGTGGGTCGTTCCGACTGCCCGAGCTCATGGCCGCAGCCGGCGTGTGGCTGGTCGAGGTCGGGACGACCAACCGGACCCGCCCCGGCGACTACGAGGACGCCATCACCCCACAAACCGGAATGCTCCTCAAGGTGCACCCGTCCAACTACCGGCTGGTGGGCTTCACCGAAGAAGCCGGCTACGACGACCTGGCGCGGCTGGCCGGCCGCCACCGCGTGCCGTTCGTGGCCGACATCGGCAGCGGACTGCTCGACGACCAGGTCCCGTGGGTGCCGGGGCCACCGCCCGCCTGGCTGGCCGGCGAACCGGCCGCCCGCCAGGTGCTCGCGGCCAGCGCCGACATCGTGCTGTTCTCCGGAGACAAGCTGCTCGGCGGGCCCCAGGCAGGGATCATTGCGGGCTCGCAATCGCTCATCGACCGCATTGGCCGCCATCCGATCGCCCGCGCCGTCCGGTGCGACGGCGCCACGCTGGCGGCGCTCACCGCCACGCTCGAGCTGTATGCCGACGGCCGCGGTGGGGAGGTTCCCTTCTGGGCGATGGTCGGGCTCTCCCCGGCCGGCCTGGCCGACCGGTGCCGGGCGGTGCTGGAGCGGTCCGGGGTCAGCGGCTACATCGTCGACGACGAGTCGGTGGTGGGAGCGGGCTCTGTCCCGGGCCAGACCATCCCCAGTCCGGTCATCCGTCTGCCGAACGCCGGGACAGCCTGGGAGGGGTTGCTCGCTCGCGAACCGTCGATCGTCGCCCGGCGCGCCGAGGGCGACCTGATCGTGGACCTCCGGGCGGTCGACCCCGACGACGACGCGGTTCTGGCCGCCGGCCTCTCGGCGACATGCCGATCGTAGGGACCGCCGGGCATGTCGATCACGGCAAGTCGACGCTGATCCGGGCCCTGACCGGCCGTGACCCCGATCGCCTCGCCGAGGAGAAGGCCCGTGGTCTGACCATCGACCTCGGGTTTGCCTGGATGAACCTCCCGTCCGGCGCCACAATCGGGTTCGTAGATGTGCCCGGCCACGAGCGGTTCATCAAGAACATGCTGGCCGGCATCGACGCGGTGAACGTCGGCCTGCTCGTCGTGGCCGCCGACGAGGGCTGGATGCCGCAAACTGAGGAGCACCTCGCCGTGCTCGACCTGCTCGAGGTGCGCAGCATCGTGGTGGCGTTGACCCGAACCGGGCTGGCCGATGCCGAGACCCGGGAGTTGGCCGAGGCCGAGATCGAGGAGCACGTCGCCGGAACGGTGGCGGAGGGAGCGCCGGTTGCGGCGGTCGACTCGATCACCGGGGAGGGACTCGATTGCCTGATCGACGAGCTGGAAGCAGCCGTCGCCGGAGCTGTCGTGCCCGACCTCGGCCGGCCTCGGCTGTGGGTAGACCGCGCTTTCAGCATCGCCGGGGCGGGGACGGTGGTCACCGGCACCCTGCTGGACGGAGCCGTGGCGCTGGGCGATGAGGTCGCCATCTATCCCGGCGGAGAGACCACCCGGGTGCGCGGCCTGCAAAGTCACGAGCAAAGCGTTGAACGGGTCGAGCCCGGCAGCCGGACCGCCCTCAACCTGGGTGGCGTCGGCACCGGCGGCGTCGGACGAGGCTCCATGATCGGGCGGCCGGGCGAGTGGGTCCCCACGACCCGGTTCCTGGCAACGCTGCGCACGGTGCGGGGATTGGCAGCTCCGCTTCAGGATCGGGGCGCCTTCCATCTGCACGTGGGAAGCGGGTCATGGCCGGTTCGCATGCGATTGCTGGATGGCCCCGAGCTGGCCGGGGCCGGCCACGCCATCGTCACGCTCGAAGTGCCGGTTCCGCTGGCCGTCGGCGACCGGTTCATCGTTCGGGAGGTGGGCCGCAGGGCTGTGGTGGCCGGGGGACGCGTCACCGATCCACGGCCGCCGAACCGGGTGCGCGGCCTCGACCTGGCCGCCCTCGACAGGTTGGCCGGCCTGGACCCGGATGAGCAGGCGACCGGGCTCCTTGCCAGCCGTCGGATCGATCAAGCCGATGTGCTGGCCGCCCATACCCGGGGCGGAGTTGCCGGTGCTGCCCTCGTCAGTGGCCGAACGGTCGTCGATCCGGGCGAGGGTGCTCGCCTCGAGACCGAAGCGGCGCGCATTGTTGAACAGTTCCACGCCGATAACCCGCTGCGGGCCGGGGTTCCCAAAGCGAGCCTGGCCAGCTCGCTCGGCGTCGAGGGCGGCCTCGTCGATCTGTTGATCGGCCGATCGGAAGCGCTCACGGAAGACGGGTCTGACGTGGCGCTGGCCAATTTCCGCGTGGCGCTCGATGGGGACGCCCGGGCGGCGTGGGATCGTGCCCGCCGGGCTCTTGTTGCCGGACCGGCCGTACCGACGATTGCCGAGCTGGGCCTGTCAACCGAACTGCTGTATGCGCTCGTGCGCGATGGCTCGCTGGTACGGGTCGGCCAGGACCTGGCCTACCTCCCCGAACAGCTCGACGAGCTGGTGGCCGGGCTCAACGGGTTGCCGGAGCAGTTCACCGTTGCCGAGTTCAGGGACCACGCCGGGCTGACCCGCAAATATGCGGTCCCGCTGCTCGAATGGATGGACGCCGCCGGTCACACAATGCGACGCGGCGACGTTCGGTCCGTCAGAGCGTCGTGATTCCCTGGGCGAGCAGCTGACGCCGCTCGACTTCTGTATATCCGCCCCAGATCCCGTACGGCTCGCGTATTTGCATGGCGTACTCGGTGCACTCCCGGCGGACCGGACAAACGGCGCAAATCGACCGTGCCTTGGCCTCGCGCCGCTCTCGTTCGTCTTTCCGCTCGATCGTGCTCGGCGGGAAGAACAGATGGGCCTGGTTGCCGCGACACAGGCCGCGGACCTGCCAATCTCTGCTGGGTGCCGTTGTCACCAGCGGATCCTCCTCGTGTTAGCTGCGCCGACGTTACCGGCGAGAACGCGAATCTGCCAGGAAAAATAAGGAAGGGGTCGGTGGTCGGTGGTCAGTGGTCGGTGGTCAATGACCGGACGGGGAGGATCTGGTTCTGGCCGTTGACAGTCGACCGTTGACCGTTGACGCGATCAGGCGTCGCTTTCCACCGGATCCACTTCGAGGATGAAGCCTTCGACGGCGGCGACGGTGACCGGGTCGCCGGCTTCGATGCCGGAGGCGCGGCGGGAGTTGGCTTTCCAGCGGGCACCGTCGACGAGCACGACCCCTTCGGGAGCCACGGCAGTCTCGGCGGTACCGACCCGCCCGACGAGGTGCTGGCGACCGATGGTGGGGGTGGAGAACCGTGCGCGAACCACCGTCGTCATGGCGAAGAGGAAGAACAACGCGATCGACGTGACGATGAGGGCGGCGCTCCACCACGCCATGGACAGCTGGGGCGGTTCGTAGACGAAGTAGCGGGCTCCGATCAGCATGGCGACCGTCCCGAGGATCGACGCGATTCGAAGCTGGATCCGCTGGAAGTCGAAGAGATAGAGCCCCAGCCCCAGGACCCCGAGGCCCACTGCCCACCAATTGACGGGCAGCACAGCGAGTCCGTAGCCACTCAACGCCAGCGTGAGCACGGCCACTGCTGCAGCCACACCCACCCCGGCGGCGTAGAACTCGAAGGCCGCGACAGACAGCCCCACCAGGAGGAACAGGTAGGCGGTGGCCGGCGACAGGGTCAAGCGGAGGGTGCGGTCGACGAAGCCTTGCTCGTGGAAGCGGGTGGTGATGGGACGCCGCTCCCCATCGTCGTCGAGGCGGGTGATCGCGATCTCGGTCTCGACGTCGTCGACCAGCACGGTAGAACCGTCGAGCGCCTGCACGATGTTGGTCAGCGCCGGTTGCACGCCGTCGACGACCCCCTCGATTGGCTCCTCGACGGTCGTCCGGCCTTCGATCAAACCGGATGCCAGCAGGGCGGGCTCCGAACCATCGGCGGCGGGAAGCAGGCCGGTATCTCCGTGGCGGGGTGGATCGGCGGCGCCGATCTCGGCTCCGGGTGCCGCCAGGCCAATTGGGGCCAGGGCCAGGAGACGGACCGCGCCGCCGTAGGCGATAGCGGTCTCCGGGCCGACCCACACGGCCAGCGGGGCAGGCGGATCCTGAACGATGCGGAGCAGCTCGCTCCAGCGGGCGGTCAAGGCCGCTGACGAGTCGAGCTGGACGATGATCAATTCGGAGGTGGGAGCGACGTCGGTGATGGTGGTGATGGCGAAATCGATTGCCCGCTCGTCGAGCGGACCGCTCACTTTGATCACGTCGATGGCCCGCTCCGACTGGGCGCCGGCCGGCACCGCACTGATCACAAACAGCGCACCACAAACCAGGACAACCAGACGTCGGAGCATCCCAGAATGTTACGGCGGCAAAGGGATTCGTGGGAGGGGGGGAGGTGGAACTTGGAACTCCAACCGATAGCACGGGAACGCGCTCTCACCCCCCTCCTAGCCTCCCCCACCGAAGGCGGGGGAGGAACCAGAAACGCCCGCCTCGCAAACGATGCCGAGAGGAATCACCAGTGGAGGCGGAGTGGGGCGGAGGGAACGACGCAGACAGGAGCACGGGAACGCGCTTTCACCCCCCTCCTGGCCTCCCCCACTGCGTGGGGGAGGAAGAACAAACGCCGTGCTCGCAGACAATGCCGAGAACGATCACCGCTGGAGGCGGAGCTTGGCGGAGAGAACGGCCTAAACAAGAACACGGGAACGCGCCTAGCAACCCGCAGGGTTGCCCACCCCCCTCCTAGCCTCCCCCACCTTCGGCGGGGGAGGAACCTGAAACGCCTGCCTCTCAAACGATGCCGAGAACGATCACTGTTGGAGGCGGAGCTTGGCGGTAGGCACGACGCAAACAGCGAGGCGTTCGAGTGCCGGCGACGGGTGACCGGCGACCGGCGACCGGACTACCCTCCCTCCATGGCACGATTCCTCGTGGTGGCGGACACTCCCTGGGTGATCAACGACGTGCACGCGGCGCTGAGCCGGCCGGGTAACGAGCTGCGCGACCACGCCGACCCGCGCACGGTGGTGGGGGCGGCGGCCGAGTTCGAGCCCGATGTCATCCTCATCGACCTGCAGGTTGCAGAGATGGGCGGCATGGCGATGACGAGGGCGTTGAAAGAAGCCGCCCTGGCCGACGACTTCCCAGACATCCCGGTTGTTCTGCTGCTCGACCGGAGCGCCGACGCCTTCCTGGCCAAGCGGGCGGCCGCCCGGGCGTGGGTACACAAGCCATTTGACGCGGCTGAGCTCCGCAGCGCCGTGGCCGGCATCCTGGAGACGCCCGTCGAGGCGTGAACGATATAAACCTGGTCTACCTGGCCATCCTGGCCGTCTGCACCGTCGCATCAGGATTCTTCTCGGGCTCAGAGACGGCCATCATCGGCATCCAGCGCGAGCGGGTCCATCAGCTGGCCCAGCGCGACCGGCGCGGACAGAAGCTGGAAGCGCTGCTCGACGATCCAGACCGCACCCTGAGCACGCTGCTGATTGCCAACAACTTCGTGAACATTCTGGCCGCGTCGGTGGCGACGGCCCTGTTCATTGATCTATTCGGCGAGACGTGGGGCCCGTGGATCGTCACAGTCCTCCTCACGGCGGTGATCCTCGTATTCGGTGAGATCGGTCCCAAGACCCTGGCCCACCGTTACCCGGAAGGCTTCTCGCTCCTGGTTGCCGGAACCATCTCCCGTCTGTCGGTCTTCCTCCAGCCGTTCAGCGCCATCTTCACCTTCATCACCCGGGGGATCTTCCGGTTGTTCCGGTTCAATATCGAGGGCGGGGTAGCCCCGGTCACCGAGGATGACATACGGGCGCTGGCCGCCCTGAGCGAGCGGTCGGGGGAAATCGAATCCGCCGAGCGGGAGATTATCGACGCACTGTTTTCCCTGGCGGATCAGCCGATCCGGGAGGTGATGACACCGCGGCTGGACATGGTTTCCATCACCGCCCCGATCACCCTTCGGGACGTCCAGGATGCCGTCGCCTCCACCGGCCACAGCCGGTTCCCGGTTGTCGCCAACACCCACGACGAGATCCTCGGGGTGCTTGCCGTCAAGGACGTGCTGAGGCTGCCCGAGACGTCGTCATCGGCCGACATCGCCCGGGTGCTGCGCCCCCCGACGTACATTCCCGAAAGCCGGCCGGTGCTGGCCGTGCTGCAGGAGATGCGCCTGAGCCGCTTCGGCTTCGGCGTCGTGGTCGACGAGCACGGTGGGGTTGAGGGCATCGTCACCACCAAGGACGTCATCTCGGAGCTGGTCGGGTCGCTGCAGGATGAGTACGACCCCACGGTCCCGTCGATCGTCCCGGCCGGTCCGGATCGATGGATCGTGGATGGGCGGACCGACATTGATCAGCTCGAGTCCGAGCTGGGCCGGGAGTTGCCCCGCGGCGACTACTCGACCGTGGCAGGGTTGTTCATGGACCTGGCCGGCCGGATCCCCAGCGAGGGAGATCAGGTCACCATCGACGACATTCTCCTCACGGCCCTCTTGATGGACCGGCGGCGAATCGCCCGGCTCCGCGTGGAGCGCTAACGGTCGATGGGCTGAAGCGTCCACTCTTCCTCCCGGATCTCGAGGCGGAGTGGCCGTCCGACTCTGATGCCGGGAACGAACGGCGCCAGCACCTCGAGCACCGAGGGGTCCTGGTGATGATCGGGCTTAGTTTCCGGGTGGGGGTAGTAGATCAACCCGGCGACGCCGTCCTCGCCGACGCGGCACCGGAAGAACGAGAAGTCCTCGGGAGGAAAGCCGTCATGCCAGGCCAGCGCCTGCACCGTGGCGACGGGACGGTGTGGAGCGAACCGGTGAGAACGAATTGAGACGTTGATCGTCCCGGGGTGATAGTCCGACAGGTCGATGCCGGCCTCTCGAAAGAACGGCGCCTGCACAGCCAGGGTTCCAGCGGGGAAGCGGCGGTCGCCTCCCTGCCCGGACGCCACCCCATGGCCTGCCACAACGACACCGTCCACCGCTACCCAGCCCATAAGCGAGTATGGCACCTTCCCCAAAACGGCAGCCAGCCGGTCAGCGGCCGTGCTTCCAGTACCCGCGGACGGTGACGTCGGCGCGGGGCAGCGCTCGCTCTTCCATGAGGTTGCGCCGAATGTGGAAGAGCGATCCGGCTTCGCCCGCCACCCAGACCTTGGTGCCGGGACCGAGGTCGGCGGCTCGCACCGCGTCCACGAGCGCCGCACCGGGCGATTCGTCGGCACCCCGCTCCCGCCAGACGACCTGTGCCGACGGATGTTCGGGGAGATCGAGGCGAGCCTCGGGATGCGCAATCTCGATGACCGCCCGGATGGGGATCTCGGCGGGGATCTGTTCGAGCAGTTGGCCGATCGCAGGTATAGCCGTCTCGTCCCCGGCGAGGAAGAAGGCCGGGGCGCCCGGGTCGATGCGATACCCCCGGCCGGGGCCGGCCACGGCGGCCGGATCACCCGGCTGGGCTTCCCCGGCCCATCGGGAAGTGGCACCATCGGTGTGCAGGACGATGTCGACGTCCAGTGCCGGCCGGTCGGAATGGACCCGGCGGGGCGTGAAGGTGCGCAGGATGGGGCGGTCCCCGTTCGGGAGCAGAAACTCGTTGCCGGTCCATTCGGGTATGACAAGCTCGGTCGTTCCGGATGTCGGTATCAGCAACCGAACGCTGGCCGCCGGCTCGGTCAGCTCGAACCCCTTCAGTTCCGGTCCGGCCACCGTGACCCGCGCCATACGTGGGGTCAGCATCTTCACTCCGGCGACTTCAACACGTCGCAGCTCTGGAGCACGACGCGTGGGTATGTCAGCTGAGCTCATCGGCTGTAGTTCTAGCCCCCGGCCGGGCGTCACGACAGCGTGGCAACGAAGCGCAGCCCTCGTTCGACCCAATCGGCAACTGCATCCCCGTCGCGGAGCCCGGCAGGCTCGACGACGATGAACGCGGCGGCTTCCCGTTTCCCGAAAGCCAGCGGCCGCACGTGTGGCTCCTGCAACGCCGACTCCTTGCCGTCCGGCCCGACCCGAACCGTGAGACCCCGCCTGCTGATGCCACAGCACAGATGCCCATCAACCATGAATCCGAGGCCCCCGCCCACAATCCGCTTCTCGGACACCTCCCCGCGCCCGGACAGCATGCGGCGAATAGTGTCGCTGATCTCGAGCTCAAATGAATCCGGTGCCATGCCTCGATGATGCCACGACTGTCCGCTCAGCAACGCCGGCTGCGTTCCCCGCCTCATCACAAAGCCGATGGGGCGCCAACCCCATCGGCCATCCAAACCCGCAACCAGCACAGCAGCGGATACCTGAGTCGGGACGGCCGGATTCGAACCGGCGACCTCAGCGTCCCGAACGCTGCGCGCTACCAAGCTGCGCCACGTCCCGTAAGGCAAGCAGTGTACTCAGCTACCGACCGGTCGGAAGCGGGTTACGCGTAGCGGGTCGGAATGGGGCGGGACGTGTTCTCCCAGCTCAGCGCCCGGCGGATCGGAGTCACGGTGCGCTCCTCGACCGCTTCGGTCAGTCCCCCATCGACGACCTTCAGCACAACGGGATGGACGACCGCCGTCGAGTCGCCCTCTTCGGCGGGGTGGTCGGTCAGGCGGCCCAGCCGGGTGAACATGCGCTTGTTGCGCCACGGATCGGCCACGAGCTCTTCGAGCAGCGGACCGGATCCCGGGTAGAGCATCTCGATGCAGCGGACCAGACCGCGCACCGCCGCGGCCTGCCAGCGGCGGGCATCGACGCTGGTAAGCGACCGGGCGACGGAGTCGGGGTGAAGCTCGACCAGGTGCGACCGGCGGTCACCTCCCGCATAGGCGGCAGATCCGAGCTCCTCGGCTCCCACCGTGGTCTGACCAACGACGACGATGGTGTCCCTGGCGGCGTCGAGTGAACGATCGGTTCCCCACCCGATCACGATGACGTCCGACAGCGCCAGGCCGATCTCGGCCAGGGCAAGGCGCTGGGCTTCGAGGTAGGGGTCGCAGGCCCCTGCGACGAGACCGACGGCGCTGGCGGTGACGGACGGAACCGGCCCACCGAACCTGTCCTGCACGAGGGTCCACGGCTGGCCGGTTCCATCCCGGGCCACGACCCACAACACCAGCTCGACGGTCTCCCCGGGGCGGTAGCGGGCTGCCAGCCGCTGGACGATTTGGCGGGGACGGGCGTCGAGCACCTCGCTCACCGAGCGGTAGGGCAGTCGCTCGCCGGCGAACAGCCAGCTGGTGCGCGGGTGCGGCGCGGGCTGGTCGACGGTGCGATCGGCGTGCCGGCGCAGGCTGGCTCCAACCGCGAACGCCGCTGCCAGCGCAGCCAGCCAGCTCCAGAACCAGAGCAGGACCACCCCGAGAGCCACCAGTAGGGCAATACCGGCGGTTGCGGTCGGTATGCGTCGGACCCCCCACAGCCTGACCCCGGTCAGCAGGTTCTCACGTATCACCTGTGTGCTCCTTCGAACGTTCCTCGTATCAGCCCGAAGGACACACTCGGTGGTCCTCTGCAAGCAGAATACCGCACAGGGTGGTTGTTTGCACGCGCGAACTGACTAGTCCCCGGGCGGAAGTGCCTAGATCAAGTAGAGGAGCTCGTGACGTTCCTTGTCGGATTCCGACGGCCACGACAGGCCAAGTCCGGCCAGCGCAAACCCGCCACCGACGAGCGTCACCCACCAGGGGCCCAGGGTCAAGGCAACCACGAACCCGATCAGGGCTGCGCCCTCGGCCAGCGCCAGCTTGACGACGGCGACCCGCCCGTAAGCGGCCGCATCGCCCGGCGAGACCGGATAGTTCCTGACCCAGGCAATTGCTCCAAGGGCGGCGAGGCCGGCGAGACCGACGAGAACGATCGCCAGGGCAGGCGAGTCGTTCGAGGAAGCGGAGGTGAACGCCACGGCCGCCACGACGACGATCACCGCCAGCATCGAGAAGGCGAGAAGCCGAACCGTGCGAAGATCCATAGCGGGCAGCGTATCCGTCACCCCGGGAGCCGACAACGATCAGCCGTCGGCAGCCAGCACCCGGCCGGTGATCTGGGCGGTCCCGCGCTCGACACGGGCAAACATGGCCTTGTCACGCCAGCGGGCCCGGACCCGGGCCTCCAGCGCGGTCCACGACCCCGGCTCGGCTTGCTCGAGCAACTCCAGCAAGCCATACAGGGCGCCGCCCCGCCAGCTCGCCGGGTCTCCCCACGCCAGGGCATCGGCAACACATTCGACGCTCAGGGACACGGGATGGGAGGTGCGTCCGGCGGAATCATCGTCGGTGAGCGCTACGAGCCGTTCGGCCGGCATCGACGTCCGGGCGCTGGCGACGAGAACCTGGCGGCTCCCGTCCTGCGTCCGTTCATTCCCCCAGGCGAGAACATCAAAGCGGGTGATCGGCACCTCCCACTGCTCGGTGACGAGCCGAAGGCCAGCCCCGAACAGGTTGTCGAGGTCGGCGAGATCGAGGACGCCCTCGAGAGAGCTCGACCACAGCCTCCGGTCGGGAAGGCTCTCGACGATGGTCGAATCCCGGCCGGCTTCGTCGCTGGCGACGAGCCATACCTCGAGGGCTATTGGGTTGGTGGCCCGGGCGAGTTCGCCGGCGATGGCCGCCCGCATGTCGCGGTAGGTGTTGGGCCCGGCGTCACCGGCCATCTGGAACCCGAGGTCGGCTCCGGCAAATCGCAGCTCCGGCGCCGCTCGCCACGGCGGTCGGCGGACCATGAAGCGGGACCAGAGTGCCGCGGCCGGCCGGGCCAGGAGGATGCCGATGGCGATCAGCGCTGCTCCCCGACCGAGGAGGGATAGGTCGACGTCGCCGACCAGCCGCAGCGCACCCACAGCTGTCGCAGCGAGCACAGCGGCGGCTACCAACCGGTCAACCCGCAACCGTCGCAAACTCCACCCCATACGCCGGAGACGGCGTTTCACACGATCCTCCTCGTTAACCCTGCTCGCCAGCGTAGCGACGACTTTCGCGGTCTGCAGAGCCGGTCGCCCGTCCCCCGTCCCCGGTCGCCCGTCCCCCGACGCCCGACGCCCGACGCCCGTCCCCCGTCGCCGGTCCCCCGACGCCCGTCGCCCCCACTGCTGGGGACGGGGGTCTACCCGACGGGCGGCAGGGTGAGGGTCTCGCCGGGGTAGATGAGGTCGGGGTTGCCGGAGCGGATGGTCGACCGGTTGGCGTCGATGACCGTGACCCAGTAGCGGGCCACCTCACGATCATCGAAATTGGTTCGCCCCAGGACGCGCTCCAGGT
This sequence comes from Acidimicrobiia bacterium, assembly GCA_013002865.1. Classification (GTDB taxonomy): domain Bacteria; phylum Actinomycetota; class Acidimicrobiia; order Spongiisociales; family SHLN01; genus SHLN01. The sequence continues at coordinate 32,921 of JABDLU010000207.1, forward strand.
GCTCCTCGGCCAGGCTCCACATGTGGTCGCCCCGCCGGACAGTCACGGTGTGAGCAACAGTGCCGTCCAGCTGCTCCTCGAACAGCAGGGTTTCGACGGGGTCAGGTTCAGGCCGTATCGGGAGATGGGGAGGAAGCACCGGCGATTCGTCGGGCCGCTCCGTCCCGGGCGGTCGTAGCTGGCCGTCCGGTCCGATATCCACCACCACCGTGGCGTCAGACGCCCCACCGGCAATCGCCGGGGCAACCGAGCCCGTGACCGCCGAAACGGCGATCGAGATGGCGAGGGCCCGCTGGGTGAGGCGGCGGATGGCCGGGACGGTCACAATCCGTGCGGCCCGCATGAGCCCGGGACTACCACTGACCAGCGCACCGGCGTAGCCCGCCGTTGAGATGAGCAGCCAGTAGGCGATGGCGAGCGCCACCAGCAGCAGCACGGCAGCCACCACGTCTTCGTAAGGGCTCGAATCCAGCCACTGGCCGAAATCGGACCACTGCACAGCGAAGCCATCGAGGCGGGACAGTGAGTGGAGACCCGCCACCACAGCGACCTCGAGCATCAGGAGGCCGGTGAGGCGAAGCCGCTCACTCATCGGTCGAGGGGCTGGTATTAGTGACGCCACCGGGTCGAGCTTCGCCACGTCGAGCATTCGGAGATACCCAACCACCCCCGTTCCGCATCACCTCCTCCGGCGGCCTACGGATGGTCGGTGGGTCGGTGCTCGTGAGCTCGACCCGGTAGTACGCAAGGCCCGGGTCACCATATCCGCCCTCGATCCGGCGCAGCACCTGCGCTGCTACCACGACGGTCCAGCCATTCTCCAATCGGCCAACCTCGATGGCTGCCACGTTCTGCACATAGAGGTCACCCGGGAGGGCTCCCGGGAGTGACCCTCCCGTGAATGGCTCGAGCATCTGATCGGTTCCGTCCCCGGAGTCACCGAGAAGGTTCGAAACGACGATCTCCGCCACACCAGCCGCCGCAATCGAGCCGACCGGTTCCGGTTCGGCTGGGGACGCCGGGTCAACCGGCGCCGCCCGGGCAAGGAACACCCAGATGCCGCAGGCGACCACGGCCAGGAGAACCAGAACGGTGATGGGCCGTGTGCCCCCGACGGGAAACCGCCGGTTTGGGGGCGGGTCGGAAACACGGAGGGCGGACCTCAGGCGGGCAACTGCTGCCTCACCGGGGGTTGCTCTGCCTTCGCCGCGCGATGCCCTGATTCCCGCATAGCCTGCATCGGCGTCCCGTTGGGTCCTCTGTCCCGCTAGGTAGGCGATCAACATTGTTATAAGATACTAGATCATGTTAATTGGTGATATCAAGTGTTCTACCTTAACAACGAGATCTATACGTCGCCATGGATGAGTGGGGCCCGTTCGGCCGAAACGACGCGACGCTGCCCTTCGAGGGCGACCCGCCGTGAACTAATCGAAGAAGTGGTGGGCGGCTCCGCCGCCCCCGGAAAGCGGTGCACTCGTCGAGCCGGTGTTGACCGGGGGGACCGGAGCCGGCTCGCCGGCGCTGTGGCCGGAATTGATTCCGAGAGCGATGGCGAGCAGCGATGCGGCCAGCAGGGCAGCGACGGATGGTTGGCGGTGACGCATGGGTTCCTCCTTTCACGACAAGAGGGCCAGACCGCCGCGGAAATACGCGCAATTGCAGGTATCAGGGGGTGGTCGCACTGCTCTAGTTCCTGAAGCAACCCAGGGAGGGAACCATGTACGTGCGACCACAGGACCTGAAAGCCCTCGCCATCCACCGATCCAGCAGCTACCGGCCCGCCAGAGAGCGGTCGCAATTCAGACGAATACGATCCGTCTGGCGCCAGCTGGCAGAGGCATGGAACGTTCGGCCCCGGCCACGGCTTTCCCACTGAATCTGCACGATTGAATGAGCCCGGGAAGTTCCCGGGCTCATTCGCGAGCGGGCTAGCGGGGTGGTCACCCCGCGACAAAGCGCCCCGTCTCCGAGATGAGGCGCTTTGGCTCGGCTTAGCTTCCGGTGGTCGGCAATGCGGCGAGGTCGCGCATCACCTCCGCTGCGAACAGCATGCGGTCACGGTGGTCCCGCACGCTTTCCAGCTCGGCTGCTCGCTCGCGGCGCATATCGAGCACCCGGTGGAGGTAGTCGGCAAAGTCGGGTTCGTCGGTGCGAACGGCCAGCTCCCACAGCGTGAGCCCACACAGGTACTCGAGTTCGGCGTCAGCGAGATCGGCGGCGGCGTCCGGTCCCCGGTCGGTGTCGATTCGGAATTCGCTCATCGTTTCCTCCTTCGAGGAGAAGAGCGCCGTGGGGCGGCCGTGATACCTCATTGATGAGACGTTTTCGCCCCGGCGGGCGGGTCCGCCCGAAGATGAAGAAGTCGGACCACGAGGTGTCGATCCGGCCGGATTGATACGGATACCGGTTCGGAATGCGCCGCAGCAGGTCCCACGCCGGAGCCCGGTCGGCGACCCAGGTGGTGAAGCGCCGGTGCCGCACCTCGGGCCATTCGGTCTCGTCATCCCGATCACTTGAATAGACGACTACCAGCCGGCGGGCCGCCCCGAAGAGATCGGTCATGTAGCGGTCGTAGACATCGTCCTCGAGCAAGTGGTATATGACATCGAGCGACACGGACAGATCGGCCCGCTCCGCGATCAAGTCCCCGGTCTCGTACGCACGGAAGTGCTTGGAGGCGTCATTTCCGAACCGTTCGCGACACAACTCGACCGCCGTCGGGGACGTGTCGAGGCCGAGATAGTTCGGGTAGTCGATGAGGGCGAGCTGCGAACCGTCTCCACAGCCGAACTCGATAGCCGAGCGGACTCCACATTCGGCGATGAGGCGATTGAGGACCTCGGCCTTGAAGGAACTGAGCCGCCCGACGCTGCCGGTGCCGCTGGTTCCGCCCGTCGCGTAGACGCCGTCCCAGAACTGGGCGCTGGAGGTGAGGGTGGAAGTACGATCGGCCATCAGCGCGGGCGAGAGTACCGGCGGGTAGCCTCGTTTTGGTGGAAATCGCGAAAACCAGATGTGATTGGGCGGGCACAGACGAGCTCTACATCGCCTACCACGACACCGAGTGGGGGGTGCCCGAACGGGACGACCGCAAGCTGTTCGAGTTCGTCGTGTTGGAGAGCGCCCAGGCCGGCCTGAGCTGGATCACTGTGCTTCGCAAGCGCGAAAACTACCGGGCCGCCTTCGCCGATTTCGACCCGAAAGAGGTGGCAGGCTTCGGCCCGGACCGGGTCGCTGAGCTGCTCGGCAATCCCGGCATCATCCGGAATCGGCAGAAGATCGAGGCCGCCATCGGCAACGCCCGGACAACCCTGCAAACGGTCGATGAATTCGGGAGCCTGGCCGCCTATTTCTGGAGCTTCGTCGACGACACACCGGTCATCAACCGGTTCGTGACCATGGCAGACATTCCGGCCCGGACACCAGTTTCGGAAGCGATGGCGGCGGACATGAAACAGCGCGGGTTCCGGTTCTTCGGGCCAACCATCGCCTATGCCCACATGCAGGCGATGGGCCTCGTCAATGACCACATCACGAGCTGTTTCCGGTGGGAGGCGGTCCAGTGACCGTCAGAACGCTGCGTCGCGGGCCATCACGCCGGCCTGCGCCAGGTTCCAGTAGCCGTAGGTCCCGTGTTCCAGGAGTTCCTGGGCGGCTTCGGCGACTGCCCCGAACGCCACCAGGCTGAACCCGCTGCCGACCGAGATCCGCTTGACCCCCAGATCGGACAACTCCGTTACCGGCGGAACACCGGGAAGGGCGAGAACGTTGAGCGGGCGATCGGTCTCCTCCACGACGCGGCCGATGTCGGCCGGGTCGACGGGGCCGGGGGCGTAGAGGACATCGGCGCCGGCGTCTTGAAAGCCCTGCAGCCGGGCGATGGTGTCTGCCAGATCGGGCCGGCCATGCAAGAAGTTCTCCGACCGGGCGGTGATGACCAGGCGACCGGCGGCGGCCGCCACCGCCGCCCCGACCCGTTCGACCGCGAGGTCGAGTGGGTAGATCGGGTCGTCGGGATCCCCGGTGTAGTCCTCGACCGAGCACCCCGCCAGGCCGGTTTCGACCGCCAGCCGAACGGTCTCGGCGACACCGGCCGGGTCGTGGGCGAATCCGTTCTCCAGATCGGCGCTAACCGGCAGGTCGGTGGCGGCGACGATGTCGGCAGCGTGCGACAGCGCCTCATGGCGGGTGATTCCTCCGTCCAGCCGGCCGAGGGTGGCGGCGAAACCGGAGCTGGTGGTGGCCAGCGCCTCGAAGCCGAGCGAAGCGAACAGTCGGGCCGATCCGACGTCCCACGGATTGGGCAACAGCAACGGATGATGCCGGTGGTGCATCTCACGGAAGGCATCGGTGCGGGACATGGGAACCGCAGGCTAGGCGGGCTGGCAGCGGGGGCACCAGTAGGTGCTGCGCTGCAGCTCACCGAGCTCACGCCGCTCGATGTTCGTCCCGCAGCGCCGGCACGGCCGGCGATTGCGCCCGTACACCCAGAGGTCGGCGTTGCGGCCGTACCCGGTGGTGTTGCGCGTCGGCCGGGACCGGTTCGCCCAGAGCAATTTGCGGGCGCGGGCGGCCAGACCCGTCAGTTGCTCGGACGTCAAGCTGTCCGGGGGCGTTTCGGGGTGGAGGCGCTCCAGGAACAGGACCTCCGACTTGTAGACGTTGCCGACGCCGGCCATCACCCGCTGGTCGAGCAGCAGGTCGGCCACTGAATCGGCCGGCGAGGCGGGCGCCCGGCCGGCCGCTTCGGACGGATCAAAATCGTCGGCCAGTAGATCCGGTCCGAGGTGAGCCATCTCGGCCTCGATGTCGCCCAGTAGACCCGCCGAGACCTCGGGAGCTGCGAAGCACACGGCCACATGGTCGGCGGTGGTGACGACCAGACGGGCCTTGCCCGGAGTCTTGCGCCACTGCTCGCCCGTCCGGTAGAGATGCCACACGCCGGTCATGCCAAGATGGGATCGCACGGCCAGATCCCCCTCGAACACGACGACTAGGTGCTTGCCGCGGCTGAAGATCGATGTGATCCGGCGCCCCGACAGCCGGCCCGACCACTCCTGGGCCGCCCGGGCCGTTCCCTCGACCGTTGCCGTCTGTCCGACCAGCGACTGAAGGCGCCGGGCTGCGCGATAGAGCGTGTCTCCTTCCGGCATCAGGCGCGAAAGGCGAGGCCCTTGTAAGAGTCGACGAAACCGGCCTCGACCAGCAGCGACCCCAGCGGTGTGTTGACGGCCTTCTCGCCGTCAATCGTCTCGAGCTCGAAGCGCCGCCGCCGGGCGGCCAGACGCTCGATCAGGGCCACGGCCCGAAGCAGCAGGGCATCGTCGGTCGTGAAGGTCAGCACCCGGCGGGCACCGCGCTCGACGAAGACGACGAGCTTGCCACCGACCGTGATCACGAAGGCGCCCGCCGACCGGCTGGCCCGGCCCGCATCGTTCTCCGGCCAGCCGAGGGCGGCGCCGTACGGGTTGGCCGGGTCGGCGGCCGCCAGAAGAAGGCTCTCCTCGTCCGACGGTTGGCGCAAGCGATCGACGGCACCCGGCGAAGCAAACTGGGCGCCGCCCAGTCCCTCGATGAAGTAGCCGCGCCGGACCCGTCCCGAATCCTCCAATGCCCGCAGCACCGGGTATACCGCCGAGAACCCTCCCGCTACCCCCTCAGCCCCGGCGACGTCCCGGGTGAGAATCCCGGTTCGCTCCAACAGTTGGTCGGCCAGGGCTTTCGAAGCCACCGTCGGCTCCGGGGCCGGCTCGAGCAGCGATGCGACCAGGTACCACCGGCCGCTGCCCGACGGGGGCGCCGCCGATGGCAAACGGGGTCGTCGCGCTGAGGTGGTGCGCTTGATCTTCCCCCACAGGAAGGCCCGCAGCGGCGCCATCGTGTCGTTGGTGACCTCCCCGGCCCAGACGAGGTCCCACAGCGCATCGAGCGTCTCCTCCGGATCCCCTCCCCCGGATGCCTCGTACAGGTCACGGAAGAACGAGGCGCCGCGTTCGGCAAGGTGGGTGCGGAGCCGCTCGTGGATCGGCTCCGAAGGGGGTTCGGCGGTGGCCGGTCGATGCAGCAAGGGGATCTGCTCTCGCAGATACAGCGACACCCGCCCGTCGTTGGTGGAGAGCGGTTCCCGGCCCACCCACACCACCTCACCCGAGGCCATGAGCTGGTCGAGCTGCTCGGGACCGTACGACATGCGAGCCGGCAGCACATCGGTCTCGAGAATCGACGCCGGAATGGACGCCCCCTGCAGCTGGCGGACGATTTCATACAGCCGATCGAGGCTGCTCTGGCGGTTGCCGACCTGCTGCCAGCGCGCCAGGAACTCGGCAAGGGCGGGAGGCTCGACCGGCTCGACCTCCGAACGCAGCTTGGCAAGTGACCGCCGCCGCAAGCGCCGGAGCACTTCGCTGTCGACCCATTCCTGGCCACTGCCGGCCGGCAGGAAGGCGCCGCGGGCGGTGCGGCCGGCTCGCTCGAGCCGGCCGAGCACTTCGGTCACGACCGCCGGCGCAAGCCCGAGGGCGCCGGCGACCTGGGCGGGGGTAAAGGGACCGTGCGTCCTGGCGAAGCGCCCGACGACGTCCCCGAGCGCGTCGTCGACCGGCTCTAGGAACGCCTCGGGGACGCCCTGGGGCAGAGCCATTCCCAGCGCATCTCGCAGCCGGGCGGCATCCTCGATGGCGGCCCAGCGCTCGTCGCTTCCGGCCTGGATCCGGATGATCTGGCGAGCCTGCTCCAGTTCGACCAGGAACGCCTCGAGATCACCGTCGACCCGGGCCTCGAGATCGGTCCGGCCGAGCGGGCCGAGATGGCGCAGCAGGTCGTGCACGGCCGCGCTCGAGCGAGCGTGGCGGTCGGGAAGGAGCCGCTGCAGTTCCAGCTCCACCTCGGCGACTACGTCGGGGTCGAGCAGGTTGCGAAGCTCCGGTTCGCCCAGCAACTCGGCCAGCAGTGTTCGGTCCAGCGTGAGGGCGGCCGCCCGGCGTTCCGCCGGCGGGGCGTCGTACTCGTACATGTAGGCGGCGATGAAATCAAAGGTGAGCGATGAAGCGAACGGGCTGGGTGAATCGAGCGACACGTCGGTAATCCGCACCGTCCGGGCCCGCACGTCGGCCAGCAGCCCCGTGAGGGCCGGTAAATCGAAGTGCTCCTGCAGCACCTCCCGATAGGTCTCGAGCACGATCGGAAAGGACGGATAGTTGCGGGCGATCTTGAGCAGGTCGGCGGAGCGCCGCCGCTGCAACCACAGCGGCGTCCGGTCACCCGGCCGGCGCCGGGGCAGCAGCAGCGCCCGGCCGGCCGCCTCCCGGAATCGCGACGCAAACAGGGCGCTGTTGGCCACCTCTTCAACGACCAACTCCTCGAGCTCCTCGGGTTCGACGATGAGAGCATCGGTGGGGGGCGGCTCGTCGGCATCCGGGAACCGGAAGATCATGCCGTCGTCGGTCCACATCGAATCGACTTCGTAGTCGTAGTGGCGCCGCAACCTGGCCGAGGCGGCCAGCGACCAGGGGGCGTGCACCCGCGCCCCGAACGGCGACAGCAACACCATGCGCCAGTCGCCGATTTCGTCGCGATAGCGCTGGATGACCATCGTGCGGTCGGTCGGCAGCGTGCCGGTGGCCTCCTTCTCCTCGGCGATGAATGCCGCCAGGTTGGCGGCCGCCCACGGATCGAAGCGATAGCGCGTCACGAGATGCTGCTCGGCTTCGGCCGGGTCCATCGTGCCGATCTCCCGAACGAACGCCCCGATCGCCCGTCCCAGCTCCAACGGCCGGCCCACCATGTCCCCGTGCCAGAACGGCAGCTTGCTGGGTGTGCCCGGCGGGGCGGGGGTGACCCGCACCCGGTCATGATCGATCTCGTTGATCCGCCACGCCGTCGACCCGAGCGTGATGACGTCGCCGACCCGGGATTCGTACACCATCTCCTCATCGAGCTCCCCGACGTGGCCGCCCTCGGGGAGTGACACGCGGTACATGCCCCGGTCGGGAATGGTGCCCGGGTTGGTGACGGCCAGCATCTGCGCTCCCGGCCGGGGAGTGAGGCTGCCGTCCACCCGGTCCCACACCAGGCGGGGCCGCAGCTCGGCAAACTCATCGGACGGGTAGCGGCCGGCCAGCATGTCGAGCACCGCTTCGAAGGGCGCTCGTCCCAGCGTGGCGTACGGAGCGGCCCTCCGCACCAGGTCGAACAGGTCGTCCACCTGCCAGCTGTCCATGGCGACGGTGGCAACGATGTGCTGGGAGAGGACGTCGAGCGGATTGGCGGGCACGGCGGTGGCTTCGATCTCCCCTCGATACATCCGGTCGACCACCACGGCCGACTCCAGCAGGTCGGCGCGGTGCTTGGGGAACACGCGCGCCCGGCTGGGAGCACCCACCTGGTGCCCGGCCCGTCCCACCCGCTGCAGGCCGCTGGCCACGGTGGTGGGCGACTCAACCAGCAGGACGAGGTCGACGGCTTCCATGTCGATGCCCAACTCCAGCGAGCTGGTGGCCACTACTGCCGGGAGCTCACCGCGTTTGAGCCGATCCTCGATCGCCAGCCGTTGTTCACGCGACAGGGATCCGTGGTGCGCCTGGGCCACCTCGCGGTCGGCCAGCTCGTTGAGCTGCTGGGCGAGGCGCTCGACGAGGCCGCGGCTGTTCCCAAAGACGATGGTGGAGCGGTGCTGCTCGATCAGCTCGAGCAGCCGGGGATACATGAGCGGCCAGATCGACTTAGTGGGCGGGGCATCGGGGTCGTCGGCCGGGAGGGACAGATCGGGTCGGGTCATGTCCTGGAGCGGGACCACCACCTGGACGTCGAGCTCCTTCTCCCAGGGCGCATCGACCACCGTCACCGGCCGCGGCTGCCACTGCCCGTCGGCGATGGTGCCGCCCCCCAGGAACCGGGCGATGTCCTCCAGCGGCCGCTGGGTGGCAGAGAGGCCGATGCGCTGGGGGCCGTCGGCCAGTTCCTCGAGCCGCTCCAGCGTCAGTGCCAGATGCGATCCCCGCTTGGTGCCCGCAACGGCGTGCACCTCATCGACGATCACCCACCGGACCGACGCCAGGATCTCCCGCACCTGTGAGGTCAGCATCAAATACAGCGACTCGGGCGTGGTGATGAGGACATCGGGCGGGGTGCGCATCATGCGGCGGCGCTCGTCGGCGGGGGTATCGCCGGTCCGCATCGCGGTGGTGACGTCGGGGAGCTCCAGCCCGAGCCGGCCGGCGGCGTTGCGGATACCGGCCAGGGGTGCCCGCAGGTTGCGGTCGATGTCGTAGGCGAGCGCCTTCATCGGGGAGATGTAGAGCACCCGGCAGCGTTCCTGGTCGGACGGCGCCGGTTCGGCGTGCAGCCGGTCGAGGGCGTAGAGGAAGGCGGCCAACGTCTTGCCCGACCCGGTGGGCGCGTGAATCAGCGTGTTGGCACCGGCGGCGATGGCCGCCCAGCCGTCGATCTGGGCGCGGGTCGGCTCCGGGAATGAGGTCTCGAACCATTCCCGGGTCGGCTGCGAGAACAGCCCGAGAGCGCCGTCGGAAGCGTTAGCCACGTGCCAGCGAGATTACCGGGCGGCTGTGACAAGAAGGCCGGAGATCAGCGGCGCTTCATCTTGTCGAAGTACTCGTTGAGGTCGAACTGCTTGACCCTCCAGGCGTCACCGATGACCCCGAAGAAGATGAGCGCAGCCGCCAGGAGGAGCAGAAAGGCGGTGACCAGGAAGCCGGCGATGGCCACCCAATGGCCGGCGGTCATCGGTTCGTTGTTGAGATCGCCCGGCCAGATGAACCCGGAGATGACCCCGGTGGCGATCCCCAAGCCGAGGACCACGATCGCCTGTTTGCCGAGCCGGCTCACAGCACCGGAAGCCGGGAGCTCTCGGCGCAGATCGCTTCGATCTGGTCCGGATCGGTCGGCACACCGTCGGTGAGGTTGCGATACCCGTCGGCGGTGATGAGCACGTCGTCCTCGATGCGCACGCCGATGCCGAGGAACTCCGCAGGAATCTGGTGTGTGACCTTCTCTGCTTTCTCCCGGGCGGCGGCGCGGCGGCGCGTGGCTTCCTCGGCGCCGACTTCGTAGGCGAGCTCTCGCTGGGCCTCGTCGTCGTAGTCGAGCAGGGCGAACTCCACAGTTGGGCGCTTGGGATCGACGTAGACGCCGGGTTCGACGGTAAAGGCCATCCCGGCTTCGAGGGGACGGGGCCGGCGATCAACCCGGTAGCGGCCGGCGTCGTGCACATCAAGGCCGAGCCAGTGCCCGGTGCCGTGCATGAAGAACTCCCGGTCGTGGCCCATTGCATATGAGTCCTCGACCGACCCGGGCAGGAGCCCGAGATCGACGAGACCGGCGGCGATGGTCCGGCGGGCGGCCTCGTGCTGGGCGGCCAGGGTCGCTCCCGGCACGCACAGTTCAAACGCCGCCGCCTGCGCGGCCAGAACCACGTCGTAGATGGCGCGCTGGGGGGCCGTGAAGGTGCCGTTCACCGGGAAGGTGCGGGTGATGTCGGCGGAGAACTGACCGTACTCGGCCCCGGCGTCGATCAGCACCAGGTCGCCGTCTTCCATGCGCCGGCTGTTCTCGTGGTAGTGGAGGATGCACGCATTCGGGCCGGATCCGACAATGGAGGGGTAGCCGTCCCGGGGTGACCCGAGCTGGCGGAATACGAACTCGAGGGCGGCCTGGGTCTGGTATTCGAAGAGACCGGCCCGGGTGTATCTCATTGCTTCACAGTGCGCCTCGGCGGAGATGCGGCAGGCTTCGGTCAGCCACTCGACCTCGGGACCCGACTTGATGAGCCGCATCTCATGGAGGGTCGGTGAGGGATTCTCGATGACCGACGGAATCGCCCAGCCGCTCCTGACCCGCTGATCGCCCCGGGTCTGCAGCAAATCGATGACCGTGGAATCGAACCGATCGTCGCCGAGCGTGTAGTAGATGCGCGACCGGTCAACGGCGTGCTCGCGCAGCTTGCGTTTCAAGTCGGAGATGGGGTAGGCAGAGTCGGCCCCGTAGGTATCGACCGCGCCGTCGACGCCGGCCCGGTAGCCGTCCCAGATCTCTCGCTCCCGGTCGTGGGGTCTTACGAACAGCACGTACTGCTCGGTGGGATGGGACGGGTTCAGGACGGCTACGGCGTCGGGCTCCGGGAAGCCGGTGAGGAAGTAGAAGTCGGAGTCCTGCCGGAAGGGGTAGTAGCTGTCGAAGTTGCGCACCACCTCGCGGCCACCAACGATGATGGCCATGCCGTCGCCCAGCTCCTCGGCGAAGCGCTTGCGCCGCAGCTCGAACGGCGTCGGGTCGTAATCCATCCGAGAAGCGTACCCGAGGTGTGGAGTCGGACTGCGGTCCCGCTGGAACGCCAAACGGGCGCCCTCTCCACCAGCTAGCGTTGGTATATGAGCGACTATCCCGACATCCCGGACAGCACCGAAGGCATCGGAATCCCCTCCGGGGAGCCGCCCAAGGCACCGGCGAGGGACATCGCCTTTCCGTGGCGGCTGGTCATCGCCCTCACCGTCTTCGGGCTCATCGTGCTGTTCGCGCTGCAGAACACCGAGACCGTCGACGTCAAATTCATCGTGTGGGACTTCGGAATCCCGCTCATCGTCGTGATCACCGCCACCATGGTGCTTTCGGTCATCTTCGGTGACATGATCGATTGGTGGTGGCGCCGTCGGAAGCGCAAGCGGCGCGAGCTGGAAGAGGGATAAGTAGGTCGACGGTCGACTGTCGACTGTCGACGGCCAAAACCGTCCCCTGTCGGCTTTCGGCTTTCGGCCAGAATCGGAGTCACGTGAGCGGCAGGCCTGATCTCTTGGAATTGTTGCGTGGGTTGGAGTTGCCGGGGGGCGATTATGCGGTGTTTGGGAGTGGGCCGTTGATCGTGCGGGGGGTGGTGGAGGCGACGAACGATCTCGACATCATCTGCCGGGGAGTCGTGTGGGAGCAGGTCCGATCACGGGGAACCGAGATGTGGTTCAGTGAGGGGAACCCGTATGTCGAGATGTTCGAGGGGCTGCTCACGTTCGGCACGACATGGAAGTACGGCGTCTTCGACCTCGATGTGCTGATCGACACGGCCGAGTGGATCGACGGGCTCCCCTTCGTGCGGCTCGAGCACGTTGTGTCCTATAAGCGGGCGGCGGGCCGGCCCAAGGATCTCGCCCACCTGGAGGCAATGGCGGCGGCCGGCCTCACAGCTTGAGCACCCGCAGGATGTCTGAATAATCGTCCGTCCACAGCGGCCCGTCGGCGGGCAGCGGCTGCCACCCATCGTCCATCCATGCCACGGTCTGGGAGTCTCTGGTGAGGACCACCCAGTGCGAGGCGAACGCCCCCTCGGACTTCTCGGCCTCGCTCGGGTGATAGAACCGGGCGCGCCCATGCAGATTCAGTTCATCGGCGATCCGGCCCAACACCGGCTCGAGGGCGAAGTGACGATTGGAGATATGGACCGCCAGAACGCCGCCGTCTTCGAGCCGACCGAAGTAGGACGACACCGCCTCGGTAGTCAGCAGATGGATCGGTATGGCATCCGAGCTGAACGCGTCGACAACCAGGATGTCGTAGCGATCGGGTGAGTCCTCCAGCGACAGCCGACCGTCACCAACGACCACCCGAACGGCCGCCGGTGTGCTGCTCAGGTACGTGAAGTAGTCGGTGTCCCAGGCAATCTCGACCACAGTCGGGTCGATCTCAAAGAACGTGTAGGTATCGCCGGCACGCCCGTAGCCGGCCAGCCCCCCAACGCCGAGCCCGACGATGCCGACGTCCCTGCGTTCGGCGGCGTTGGCGATGACCTCACCCACCGGGCCGGCCGGGTGGTAGTAGGAAGTGGGCCGGACCACCGGTTCGCCGTCGATGTAGGCCTGGGTGCCGTGGTTGGTCGTGCCGGACGCCAGCTGAATTGTGCCGGTGGATTCCTCCACCACCCGGTACACGCCGAAAAAGGACCGCTGCTGGTCGAGCAGGCCGGATGGCTGGACGACCAGGACCACCAGCAGGGCGAAGGCCACGGCGCCGGCGTAACTCTTCGCCGAGCGGAGGGTGATCGCACCGTTTGTGAGCCCGATGGCAGCCAGCATGATCGCCAGAACGTGCAGCCGCTGGGCGTGGGCGAGCCAGGCCAGTCCGAGCATCAGCACTACAAAGCCCCCGGCGACTCGCGGTGGCACCGAAACCCGCGCCGGACCCGAGCCGACCAGCAGCACGGCGAGACCGATGACGATCGGGTACTCCAGCACGCTCGTGAAGACCACCGGCGCAAGCAGTGCTGCGAAGGCGCCGCCCAATACACCGCCGACGGAGATCCACAGGTAGAACTCGGTGAGCCGGTCGGGCGCCGGACGGTCCTCGCTCAGTCGAGAGTGGGCGAGGAGGGCGGCGAAGAAGAACCAGGTGAGATGGACCGCAATCTGGCCGACGAGGCTGACCGAGTTGACGACGAACAGCACGGCCAGCGGGATCACGCCGTACCGAACCACTGCCGCCGACAGCGCTGTGCGCCGGTGAGAGACCCGCCCGAAGGCGATGATGAAGGTGGTCAAATACAGCAGGAGCGGGGCTATCCACAACAGCGGCACCGAGGCAACATCGGTTCCGATGTGGCGGGTAACCCCGAGCATGAGGGCGGAGGGCACGAAGCTCCACAGCAGCCATCGCACCCGGCGGGCCGGCGCGATCGGAGGGGACTGGGTGACTTCGACACTGGTAGCGGTCCGCCGTGCTCGGGTCAGCCAGGCAGCCACGCTCGACGCCGCCACAAAAAGGACATAGAGCGCAGCCCACAGCCACGCCTGGGCACCGATCGACAGGAGCGGCTCCACGACGATTGGGTACGAGATGAGGGCGAGCACACTCCCGAGATTGCCGGCGGCGTAGAGGAAGTAGGGGTTGGCGGCGGCCGGGTGATCGGTCGCCGAAAACCACCGCTGGAGCGTCGGGCTCGAGGTGGAGAGAGCGAAGAACGGCAGGCCGACCACCAGGGCCAGCACCGCCAGCACCCACAGCGCGGGTGATTGATCGCCGGGAAGCCGCCAGGAATCCGACACCGACACCGGAAGCACGATGATCGGGATGGCAAGCACGGCAATCTGGAGCAGCGGGTGCAGCCGCATTCCGAACCGCCGGGTGCTGACGTGAGCGAACCCGTAGCCGGCCAGCAGCACGAGTTGAAAGAAGACCAGCGAGGTATTCCACAGGCTCGGGGTTCCACCCGCCAGCGGGAGCAGCATGCGCGCCACCATCGGTTGCACCAGGAACAACAACCCCGAACCCAGGAAGCTGGCAGCGACGAATACGGCCACCATGGCGCGATTGCGTGCCTCGGTCGGCGCGGCCGCAGTTTGGGTGATCACGAGTCGCTCACCGCTGTTAGATCGACGGCGGCCGGCGACTGGTTGAGGCAAACAGCGCTTCGCGCTGTGAGTGGTGTATCTGCCCGAAGTCGCCTACTGTGAGTAGTGGCTACACAGGGGAATCGGCGGAATGGCAACCAGGACAGTGTCGCGTGCCCGGGCGAACGGTAAGGGGCGAACACGCGTCTTGCTCGCAGGCGATCGCTTCCTGCTACTCGAAGCGCTCCGGGCGAGCCTTCGCTCCCACATGGACGTCGCGGTGGCATCTGCCGAGCACCGGCGGCTCGAGGAGGCGCTTTCATCCTTCGATCCCGCCGTGGTGATTCTCGATGCGACACGCCTAGAACCTGAGATGGCGATTAGAACCGTGCGACACCTCGTCAACCTCGGCTACCCGGTCATCAGTGTGGCCGCCGATAGCGTCTCGGTCGACGCAGCGCGTTTGGTCGGGGCGGGCAGCGTGGCCGTGCTCGGGCTGGACGCCGACCTCGATGACTTTGCCGACACCATCCGGCGCTTCAGCTCGGGCGGGGAGGCGATGTCGTTGGAGCGCCGCTACGAGTTGGAGAAGATCTTGCGGACTCATCGCCTTGCCGAGCAGCGTCGCTGGCTCCCGTTTGACGAGCTCACCGCCCGCGAGCAGGCCATCTTCGAGCTCGTCTATGACGGCCTGTCGGCCCATCAGATCGCCGACGAGGCCTGCGTGTCGGTCAACACCGTCCGCTCCCATATACGCAACATCCTCACGAAGCTCAACGTCAACTCCCAACTCGCCGCAGTGGCAATGGCCCGGTCGAACAACTGGTTCGAGACCGAGCCGATGCGTATCTGACGGGCGCACCCACCGGGAACCCGACCTACTCGGGGAACATCATGTCGTCGATCAGCTGCTCCTCGACGAATCCACCCTTGGTGTCGAAGCGGAAGTGCACGAAGTCTTTGACGAACTCCAACTCGACGCCCGACTTGCCACGCCGGTTCTTCTCGATCGTCATGACGATCCTGCGCTTGAACCCCTGGGCCTGGACGGGGTCGTAGGCGCTGTGCCGCTTCGAGACACTCAGCCACTTCTCGTTGAGCAGACAGATGACATCGGCTTCGTAGGTCAGACCCGAGGCACCCCTGATGTGGTGGGGGCGAACCCGCCGAACGTTGAGACCGCTCGCCTCCGCTGCAGTGACGGCGACCACGACGACGTCGAACTCCATGGCAAGCTCCTTGAGCTCCTCGCCCTGGCGGATCGAGCGCTCCGAATCCGTCCAGCCGCCATCCGCCATGGGAATCTTCTGCAGGTAGTCGACGAACAGCACCGATCCGGGCCCGCT
>JABDLU010000211.1 GCA_013002865.1 Acidimicrobiia bacterium
CGACCCGACAACGAAAACAGCGGCCCCGGAGGGCCGCTGTTGTTCTGAGCAAGGTGGCGGGTCAGCCTTTGAGGTACTCCGCCAGGTCTTCGGCCGTCGGGTCGCTTCCGTCGATGAACTCGTCGATGTAGACCGGGGCCAGATCGTCCCGGTATTGGATCGGCGGGCTCTTCATCAGGTAGGCCGAGGGGGCCAGCACCGGACCGCCGAGCTTGCGGTCGAGGGCCAGCTTGCAGAATCGGACCGCGTCGATGACGACACCGGCCGAGTTGGGTGAATCCCACACCTCGAGCTTGAGCTCGGCGTTGAGCGGCACATCGCCGAACGCCCGGCCCTCGACCCGGATGTACGCCCACTTGCGGTCGGTCAGCCAGGCGACATGGTCGGACGGCCCGATATGGACGTCGTCGGCGTTCATCTGCCGACCGATCTGGGACGTCACCGCCTGGGTCTTGGAGATCTTCTTCGACTCCAGCCGGGTGCGCTCCAGCATGTTCTTGAAGTCCATGTTCCCGCCCACGTTGAGCTGGCTGGTCCGCTCGACGATCACGCCGCGCTTCTCGAACAGCGTGGCGAGCTGGCGGTGGACGATGGTGGCACCGACCTGAGATTTGATGTCATCGCCGATGATGGGGAGGCCCGCTTCCCAGAATCGCCGAGCCCACTTCGGGTCGCTGGCGATGAACACCGGGATGGCGTTGACGAAACCGACGCCGGCCTCGAGGGCGCACTCGGCATAGAAGCGGGTTGCCTCCTCCGAGCCGACCGGCAGGTAGCTGACCAGGACATCGGCACCCGAGTCCCGCAAGGCCTGCACGACGTCCACCGGGTCGGCGGTCGACTCGTCGACCATCTCCCGGTAGTACTGGCCGAGGCCGTCGAGGGTCGGCCCCCGCTGCACGTCGATGCCGATCTCGCCGACATCGGCGAACCGGATGGTGTTGTTGTGGCCGGCCCACATGGCCTTGCTGAGGTCCTGGCCGACCTTGGTGGCGTCCACGTCGAATGCGGCGACAAACTCAATGTCGCGCACGTGGTAGCCGCCGAGGTCGACGTGCATCAGGCCGGGTACGAACTGGGACGGATCTGCGTCCCGGTAGTACTCGACGCCCTGGATCAGGGAGTTGGCGCAGTTGCCCACCCCCGCGATCGCTACGCGTACTTTGCTCATTCCTTTTCCTTCCTTGCTCAGATCTCGTTCGGCTCGGGTGTCGTGCCGCGTGCCCGGCGCGGCTTGCGCGGCCGTCGGGCGGCGCGCTCGTTCTCGATGAGCTCGTCCAGCCAGGCGATGTCGGCTTCCGTGCTCTGCATGCTGCGGTTGATGAGAGCGAGGGTGTAGTCGTCCATGCGCCGTTTGGTCCGGTTGGCCGAGTCCTTCATGGACTTTCGTGACTCGGCGAGGCGGCTGGTCAGGTGGGCGCGGCGCCGCTCCAGCACACCGATGCGGGAATCGGGGTCGAGGTACCGAAAGAAGGCCAGCTTGAGGGTGAAGGCGCGCTCCTCGTCGGTCGAGCCGGGCTCCTCCAGCATCTCCTGGAAGTACGCCTTGCCTTCCGGAGTGAGCTGATAGACCTTGCGCCGGGAGCCGCCCCCGGTTCCGACGCTCACGAACCCTTGTTTCTCGAGGCGGCGCAGGGCGGGGTAGAGCGACCCGAACGACACCGTCCAGAAGCCGTGCTCGGAGTCGGCCAGCACACGTTTGAGCTCGTAGCCGTGCATGGGCCCGTCAGTCAGTATTCCGAGGATGGCAAAATCGAGCATGGTGGTCCGGTCGAGTTGTCCACAGGATAGTGGATCGATATAGCGAATCGATATATTGGTCCGTTATAGGGTCGGCGTCAAGCGCGAACCGGCGTTAGTTCACGTTTCGCCGGTATCAAGCCGCTCGCTTCAGGCACCGATAAGCCCTCTATGAGGTTGGTCTGTGACTGACGCCATAGCGCGCCGCGACGTTGATGAGTTGGCGCTGCTGATGCAGTTCCACGAGCTGATCAGCGGCCGCCTCCACACCGACGAGCCCATCGACGTCCTTCGCCACGTTGCCTCCAGCGTTGCCGAGGTGCTGCCCGCCGACTGCGCCGTGGTCGTGATCATGGACCAGGAGACCGGCGGCATCCATGCCACCTCGGGGGACCGCGACGAAACGCTCGGCTACGACGAGCTCATGACCGGTGTGACCGGCCGGGTGGTCGAGTCCGGCGAAACTCTGCGAGCCGACGGCCCCGACCTCGAGCCGGACGGCACGGTTGCCCGGTTCCTGCCAAGCGCCGACTCGGTGATCGCCACCCCGCTGCGCTTCGACGAGCGCCTGGTCGGAACGCTCACCGCCGCCAACTCGAGCCGGCCATTCGATCCAAACGACGCTCGAATCCTCGAAGCCATGGCCAGCGAGGCTGGGGTTGTCATCGGCTATTCGATGCGCCTCCAATCCGAACAGCGGCAGCGCCGGCTGGCCGACACCTTGCGTGATGTCACCTCGGGCATGACCAGCACCCTCGACCTGCGGGGGGTGCTCGACGGGGTCCTCGAGGGCCTCGATCAGGTGCTGCCGTCCGACACCGCAACACTCATGCTGCGCATCGACGACTCGATGCGGGTGATGGCCTCCCGGGGATTTGGTGACGCAAATGCCCTCCGGCAGTCGGCCATCTCCGTCACGGACGATCCCATCATCGCCGAGCTGGTCAAGGGGACCGCCCCGGTGATCATGTCCGACGGGGCGCAGCAGGCCGTCGGCATCTATGTGGGTGATGAGCCCATGCGGTCGTTCATCGGTGTCCCGCTGGTGGCTCGCAACCGGGTGATCGGCTTGCTCACCGTTGCCAGCCGGGACACCGCCTACAGTCTCGAAGAGGCGATGATCGTCGATGCGTTCGGTGATCATGCTGCCGTTGCCATCCAGAACGCCCGGCTGTTCCAACGCACCCAGGCGAGCCTCGCCAAGACCGAAACCCTCTATCGGGTGGCCCAGAACCTCATCGAGGGCTCGACCCTGGAACACACGCTCCAGGCCGTGGTCGACGGTGTGGCGACGGCCATTCCCGCGACCGGGGTGTCCCTGATCACGATGAACGCCCGTGCCAAGAAGATCGTGCACTTCGTCCGCGGCGGGGAAGGACGCGACCGCATCGTCGCGGTGACCTTCGAGGAGCTGTGGGACGGCCTGGCCGGTTACGTGATGCGGGAGCACGAGGCGATCATCAGCTCAGCGCACCGCCCCGATGAGCGGGAGGGCCCCCAGGCCCGGGCGCGCCGCGAAGCCACCGGTGCCGGCGCGGTCATGGTGGCTCCGCTGATGTATGCCGGCAAGGCCTTCGGTGTGCTCACCGCGGTCAATCGGATGGGGGAGGCCGAGTTCGGCCGGAACGACCTGATCCTGCTCGAGGCCATGGCGAACCAGGCGGCCATCGCGATCGAGAATGCCCGGCTGTTCGACGAGGTGCAGCGCCTGGCCGTCACCGACGACCTGACCGGACTGCACAACCGGCGCGGCTTCTTCGAGGTGGCCCGCCGGGAACTGGAGCGCTCCATGCGCACCGGCCGACCGATGTCGGCGTTGATGCTGGACATCGACGGCTTCAAGCGAGTCAACGACAGCTACGGTCACGCCGTCGGAGACCAGGTCCTGCGCCATCTGGCCGAGCGCTGCCGCCATGCGGTGCGCGACATCGACATCGTCGGCCGCTACGGCGGCGAGGAGTTCGCCATCGTCCTGCCGGAGACCGACCTCAAGACCGCCATGGAAGTGGCGGAGCGAGTCCGCAGCAGTATCGGTGGCCAACCGTTCGATACCGAGGCCGGCCCGCTCCCGATCCGGGTCAGCATCGGCGTCGCCCTCGTCGGCGAGGGTCCCGATCAGACGGTGGAGGGTCTGCTCGATGAGGCCGACACCGCCATGTACCTCGTGAAGCAATCCGGGGGCGATGCCGTCCGCTACGACGGGGCGTAAGTCGACCAAACGACCGCAGGGCCCGTAAGCTGCCGTCATGCTGCCGGACTTCATCGTCATCGGCGCCATGAAGGCAGGTACCACTGCGCTGTTTCAGTATCTGGTGAAGCACCCGCAGATCTCTATGCCGTGGCGCAAAGAGCTCGACTTCTTCTCGAACGAGGCCAACTGGGCCAAAGGTGTCGAGTGGTATGAAGAGCAGTTCGCCACCGCGCCGGACGGCATGGTGATCGGCGAAGCCTCGCCCAACTACACCAAGCGCCACTCATGGCCGGACACCCCCAAGCGCCTCATCAGCGTGGTGCCGGACGCCAAGCTCATCTATATGGTGCGAGATCCGATCGTGCGGATGCAGTCGATGTACCTTGACATGCTCCACTACGGCGGCGAAGTTCGGTCGGTCGCCGAGGTTGCCAACGACCACGACTACATCAGCACCTCGTTGTACGGCTGGCAGCTGGTGCCCTACTTCGAGCACTTCGGATCCGACCGCATCCTGGTGGAGACGGCCGAGCGTCTCAAGGCCGATCGGGACGGCGTGTTGGAGCGGGTGTTCCGATTCCTCGAGGTCGATCCCGAGCAGATGCCTCCGGTCGAGGAGATCCGTGCCAACGTGAGCGAGGCCAAGCGGATCCCCAATCGGCTCGGCATGTTCGTTCGCCGCTACCGCCCCTGGGCAGTTGATCCACGGCGCCAGGATCTGCCCCGCTGGCGCAAGGCGGTCTTCCTGCAGCAATCCACCCATGATGCTGCCCGCTTCAAAGGCGCCCCCCGTCGCCGCCTCGAGGAGCGATTCACCGAGGACGCCCGCCGCCTGCAATCGATGGTGGACGTCGACCTCTCAGCCTGGAGCTGGTACCGCCCTCAGTAGGCCCCGGCCAGCTTGGGGTGATCCCAGCTGATGATCTTCTCGGGCTCAACGATGACGCCGGTGTTCTTGGCTGCGAATCGGCCAAAGGCGGCTTCGAGTGCTTCGCCTTCGAGCGGAACCGGCTCGTCGCCGACGAAGGCATACCGC
>JABDLU010000221.1 GCA_013002865.1 Acidimicrobiia bacterium
TGCGGGACCAGGTCACCGATTGGGATTGGCTGGTGGCGGCCATCATCCGGTCTGGTCAGCCCTTCGTTGCCCGGGGCGAATCCACCGTCCAGGAGGGTGACCACGTCCTGATAGCTACCAGGACCGAACTGATCGGTGAACTGGCACCGCTATTGGGCATCACCATCCACAAAGCCAAGCGCGTGATGATTTTCGGCGCCGGCCGCCTCGCTCGCCTGACGGCCAATTTGTTGTGCGAGAACGGCATCTCCGTGACGCTGATCGACGACGACGAGCGGCTGACCCGCAAGGTGGCCGATGAATGTCAGGGCGTGATCGTGGTCAACGGCGACCCGATGGACGCCGACCTGTTGCGGTCCGAGGGGGTGCAAAACGTCGACGATGTCCTCGCCCTCACCAACCGCGACGAAGTGAACGTAGTGGCGTCACTCGCCGCCAAGGGCCTCGGTGCCAAGAACGCCATCGCTCGCTATCACCGTCTGGACTACGTGTCGCTGCTCAACGAGACCAGGGTCGATTCGGGGGTGTCGTCCCGGCTGTCGGCCGCCAACGCCATCTTGCGGTATGTCCGGCGGGGGCGGGTGCATTCGGTCGTGACATTCCAGGACAGCGATCTCGAGGCCATCGAGCTGCAGGTCGACCCGGCCAGCAGCGCCATCGGCAAGACGCTCGCCGACATCCGGCTCCCGAAGACGGCCATCGTCGCCGGCATCATCCGGGCGGGTCGGACGATCATCCCCCGGGGCCAAACCATCATCACCCCCGGTGACCGCATCGTGGCGGTTTCGCTGCCCGAGGCCGTCCCGACGGTGGAGAAGACCTTCAGTTGATGACCCTCCGCTAGCTGGACCATGTCACGGCGCACCCTGCAATATGTCCTTGGAGCCGTCGTAGGGGCGGTGGGGCTGGCCATGATCCCGGCCGCCATCGTCGCCGGGATCTATCAGGAATGGGGGGAGATGGGCCAGATCTTCCTGGCCGCATTGCTCACCTTCGGCATCGGCTTCGTCGCCTGGCGGTTCGGCGATCAGGCGGAGCTCACCGCCAAAGAAGGGTTCGCGATCGTGGGGCTGGCGTGGATTTCGGTAGTGCTGGTCGGGACCCTGCCGTACATCCTCACCGGAACGTTGCAAGGGTTCACCAACGCGCTGTTCGAGTCGACGGCCGGGTTCACCACCACGGGATCCTCGGTGATCGCCCGTCCCGAGGACATCGGCCACGGTGTCGTGTTCTGGCGGGCCACCTCCCAGTGGCTGGGCGGAATGGGCATCATCGTGCTCTCTGTGGCCATTCTCCCGCTGCTCGGTGTCGGCGGCGTCGAACTGGCCCGGGCTGAGTCGCCGGGGCCCCGGCCCGACCGGCTCACCCCCCGCTTCAAAGAGACCGCCAAGCGCCTCTGGCTGATCTACGTGGGCTTCACGGTCGCCGAGACCCTGTTGCTGTGGGTGGGGGACATGACGTTGTTCGAAGCGGTCGCCCATTCGCTGACCACGCTGTCGACCGGAGGGTTCAGCACCACGTCGGCATCCCTGGGCGGATTCAGCGCCTATGCCCAATGGGTGGTCATCGTGTTCATGCTCCTGGCCGGAGCGTCGTTCGCTCTCCACTATCGGGGCCTGCGCAACCCCGTCGAGTACACCCGTGACGCCGAGCTCAAGATCTACGGGGCCATCATCGCCGCTGCCACGCTGGTGACCATCATCGGAATCTGGGGCGGGGGCGTAGGGCGGACGGTGCGGGACTCGGTGTTTCAGGTGGTATCGCTCGTGACCACCACCGGCTACGCCACCACCGACTTCAACCTCTGGCCCGGGGCCCTCACCATCATGGTGGTCGGCTTGATGTTCGTCGGAGGCATGGCCGGCTCGACGGCCGGCTCGGTCAAGACCTATCGAATTGGTGTGCTGACCCGCGCCTCGCTCGCCGATATCCGGCGCGTCATTCACCCCCGCGGTGTCTTCCCCGTCCGGTTGGGCGGCCAGCGCGTCCCCGAACCGATCGTTCAGTCCGTTCAGGCCTTCTTTCTGTTCTACATGTTCACGTTCATGACCGGCACCTTCGTGCTCGGGGTGTTCAGCTCGGCGATCGGCCCCGACCTCGACTTCGTATCGGCGGCTTCGGCGGTGGCGACGGCCATCGGCAACGTCGGACCCGGCCTCGGAGCGCTCGGCCCGACCGAAACCTTCAACGAGGTCACCGCCCTCGGTAAGTGGCTGCTCTCGGGCTTGATGATCGCCGGCCGCCTCGAGATCTTCCCCATCGTGCTCCTCTTCACTCCGGAGCTGTGGAGGAAGTAGAGGCAACGCCTGCGGCGTTGGCGTCGACTGTCGACTGTCAACGGTCAACTGCAGGAACGCCAGCGGCGTCCCTTTCGAGCTCGGCTTTGATGCAGCGTCAGAGAACTCCAAGGAACCCGAAGGGTTCCCGACCGTTGACCGTTGACCGTTGACCGTTGACCTTCTCTATCCTCGTCAGACGACGAGGGGAGGAACGAATGGCACGGATTGCGATTGTGGGGGACGGCCCGGGAGGGTTGAGCGCGGCGCTGTTTCTGGCCAAGAACGGGCAGGACGTCACCGTGTACGGCACCGACGAGACGGCGATGCACTTCGCCTATCTCTATAACTACCTGGGGATCCCCGAGATCGATGGCAGCGCCTTTCAGGAGGTGGCGCGCGGCCAGGTAGCCGCAGTGGGAGCCGAGCTGCGGTCCGTCCGTGTCGAGTCGGTCGACCGCTCCGATGACGGCTTTACGGTGACTCCGGAAGGTAGTGAGGCCGACGAGGCTGACTACCTCATCCTCACCGAAGGCAAGAACCCGGAGCTGGCTCGCTCGCTCGGTCTCGAGGAGACCGACGACGGCATCGCTCACGACCGGGAGTTCGCCACCTCCATCGACGGCGTCTACGTGCTGGGTCGGGCCGCTCGCCGCAACCGATCCCAGGCAATCATCTCGGCGGGAGCTGGGGCAACGGCGGCTCTCGACATCCTGTCTCGCATCGAGGGCAAGAACGTTCAGGACTGGGACACGCCGCCCAAGGACGAGTAGCCCTAGAGCAGTTCCTCGACGGCATCGACGGCCCGGGTGCCGTAGTCATCGAACGCAGCCCGCATGGTGCGCAGGTTTTGGGCGATCTGAGCGTTGCCCAGGACCGCCTGCAGGTGTTCGCTGATGTCCTCGGCAGTATCGGTCTCACGATTGCCCACCACGCCCAGTCCGTGATAGCGGACCCGGGCGGCATACCCGGGGGTGTCGTTATACGAGTACGGATAGACCACCATCGGCACGCCCGCGGCGATTGACTCGTTGACCGTCGTGATGCCGCCGTGCAGAACCGCTGCGTCGGCCTGGGCCAGGACCCGCCGCTGGGGCGCCCAGGCGAACAGGTGGACGTTTGGGGGGATGGTGCCCAGCTTCCCGGCCTCAAACCGATCGCCCAGGCCGACAATGAGATCCCATTCCGGCTCGGCGCCGACGGCGTCGATCACGCTCCGGAGGAAGCTGGTGTCGTCCCCCTCGTGGTAGGCCCCGAACCCGCCGTAGATCAGGGTGCGGTTCGCCGCGCGGTCCAGCACTGCCTGCAGCCGCTGCTCATCGGCGAGGTTGGGGAGTTGGTGGTGTGGCCGGGGATCGATGACTGGACCGACGTATTCGACGTTGCGGCGAGGCCGGTGCGGCAGGTCGAGCTCGAGCGCGTTGAACGTGAGGGTGGGTGTCGTCCGGAAGGTGACGGGGATGATCCATTGGTAGAGCTGGATCTCGCGCCGGAACGGATAGCCGATGCGGCGGGCAATCTCCCGGAGGACGCTGAGCTGGTCGCGTCCGCCCGACAGCAGCTGGAGCAGGCGGAACCGCAGCCACTTCCACAACCGGTAGCGCACCCACAGCAGCTCGACCCCGGGACGGCTGGTCTGCCACCCGTCGCCCGGCACCAGCGGCAAGTGCAGCGGCGGCAGGCCGGGTCGCTTCCACAACGCCAGCTGGTCGCACACCGCCGCGGTCCGGTATCCCTCCCGGTCGGCCACCATCAGCTGCATGGGGAACTCGATGTCACACAGCACCAGGTCGGGATCGAAGGCGTGCAGGCCGGCGGTGAACCCATCTACATCCCAGCGGAGGATCTCGGCCTCGCGGTTGTGGCGGAAGTGGCGCAGGTGGCGCAGCGATGCGATCGCGGTCGTCAACGGCACCCGCAGCACATCGGGATCCGACAGGCCCGGCGGCCGGAGCCGGCTCATCACCCGGAACTCGAGACCGAGCGCCTCGACCAGGCCTTCAATGTCGGCGGGCGACGTCATCACCACCTGGTGGCCGCGCTCTTCCAGACGCCTGCCCAGCTCGGCGAACGTGTTCACCCGGCCGGCCAGTTCCAGCGTGACGATGAGGATCTTTGCCATCAGTCCGACAGCGTACGAGGTGTTGCTAGTTGAAGTTGCCGGCGGCCGGCAGCCAGGCGGATTGGCCGAACGGAATCGTGTAGTCGGCAGTGACGGTGTCGTTGGTATCGGCCAGGTAGAACGTCGCCGACGAGGCCCGCCAGATCCCCAC
>JABDLU010000027.1 GCA_013002865.1 Acidimicrobiia bacterium
GCCGACAGCTGATTGCTGATTGCTGATTGCTGATTGCTGATTGCTGATTGCTGATTGCTGATTTCCTCCTACTCTCCCTCCTCCATGGAACGCTGGTTTTCTCGTCGGGTCATCACCCGGATGCCGCAGTTGATTGCCGGCATCGTGTTGCTGGGGTTCGGCGTGGCCCTGATGGATGCCGGGGGACTCGGGTTCGGGCCGTGGTCGGTGCTCGCTGAAGGATTCGCCGATCAGGTTGGCATCGCGCTGGGAACTGCCGACATCCTCATCGGGATACCGATCCTCCTGGGGTGGGTGCTGGTCAGGGAGCGGCCCGGCATCGGCACCCTGTTCAACGTCTTCGGGGTGGGTCTCGCCATCAACGCCGGGATCGCCATCCTCCCCGACCCAGAGCTGCTGGCCACACGAGTGCTCACCACGACGGTCGGGATGGTCACGGCCGGGACCGGAATCGCCCTGTACCTGGCCGCCGACCTGGGACCCGGCCCCCGGGATGGCCTGATGACCGGCCTGCACCGCCGTCTCGGCTGGAGCATTCGCCTGGTGCGGACCACCCTCGAGCTCGGCGCCCTGACGATCGGATTTTTGCTCGGTGGCACGGTGGGCTACGGGACGGTGCTCATGGCATTCGGCGTCGGTACCGTCATCCAGGCCGCCCTCAAGGTGTTCGACCGCGACGGGCGGGTGATGGTGCGACCCGCCGAGGCGTGATTCGCTAGTTTCGGATCAACCGACGTATGGGGGTGCTTGGTGACTGCGGCAACGTTGACGGCCGAGGCATTTGGGGAGCGGTTGTTCGATTCGGTGCTCGGGGCCATGGACATGTGGTCGATCTACCTGGGCGAGAAGCTCGGCTATTACGACGCCCTGGCCGGTGACGGCCCGATGGGCAAGGATGAGCTGGCGGCGGCCACCGGAACCGACCCGCGCTACACGTGCGAGTGGCTCGAGCAGCAAGCCGTGACCGGGATACTCGAGGTGGACGAACCGGATCTCCCTCCCGCCGAGCGTTCCTACACGCTCCCGGCAGGCCACGCCGAGGTGCTGGTGGGACGGGACAGCCTCAACTATCTGGCACCGCTCGCCCGTCTGGTGACCGCCGGTGGGATCCAGCTCCCGGCGCTGATCGATGCGTACCGGACCGGCGGCGGCGTGGGGTGGGGCCAATACGGCCCGGACATGCGGACCGGCCAGGCCGATATGAATCGCCCCTGGTTCCTGGCCGCCCTGGGAAGTGACTGGTTTCCGTCGGTGCCCGACCTCGATAAGCGATTGCGCTCGGGCGGGCGGGTCGCCGACATCGGCTGCGGAGAGGGCTGGTCGTCGATTTCGATTGCCGCCGCCTACCCGAAGACCACGGTGGACGCGTTCGACATCGACGCCCCGTCCATCGATGCCGCTCGCGAGCACGCCAAGGAGAACGCTGTCGACGATCGCGTGCGGTTTCACAACGTCGACGCCGGGGGTGTTGATCTCGAAGACACCTTTGACGTGGTGACGGCGTTTGAATGCATCCACGATCTTCCCGACCCGGTGGCGGTACTGTCGACGATGCGCCGCCTGGCCAAGCCAGAGGGGTACGTCGTGGTTATGGACGAGCGTGTCTCGGAGCGGTTCGCCGGGCGCGGTGACGACATCGATCGGATCATGTACGGGTTCTCGCTGTTCATCTGCCTCCCAGACGGCATGTCACATCCCGGCTCGGCCGGGACCGGGACCGTGATGCGGCCCGAGACCTTGCGCAGCTATGCCCGGCAGGCCGGCTTCGAGGATGTGGAGATCCTGCCGATCGAGAATGACTTCTGGCGGTTCTATCGACTGACCCACTGACCTCGGGTTCGTCACAGGCGGGCGTTACCCTGGCTCGACCCGAGCGAGGAACGCGATGGCCGACCAGGCCAATTTCGAGAAAGACGCCATGCAGTATGCCCCCCAGCTGTATTCGGCTGCGCTCCGCATGACCCGCAATCCGGCCGATGCCGAGGATGTGGTGCAGGAGACCTTCCTGAAGGCGTACCGGGGGTATCACACGTTCACGGAAGGCACCAACCTGAAGGCGTGGCTGTACCGGATCCTCACCAACACCTATATCAACCGGTATCGCAAGAAGACCCGGCGCCCGCAGGAAGTCGAGCTCGGCGAACTGGAGGACCTCTATCTGTTCAAGCGGCTCAACGAGACCGGCAGCACCGGCGGGGCCACCCGGAGCGCCGAAGAGGATGTGCTTGAGCGGTTCGGGGATGATGACATCCGGGAAGCGGTCGAATCCCTCCCGGAGCACTTCCGTCTGCCCGTCCTGCTGGCCGATGTCGAGGGGTTTTCGTATAAAGAAATTGCCGAGATCCTCGATGTTCCTATAGGCACCGTGATGTCGCGGCTTCATCGGGGAAGAAAGGCGCTCCAAAAGCGGTTGTTTGACTTTGCGAAAGAACACGGACTCGTAGGGCCCAAAGAATGAATTGCGACAAAGCCATCACCGAGGTGTACAGCTTCCTGGATGGCGAGCTCACAGCCGTTCGCCGGTCCAAAATCGAGTGGCATTTGCGCAAATGCCCGCCATGCGCCGATTCGTTTCATTTCGAGGAGCGGTTGATGCTCCTCGTAAAACGCTCGTGCGCCGGGGACGAGGAAATTCCTTCGGAACTTTTTGACCGCCTCCGAGCGTTATTACATCAAGAGACAGCTGAGGGGACCGCCGGCGAATAGCCGAACGTCCTGTTCCCCAGGGGGTCAACCAAACTATGAGTGATTCAACCCTTAAGGGCAACCGCATACGTGGCGGTGTTCGCCCTTCCCGAACATATCAATCAGGCCGCGTGTGCGTCGAAAAAGGCTGCACTACCCGCCTGTCGCAATACAACCGCCGGGAGCACTGCTTTCAGCACGCCCCGACCCGCTTCCCCCGCCTCCGCGGGCGAATCGTTTCCGAGTAATCGAGGCCTAGGCCTCGATTACTCGAGTCGACGGTCAGAGCGGTCGACGGTCAACTGTCGACGGTCAACGGCCCTAACCAACGCGAGCAGGAACTCCGCCGGGATCCCCGGCGGGGTTTCGTTTGTCGCCGGCCAGCCGGCGGTCAGTGGTCGATGGTCAGTGGTCGGTGGCCCGAACCCGCCGGTTTCCCCACTCTGGCCGACAGCCGATAGCCGATAGCCGATTGCTGATAGCCGATGGCCATCGGCAATTCCCCTCCTGCAACCTCCAACCCCCCAACGCCAACTAACCTCCTCTCCATGAAACGGTTCGTTGCCATCCTCATGTTGTTCATGGCGGTGGCGTTGCCTGCGCAGGCACTCACTCCGTCGGTTGATGTCCCGACCCAGCTCGCTCAGGAAGAGCCGGCCGTGGTCATCGACGACTCGGAGGGGGCACCTGAAGACGACGCCTGGACCTTCCGATTCCTCGTCCCGACGCTGCTCGTCATGACCCTGGCGCTCGTTGTCGGGCTCTTCGCCTGGTACCAGCTGGGCTTCAACCGCAAATACCGGGTCCGCGACGCCGAATGATCGATTGGGACCTGGCGGTTCGGGTGGCGTCCCGATTCGCCGGTACCTATCCCCTGGAGGGGACCTACCACGCCGATCTGCTGTCCCGTGAAGCCGACCGCGTAGTCGCCGAAGCTGCGCACATGGTCGAAGCCGAAACCCGCCTCGCCTCGGTCGGCGTGCCTGAGGTCGCCGTGGTGACCCGGCGGGAATGGGCCGAGACCAATGTCTCGGTATTTTCGCGGCTGCTCGCCCCGGCCGAAGAACGGATGACGAAAACCAACCCGATCGGTGCCCGCCTCGTTGCCGCCGAAATGGGGGCGGTGCTCGGCTTCCTGGCACGCAAAGTGCTCGGCCAATACGAGCTGGTCCTGCCGGGCGACACCGACAAGGGTGACGTGGTCTATCTGGTCGGCGCCAACGTCCTCTCCATGGAACGCACCAACCAGTTCCGGCCACACGAGTTCCGGCTGTGGATCGCCTTGCACGAATGTGCCCATCGGCTCCAGTTCGTCGGCGTGCCGTGGCTGCGAGGATATTTTCTCGACCTCGTTGGTGAGCTGGTTGCCTCGGCCGTTCCCGAACCCGGCCGCTGGGCACGAGTGATGAACGAGGTACGGAAGGCCAACGAGGAGGGCGAGCCGCTCATCGGGGAAACCGGCCTCTTCGGCCTGTTCGCCAGTTCATCCCAGAAGGACCTCCTCGAGCGGGTGCAGGCGCTGATGTCGCTGCTGGAAGGCCACGGGCACGTCGTGATGGACCGCATCGGCCGGCGCGAGCTGAGCTCCCAGCAGCGCATGGCCGCCGTGCTCAAGCAGCGCCGCAAGGATCCCCGAACCGCCACATTCCTGCGCATCAGCGGGTTGGAGATGAAGATGCGCCAGTACGAGCAAGGGGAGCGGTTCGTCCTGGCCGTCGAGCGCGAAGCCGGGTGGGAAACCCTCGACCGGGCCTGGGCGGGACCGGAGGCGCTCCCGACGCTGGCCGAGATCAACGACCCGGGTCAATGGCTGCGCCGGGTGGCGTAGCGCTACCCGAGCCGGTCACCGCACGGGTCACGCTGCCGGCCGGCCCAGCCCTCATCGGTCTCTCCGGCGGCGCCGACAGTGCAATTCTCGCCTGGGTGGCGTCCCAGAACGGAGAACCCGCCCGGGCCGTGTTCGTCGATCACCAGCTCCCGGCCTCCGGCCGGCTCCGGGAAGCTGCCGAGCAGATTGCCGCAGCCGTCGGGCTGTCCTTCGACGTGCGGGCGGCTCCGGTCGACGAAGGAGTGCCGTCGTTCGAGGATGCCGCCCGGTCGGCCCGCTACGCCGCCCTGGTGGATGCTGCCAAGCCTGACGAGTGGATCCTCACCGGCCACACCGCCGACGATCAGGCCGAGACGGTTCTCGGCAACCTGCTGCGCGGGGCGGGGGCGGGAGGCCTGGCGGGGATTCCGGCTCAACGCGGCCGGCTGGTACGCCCGCTGCTGGCGGTGAGCCGGGCCGATACTCGTCGAGCGGCCCGGGCGCTCGGCCTGCCGTTTTTCGACGATCCCGACAATGGCTCACTACGGCGCCGCCGCAACCGGCTGCGCACCGAGCTGATTCCGCAGCTCGAAGCCGACTACAACCCGCAGCTGCGCGATGCCCTGAGCCGCACCGCCGTGCTGATGGGGGCCGATGACGCCCTGCTCGAGGAGGCGGCCGAGCGGATCCCGCTGCAATTCGACGGTGAGGCGGCGGCGGTGCCGGCGACGGCACTTGCGGTTCTTCCGGGGCCGGTGGCGAACCGGGTGATCCGACGGGCCATCCGGACGGTCAGGGGTCCCCACGGTGGCTCCTACGACGAGGTCGAGGCGACTGCCGCCGTGGCTTCGGGCCGGCGGGCCGGTGCGGAACTGGAAGGGGGCCTGACCGTCGGCCGGGAAGGTCCGATGCTCGTCATCTCGACCGGCCCGCCCCCGCCCGCACCTCCGGTCGGCATGAAGCTGCCGGGCTCGGTCGTGTTCGATCGGTGGCGGGTGACCGTCGAACTGGTCGAGCGGGCCCCGGTCGTGCTGGGTAACCGCCGGCATGTCCTCGATGCAGGAGTTGTCAGTGGCGAAGCGGCGGTCAGGGCCGCCGTCGCCGCCGATCGTATCGAGCTGGGGGCGGGCTCCAAACGAGTGGGCGACGCCCTTGCCGAGGCCGGCATTCCTACCCGATACCGGGCGCGCTATCCGGTCGTCGAAGCCGGGGGCCGGGTTGCGCTGATTCCCGGCGTGCGAGCGGCCGCCTGGGCGTGGCGGACCCCGCAGACCGCGCGCTACCTTGTGGCGCGCGTCGCAATCGCGGAAGGATTCTGATGGACACGCTCGGCACCGTCCTGGTCACCGAAGAGCAAATCGCAGAGGCTGTGACCCGGATGGGGGCCGAGATATCGGCCGACTATGAGGGCAAGGAGCTCCTCTTGGTCGGCATCCTCAAGGGCGCTTTCCTCACCATGGCCGATCTCGCCCGTGCCATCCAGGTGCCGGTCGAGTTCGACTTCATGGCGGTTTCTTCATACGGAGACGCCACCAAGTCGTCCGGCGTGGTCCGCATCCTCAAAGATCTCGACCAGGAGATCTCAGACCGCCACGTGGTGATCGTGGAGGACATCGTCGACACCGGTCTCACGCTGCACTACCTGCTGGAGAATCTGCGGGTCCGACAACCCGCCTCCCTGGAGATTGCCGCCCTGCTGGTCAAAGAGGGGATCCAGCAGATCCCGATCGACGTCAAGTACCGGGGGTTCGACATTCCGCCCGATTTCGTCGTCGGCTACGGGCTCGATTACGCCGGCCTCTTCCGGAATCTGCCATATGTGACGGTGCTCGACGAATCCGACCTGCCAGAAATCTGAGCGGACGCGTTCAGGTTGGCCTGTCGGTTGCCGACGCTTTTACCTACCATTGACGACTACCGTGAACCAACCAGCCCGGGCGGCTGCGCCCCCATTGAGATAGGACATCGTGAGTCGAACCGTTCGCAACTTCCTGATCTACCTCGGCGTGATCGTCGTGCTGGCGATCGTCGTGCAGTCGATCATGTCCGGTGCGAACGCACCGGCTGAGGTCAAATACACCGAATTGCTCGCACAAATCGACGACGGCAACGTCGAAACGGTCACCATCCTCGCCGAGAGCAACGTCGCCGAAGGCACCTTCAAATCGGCCGTGAACGGTGAGACCGACTTCCGCACGCCCTATCCCGACGAGTCTGAGTCCGATCTCGACATGCGGCTGCAGGAAGCCGGAGTCGACTTCGACGTCGACCAGGAGGGCACGACCATCATCGAGCTCCTGATCGGGCTGCTGCCGTGGATCCTGATCTTCGGGTTCATGATCTTTGTGATCATGCAGGCCCAGGGTGGCGGCAGCCGGGTCATGCAGTTCGGCAAAGCCAAGGCCAAGCAGGTGACCAAGGACCAGCCCAAGGTCACATTCGACGATGTCGCCGGCATCGACGAGGCCGTTGAGGAACTCCAGGAGATCAAGGATTTCCTTCAGAACCCGCAGAAGTTCCGCCAGATCGGGGCCAAGATCCCCAAGGGCGTGCTGCTCTTCGGGCCCCCCGGAACCGGGAAGACCCTCCTCGCCCGCGCCGTGGCCGGCGAGGCCGGCGTGCCCTTCTTCTCGATCTCCGGCTCGGATTTCGTCGAGATGTTCGTCGGTGTCGGTGCCAGCCGGGTGCGTGACCTGTTCGAACAGGCCAAGGCTCAGGCGCCGGCCATCGTCTTCATCGACGAGATCGACGCCGTCGGCCGCCATCGCGGCGCGGGCCTGGGCGGCGGCCACGACGAGCGTGAGCAGACCCTCAACCAGTTGCTGGTCGAAATGGACGGCTTTGACGCCAACCTCGGTGTGATTCTGATCGCCGGAACCAACCGTCCCGACATCCTCGATCCGGCGCTCTTGCGCCCGGGCCGGTTCGACCGCCAGATCATCGTCGACCGCCCCGACCTGAAAGGCCGGATCGCCATCCTCGAGGTGCACAGCAAAGGCAAGCCACTCGCCGATGACATCGAGCTGGAAGTGCTGGCCCGTCAGACTCCGGGCTTCACCGGCGCTGACCTCGCCAATCTCATCAACGAGGCTGCCATCCTGGCCGCCCGCCATGGCAAGACCCAGATCTCCATGGACGAGCTGGAAGAGTCGATCAACCGGGTCGTGGCCGGCCCCGAGCGCAAGAGCCGCCTCATCAGCGAGGACGAGAAACTGGTCATCGCCTACCACGAGGGCGGTCATGCCCTCGTCGGTCACGCCGTTCCGAACGGAGATCCCATCCACAAGGTGACGATCATCCCGCGCGGCATGTCGCTCGGGCACACCCTCGCCCTGCCGACCGAGGACCGCTACATCACCAGGCGGTCCGAGATGGTCGACCGCCTGGCCATGATGCTGGGAGGGCGCACCGCCGAGGAGCTCATCTTCAAAGATCCCTCAACCGGCGCCGCCGACGACATCGAAAAGGCCACCAACCTGGCCCGCAAGATGGTGATGGAGTTCGGCATGTCGGACCAGCTCGGGCCCATGAAGTACGGCAGCAATCAGGGTGAGGTCTTCCTGGGCAAGGACTACGTGCAGCATCAGGACTACTCAGACGAGCTGGCCTCGCTGATAGACACCGAAGTGCGCAAGCTGATCACGCAGGCCCACGATGAGGCGCGGGCCATCCTGACCACCCACCGCGATGTGCTCGACCGGCTCGCCAAGGAGCTGATGGAGCACGAAACCCTCGATCGCGCAGAGGTCGCCGAGGTGTTTGCTCCGGTCGGCAAGTGGATCTACGCCGCCAATGGGGGCGGGCGCATCGAGCCGCCGGACACCCGCCAGGCCGACAGCGTTGACCTCTCCTCCGAGGGCATCGCCCCGCCCCTGCCCGTCGAAGGCAGCCCGAGCTGACCTGGACGGCTGCCGGAACATCACTGTGGGATGGGTCTCGCACGGCCATCATGGGCATCGTCAATGTGACGCCGGATTCGTTCTCCGACGGCGGCACCCTTCAGACCACCGATCAGGCAGTGGCGCACGGCCTGCGGCTGGTCGGCGACGGAGCCGACTTCATCGACGTCGGCGGCGAATCGACCCGGCCGGGAGCCCAGCCGTTGCCCGTCGAAGAGGAGCTGCCCCGGGTCATCCCGGTGATCGAGCGGCTGGTCGCCGAGGGCGTCACAACCTCGGTGGACACGTACAAGCCGGAGGTAGCCGAGGCGGCGTTGAACGCCGGGGCAGTCGTGGTCAACGACGTCACCGGCTTGACCGATCCCGACATGCAGCGTGTCGTGGCGGCGGCCGACGCCGGCGTCGTCATCATGCACATGCGGGGTAAACCGGCCACGATGCAGGACGACCCGCAGTATGACGACGTGGTAGGCGAGGTCACCGGTTTCCTCGTCGACCGGGCGGCGGAGGCCGAGCGGGCCGGAATTGCCCGCCAAGCGATCGCCATCGACCCGGGTATCGGCTTCGGCAAGACCATCGACCACAATCTGACCCTGCTGGGGAACCTGCGCGTCCTCGTGGAAACCGGCTATCCGGTGGTGCTCGGGACCTCCCGCAAGGGCTTCCTGGGCCGAATCCTCGGCCACGGCGGCCCCGCCGCCGAGCGCGACCCGGCAACGGGCGCTACCGTAGCTCTAGCTATCGAGCAAGGGGTTGCCACGGTGCGGGTGCACAACGTGGGCTTTACAACGCAGATCGCGCGAACGGTTGAAGCCATCATGCGGGGGACCGTCTGATGGCGGGTCTGGAGCCGCGCGGTTTCGTGTGGGTCATTGCCCGCCGATTGGCCCTCTCCGAGCGGATCGGCGGCCAGGGCTTGCAGCATCGCCGGGTACGGCGCTCCGAGGAGCTCGACTGGCTGCGGGAAGCCGGTATCACCGACGTGCTGTCCCTGCTGGAAGGCAACCAGAATCTCGCCTCGTACCGGGAGGCCGGTATCCGTGCTCACCATGTCTCGCTGCCCACCGAGTACGAGGACGCCGAGGCGGAGGTGGTGTTCCGAACCCTCGAGCGCATTCTCGACGACCCGCGCAACGTGCTGCTCGTGCACCGTGACCATCTGGACGACACCCTGGTCGGGTTCATGGGGGGCTACCTCATCCGCTCCGGCCTGATCGAGGATCCGATCATGGCCACAGCAACGATTCAGGAGATCGCCGGACGCCCGCTCGGTCCGGAAGGGCGCCGCCTGGTCAGCGCCACGCTGGTCGAATAGCCGTCCGTTCGAGGAGGGCCGCCATGGTCCGCGTTGCCATCGGATTCGGCTCCAACCTGGGGGACCGGCGTGACCACCTCGACGAAGCGCGCCGCACGCTCGCCCGGTCGTGGCAGCTGGAGGCGGTTTCGTCGTTGTACGAGTCCGCCCCGGTCGGTCCCGTCGAACAGGGGCCCTTCCTCAACGCTGTGGCGACCTTTTCTACCGATGCGCCCCCCACCGATGTGTTGGCGCGGTTGCTGGCCGTCGAGCAAGCGTCCGGGCGGATTCGGGCCGAGCGGTGGGGGCCGCGCACTCTCGACCTCGACCTCCTGCTCTACGGTCGCGAGGCGATCGATATGGCCGGGCTCACCGTCCCCCACCCCGAGATTGCCAATCGGCGGTTCGTGCTGGAGCCGCTCCTCGAGATCTGGCCCGATGCTTCCCTGCCCGATGGAACCGCCCTGTCCTCGCTGCGTGACGGAGTCGACGATCAGGCCGTTGCGCGGATCGGCGCCTGGGAGGACGGCTTCTGGAACCGGCTGCTTCGCTCGGTGCGACGGGCCGTGGGCACGGGGCCCCGGTAGGGGGCGCGGCAGCCGCTGCCGTAATCTGCCCCCATGAGAATCATCCTGGTCGGGCCCGGGAGGGCCGGGCTTTCGGTAGCGAGGGCGGCGTCGGCAGGCGGGCACGAGATCGTGGGAGTGCTGGGACGCTCCCCGGCCGACCAAGCCGCCCGCCAGCTCGACAGCGTCGCCTTGTCCTGGGACGAGCTGCTTCCCGCTGCCGACCTGCTCCTCATCGCGGTGCGTGACGACGCCATCGGTGAGGTGGCAGACCGCCTGGCGGCGAGGGCCATCGGCGTCCGGGGAGCCGTGCATCTGTCCGGGTCGCTCGACGCAACAGTGCTTGAACCCATCGCCCGCCCCGGCATAGCAACCGGGACTTTCCACCCGTTGCAGACCTTGCCGGATCCGGAAACCGGCAGCCGCCGGCTGGCCGGGGCGTGGGTCGGGATCAGCGCGACCGATCCCGGTTTCCGCGAAGTGCTCACCGAGCTGGCCGCCTCGCTGTCGATGACCCCCTTCGATCTAAGCGAAGTGGATCTTCCGCTGTATCACGCCGGTGCCGCCGCAGCCGCCAACTACGTGGTGGCGAGCCTGGCGCTGGCCGAGCGGCTGTTTGGGGCGGCCGGAGCGCCCTGGGAGGCTGCGGCTCCGCTGGTGCGGGCCGTCACGGAGAACGCCCTGACGATCGGGCCGGGGAGCGCGCTGACGGGGCCGATCGCCCGCGGCGACATCTCGACGGTGCGGCGCCAGGTCGCCGCGATCACCGCCGCTGCACCGGAGCTGCGGCCCGGCTTCACCGACATGGGGCGGGCGGTCGCCCGGCTGGCCGGCCGCGAAGAGGAGTTCCGGGAGGTGTTCGAGTGATCGTCGTCGACACCTTTGATGGTGTGCGGGCTGCGGCCGCCGGCCGGGTCGGACTGGTGCCGACGATGGGGTACCTGCACGAGGGTCACCTGTCACTCATGAGCGCGGCAGCCGCCGAGTGCGACACGGTGGTCGCCTCCATCTTCGTCAATCCGCTGCAGTTCGGTGAGCCCGACGACCTGAATCGCTACCCCCGCGACGTCGAACGCGATGCCGGTCTGGCCGCCGGAGCGGGCGTGGACGTGCTGTTCACGCCGGAGATCGACGAGATGTATCCGCAGCTGCCGCCGATGACCTCGATCCGGGTCGATGGCCTGACCGAGCAACTCGAGGGCCGCCATCGACCCGGCCACTTCGATGGTGTGGCGGTGGTGGTCGCCAAGTTGTTCGCCGGTATTCAGCCCGATCGGGCCTTCTTCGGCCGCAAGGACGCCCAGCAGCTGGCCGTCGTCCAGCGCATGGCCGCCGACTTGTCCTTCCCGGTGGACATCGTTCCGGTGTCGACGGTGCGGGAGCACGACGGGCTGGCGCTGTCGTCGCGCAATCGATTCTTGAGCACGTCCGAGCGAGAGGCCGCTGCGGCACTGTCGGCCGGGCTGTTTGCCGCCGCCGACGCGGTCGAGGCAGGCGAACGCGATGGCGCCACGCTCGAATCCATCGTGCGTCGCGCAGCGGCCGAGCGGGGCCGGCTCACGCTGGAGTACGCCTCCCTGGCCGATGCAGCCACCGTCCAGCCGGTGTCCACCCTTTCCGCCGATTCGTTTCTCGCCGTGGCCGTCCGGGTCGGTGAAACCCGCCTCATCGACAACGTGGCCTTTAGCGTGGTGGGCGACAACGTGATCGTCGACCGGGGGGTCCGCCTCGACGGTCCATCGGTCCTGGAGGGCGGCTGAGTGCTACTGGTTATCGACGTCGGCAACACCGAGACGGTGCTCGGCGTCTTCGACGGTTCAGATCTGGCCGCTCACTGGCGGGTGACCACGGTGCGGGGCCGCACCCGCGACGAGTATCGGCTCCTGCTCGGCGGCATGCTGGAGATGGAGGGCTACGGGCGGGCTCGCCTGACCGCGGTGGCGATCTCGAGTGTCGTCCCACCCGCCACCCAGGCCCTGCGTGACGTTGCGCCGTTCCTGGCCGACGGGCCGGTCACCGTCGTCGGGCCCGGCGTCAAGACCGGCATCCCCATCCTGATCGACAACCCCCGCGAGGTGGGGGCCGATCGAATCGTCAACGCCGTGGCCGCCGCCCGCCTGTACGGGACGCCGGCGGTGGTCGTCGACTTCGGCACGTCGACCAACTTCGACGTTGTCAGCCGCGACGCCGAATACATCGGGGGAGTTATCTCCACCGGGCTCGAGGTCTCTCAGGAGGCGCTCATCCGGGCGACCGCCGCCCTGCGGAGAGTCGAGCTGACTCCGCCGCGCTCGGTGATCGGCAAGGGCACCGTCGAAGCCATCCAGAGCGGCCTGCTGTACGGGCACGCCGGGCTGGTGGACGGGATCATGAACCGCATCCTCGCCGAGCTGGGCAGTGAGACGATGACGCTGGCTACCGGCGGCCTGGCGTCGACGATCGTTCCCTACTGTGAGTCGGTGGACACCGTTGATGAGTTCTTGACGCTGCACGGGCTGCGGTTGATTGCCGAGATGAACCAATGACCACCGAGCACGAGGAGCGACTCTCCAAACTGAACGCGTGGCGGGCCTCGGGCGGCGCCTACCCGGTGGATTTCCGCCCCACCGCCGAGGCCGCCGAGCTTCACACCCGGTACCCGGACCTGGAGCCGGAAACCTCGACCGGGGATGCGGTGTCGGTGGCGGGCCGAATCATGGGTATGCGGAACCTCGGCAAACTGAGCTTTGGGGTGCTGCAGGATCGCTCCGGGCGGAT